>JAPLUI010000504.1 GCA_026397725.1 Verrucomicrobiota bacterium | reverse complement strand
GCGGCCGACCGCTGAGTCACACTGTCAAAGAGCCTGCATCAAGGGGACTAAAAAGCCGATCGGGGATGGTTTTCCTCGATCGACATCCGGTCTCTCGACCGCCCGATTCGTCGTGGCGGCCCGCAAAGCTAGTTCAGCCCCACCCCACAGGTCAACAATTTTCGCCATTTTTTTTCACTTATTTTTCGGACTCACGCAACCCGTTGAGTTGCAAATACATGGCATGCGGTTGGCAGCGCCGCGCCACACCGCTTTGGCAAAATCCCGGCGGCCGCCGCAGCCGGACCACGGTCCGGTCCGGCACCGCAAACCGGCCCGCGAGTGGCGCGGTCAAAAGGCCTGAGCGGGCGAGGCGGTGCCGGGTTACCATTTGCAGCCGAGGTCCGTAGAGTTAATCTTTTGGAATCCGATTGCCTGAACCCATTGAATGGCTGACACTGAGTGCCCAATCCTGTACCCCCACCGCCCATGAAACCATTCCCCGGTCTGAAGATTTCCGCAGCCTGCCTTGCCTTATTCGCCATTTCACCCGCCGCTTTGCAGGCCGCAGAGGATGCCGTCATTCACGTCGCCCCGGATGGCAACGACGGGTGGTCAGGCCGCGCCGCCCGACCCACCGCCGACCGCAGCGATGGCCCGCTGGCCACGCTGGCCGGGGCCCGCGACAGGGTCCGCAAACTCAAGGCCCAAGCGCCCCTCGCCCAAGCACTGCACGTTCGGTTCGCCGACGGAATCTATCCGCTGAGCGGCCCGGTTGATTTCGGCCCCGCCGATAGCGGCACCGCCACGGCGCCGGTCATCTATGAGGCTGCGGCGGGGGCCAGGCCGGTTCTAACATGCGGGCGGACCATCCGCGAATGGCGGCCCGGTGCGGATGGCGTTTGGAGTGCCGTCGTGCCGCCGGAGTGGCGCTTCGAGCAGTTATGGGTTAACGGTCGCCGGGCCACCCGCGCCCGCACGCCTAACACGCTCTATCATTTCATGCGGGAACCGCTCGCACGCGGCATCGATCCGCTCAGCGGCCAGGAGGCCGATCTTTCCAGCCGTGCCATCACCGGTCGTGGCGAGGATCTGGCAGCCATCTTCCGGCTGCCCAAGGAGCAACTGGCCGACGTGACAGCGGTGGTCTATCACTCGTGGGAAATGTCGCGCCACCGCATCGCGGCCGCAGACGAAGTGAAAAAACTGCTGGTCACCACTGCTGGCGCGCCGTGGCCGTTCTTCAAATGGGATGCGGAGCAGCGCTATCATCTCGAGAACTTCCGCGCCGCCCTGGATGCACCGGGCGAGTGGTTCCTGGCTCGCGATGGCACGCTGTCCTACCTCCCGCTGCCCGGCGAAGACCTGACCCAGGCCCAGGTGGTCGCGCCGGTGGCCGGTCAGTTCGTGCGCTTCGACGGCGGCCCCGACGGGTGCGTCGAACACCTCACCCTCAAGGGGCTCGTCTTTGAATATGCCGGCTACCTCCTGCCGCCAACCGGCCAGGGCGATCCCCAGGCCGCGCAGAGCATCGCCGCGGTCATCATGGCCGACGCGGCACGCAACCTAACCATCGAGGATTGCGAGATCGCCCACACCGGCCTGTACGGGGTGTGGTTCCGGCGGGCGTGCCTCGAGTGCCGTGTGCTCCACTCGCACCTCCACGACCTGGGGGCCGGTGGCGTGCGCATCGGCCAAGGGTGGGACAACGACAACCCGTCAGCAGTTGATCGCACCGGCTACTGCAGCGTTGATAACAACATCATCCAGTCCGGCGGCCAGCTATTTGGCGGTGCCATCGGCGTCTGGATCGGCCATAGCGCGGACAACCGGGTGACCCACAACGACATCGGCGATTTCCGCTACACCGGGGTCTCCGTCGGGTGGCGCTGGGGCTATGCCGCCAGCCAAGCCAAGCGCAACCGGATCGAGTTCAACCACATCCATCATCTCGGGGGTGGGGTGCTCAGCGACATGGGTGCGGTTTACACGCTCGGTCCGTCCGAAGGCACCATCGTGAGCAACAACCATTGCCACGACATCCAATCATACGGATACGGCGGCTGGGGCCTCTACACCGACGAGGGCAGCACCGGCATCACCATGGAAAACAACCTCGTTTACAACACCAAAACCGGCGGCTTTCATCAGCACTACGGCAAAGAGAACCTCATCCGTAACAACATCTTCGCCTTCGCCACGGAGCACCAACTCCAGCGGACCCGCATGGAAGAGCACCTCTCGTTCACCTTCTCGCACAACATCGTGATATGGGATGCGGGCAAATTGCTGGAGGGCCGCTGGCAAGACCGGAATGTGGTCATGTCGCACAACCTCTATTGGCGCACCGATGGCCAGCCCGTCGATTTCGCCGGCCAAACCTTTGACGGGTGGCGGCAATCCGGCCAGGATGAGGGCTCGGTGATTGCCGACCCGGAATTCGTCGATGCCAACAAGCGGGACTTCCGCCTGCAGCGCGGCAATGCGGCGCTGGCGGACATTGGATTCACGCCCTTTGATTTCACGCAAGCCGGGGTTTACGGCGCCGCGTCCTGGAAACTGTTAGCCGCAGCCCGCAGATGACTTCGACGCCGCACCCGCCCCGGGCGCAGCCCTGCGCCGGGGCGTGGCTACCGCCCTGGAGGATTGCTGAGAGATCAGACCTTGGCCATGCGTAGAAGGGCTGGTCCTTGGTTACCACCGTCCATGCTTGCTCCAACCGCCATCGCCATCCGCCGCGTGCTCGCCCTGCCATTGCTGGTGGCGGGGGCCGTGGCCCAAAGCGGCGCGGCGGCGGCGGCACCGCTGAGCGCGGAAGTACACCTCGTGAAGAGCACGCCCTTCGCGCAAACGCTGGCGACGGTCGGCACCTTGCGGGCCAATGAAGCGGTGACGCTCGTTTCGGAACTCTCACGGCGCCTGGTGAAAATCCACGTCCGGGAAGGCTCGGACGTCGCGGCGGGCGAGTTGTTGTTCAAACTCGATGACAGCGACCTGGTGGCGGAACTCAGGGAAATCGAAGTGCGCCTGAAACTGGCCGGCGCCAATAAGAAACGGGTGGACAACGTGCTGACACGCAGTGCGATCAGCCAGCAGGAGATCGACATTTCCACGGCGGACCTGAATCTGCTAGAGGCGCAGCGCCACACCAAGACGGTGCAGATTTCCAAAACCGAAATCCGGGCGCCGTTCGGCGGCAGGGTGGGGGTGAGACAGGTCAGCGAGGGGGCGTTTGTCACGCCGGCCACGCCACTCATCACGCTGCAGGATGTGTCGCGGATCAAGGTGGATTTCCCGCTGCCGGAGCGCTACTCGGGCGAGGTGCAAAGCGGGCAGAAATTCACCTTCACGGTGGCGGGGAACGGGCAGGTGTTCGATGGCTTGGTGACGGTGCTGGAGCCGGCGATCGATGCCACCACCCGCAGCCTGTTAGTCCGCGGTTTGTGCGCCGCGCCGCAGGGCTTGCTGCCGGGAGGATTCGCCGAAGTCGCGCTGACCCTCGACGAGCTGGCGCATGGTTTCATGGTGCCAAGCCAGGCGATCGTGCCCTCACCGCGCGGCCAGGGACTGTATGTGATCGTGGCGGGCAAGGCCAAATTGCAGCCGGTGGAAATCGGCATCCGCACTGCGGACCAGGTGCAGATTCTGCGCGGCGTGACCGAGGGCGACGTGGTGGTGACCACCAATCTGCTGCGCCTCCGGCCCGGTCTGGAAGTCACCGCCGCAGGAAAATGAACTCCCCAATCACAAATCACGAATCCCCGATCATAAATTCCAAACGCAAACTCATCCTCAGTGGTTCTTGGCGGTCGCTGCGCTTTTGCGGTAAGACTCTCCCGGCCCTGCCAGCGTCCTTGCCATGAGTCTATCCGAAACCAGCATCCGGCGCCCGGTGCTCGCGATCGTGATGTCGCTCATCATCGTGCTGTTTGGCGTCACCGGGTTTTATTTCCTCGGAGTGCGCGAGTATCCGGCGGTGGACCCGCCGATCGTGACGGTGCAGACGACCTATCCCGGCGCGAATCCGGGCGTGGTTGCCGCGCAAATCACCGAGCCGCTGGAGCAGGTCATCAACGGCATCGCGGGCATCCGCACCCTCGCCTCCGAGTCGCGCGAGGAACGCAGCACGATCACGGTCGAGTTCACGCTGGGGTCGGATCTGGACACTGCGGCGAACGATGTGCGGGACCGCGTCGCGCGGGCGGCGCGGAGCTTGCCGGTGGATTCCAATCCGCCGGTGGTGGAAAAGGCGGATGCGGATTCCTCGCCGATCCTGTTTCTCTCGCTGGAAAGCGACCAGCGCAGCATCCTGGATGTCAGCGACATCGCCGACCGCGTGGTGCGCGAGCGGATGGAAACGATTCCCGGCGTCTCATCGGTTCGAATCTTCGGCGAGAAACGCTACGCCATGCGACTGTGGATGGACCCGGTGAAACTCGCGGTCCACGGCCTGACCCCGGCCGACGTGCAAACCGCGCTGGACAAACAGAACATCGATCTGCCCAGCGGCCGGCTCGAAGGGGCCACCAGCGAGTTGTCACTGCGCACGTTGGGCCGGCTGACCACGCCGGCGGACTTCGAGAACCTGATCCTCAAACAGGAACACGGACGCCAGATTCTGTTCGGCGACATCGGCAACGCCGAACTCGGGCCGGAGAACCTGCGGACCGGCTTCAAGAGCGACCGGCTCTACCGCATCGGGGTGGCGATCATCCCCCAGCCTAACACAAATGCCATTGCCATCGCGGATGAGTTCCACCGGCGCCTCGAGCAGGTGAAAAAGGAAGTGCCGCCCGATGTCCGCGTCGAGCTGGGATATGATTTCACGCGCTTTGTCAGGCGCTCGGTGGCCGAAGTCGAGGACACGCTGGCGATCGCCTTCGGGCTGGTGGCGCTGATTATTTTCCTGTTCCTGCGTGACTGGCGCTCGACCATCATTCCGGTGCTCGCGATTCCGGTGAGCATCATCTCCGGCTTCTTCATCATGTATCTGGCGGGGTACTCGATCAACGTGCTGACGCTGGTGGCCATCGTGCTATCCATCGGCCTGGTCTGTGATGACGCGATTGTCGTGTTAGAGAATATTTACTCCAAGATTGAGGACGGGATGGCGCCGTTGGAAGCGGCGTTGAAAGGTTCGCATGAAATTTACTTCGCGGTGATTTCCACGACGTTCGTGCTGGCGGCGGTGTTTTTGCCGCTCATTTTCCTGTCCGGCCTAACCGGGCGCTTGTTCCGGGAATTCGGCATCACCCTGGCGGGCTGCGTGCTCGTTTCCGCGTTTGTCGCGCTCACGCTGTCGCCGATGATGTGCCGCTTCCTCCTGAAGAAACACGGCGCCCGGCCAAACTTCTTCTACCGGTCCACCGAGCCGTTTTTCCGGATGATTACCGCAGGTTACCGGGCGAGCCTGGCGCCGTTCCTGCGCTGGCGCTGGCTGGCACTTCCGCTCGTCATCATCAGCGGTGCTCTCATCGCATACCTCGGCGCCAAACTCCCGCGCGAACTCGCCCCGCTCGAAGACCGCGAAAACGTCCGGGTCAACATCACCGCGCCCGAAGGATCCAGCTTCGAGTACACCGAGAGCTGGATGGACAAAATCTCGATATACGTGGACGAGCAAGTGCCGGAACGTTTCCGCTCGTTCAGCATTCTTGGCGGCGGCGGCGGTCGCTCGGATGCCAACGCCGCGATTCAGAACATCTATCTGAAAGCCCCGGCCGAGCGGACCCGCACGCAGGCGCAGATCGCCGCGCAACTTGCCAAGGAAATGCAGGACTTCACCGGCGTGCGGGCGATTGCCACGCAGCCGCCGACCATCGGTGACCGCCGCAGCGGACAGCCCTTGTCCTATGTGCTCCAGGCGCCGAATTTCGACGCGCTGGTCAAGGTGCTGCCGGAGTTTCTCGCGGAGGCTAACAAGAGTCCGCGACTCCGCCAGCTTGATGTTGACCTGAAGGTGAACCGCCCGGAAGGCGTCATTTCGATCAATCGCAAGAAGGCCGCCGAGCTGGGCATCTCGGTGGCGGAAATCGGCAGGACCGTGGAATTCGCCTACTCGGGTCGGCGTTTCGGCTATTTCCTGAAGAACGGCAAACAATACCAAATCATCGCACAGATGCGGCGGCAGGACCGCAACGACCCGGAGGATTTGAAGAAGCTGTTCGTGAAAACCGCGGCGGGGGCGATGGTGTCATTGGACAATCTGGTGAGCTTTGCGGAGTCCGCCAGCCCGGCGGCGATCTTCCGTTTCAACCGCGCCGTTTCCGCGACGATCCAGGGGACGCCCGCACCGGGCTACACGCTCGGGGATGGCATCACGGAACTCGACCGCATCGCGAAGCAAGTGCTGCCGGAGAATTTCCGCACCTCGCTGGCCGGCCAATCCCGTGATTTTGCGGAAAGCTCGTCGGCGTTGTTGTTCGCCTTCCTGCTGGCGCTGGTGATTATCTATCTGGTTCTTGCGGCGCAGTTCGAGAGCTTCCGCGACCCGTTCATCATCATCCTAACCGTTCCGCTGTCTGTCGCCGGGGCGCTGCTGTCATTGCACCTCACCCATCAAACGCTGAATGTCTTCAGCCAGATCGGGATCATCATGCTTATCGGCATCGTGACCAAGAACGGGATTCTCATCGTCGAGTTCGCCAACCAGCGCAAAGCGGCCGGTCTCGCGAAAACCGCTGCGGTGCTGGAGGCCTCGATCGCGCGGTTCCGGCCCATCCTGATGACCAGCCTCGCCACCATTTTCGGGATTCTGCCCATCGCGTTGTCGCTCGGCTCGGCGGGAGGCTCGCGCCAATCGTTAGGCATCGCCGTGGTCGGCGGCTTGGTCTTCGCGGGCCTGCTAACACTCTTCGTGGTGCCCGCAGTGTACGCGATTTTCTCGAAGGCCACGCCCAAGTCCGCCGCGTAGTTCGAGTCTGCTTGCGCATGCCGTGGCTTCAGGCTCGACAACTCCGACGGTCTCGCCGACAATGGCTTCCGGCACGCCAAAGTCGCGCCGACCACGCCGTTGGATGAAAAAAATCCTGAATCCGCAATCCTGTTTCCTGAATCCGCAATCACAAATTTCACCATGACCGCCAACTCCCTGATTCCGCTCACCATCGCTCTAACGTTACCCCTGTGTTGTGCCCAGGCGCCGCCACCCAAACCCCACGCCACGGACGACGGCCTGGCACTCACGCCTCCGATGGGGTGGTATCCATGGAACATCTTCGGCCAGGAGCCGCAGAACGAAAAGCTCATCCGCGAGACCGTGGAGGCCCTGGTCGCGAGCGGGATGAGGGATGCCGGTTACTCTTACGTGGGACCCGACGAAGGGATCTGCTTCTCGCGCGGGGACGACGGCAAGCTCACCAGCAACCTCCAGCGTTACCCCAGCGGCCTCCGCGGCCTTGGCGACACCATCCACCGCAAGGGCCTCAAATACGCGCTCTACACCGACGCCGGAGCCCGCACCTGCAGCGGGGCCATGCCGGGCACCAAGGACCACGAGCGGGTGGACATGCAGGCATTCGCGGAATGGCGGGCGGATTACGTCAAGATCGATTGGTGCAACACCCAGGGCCAGGACATTGTCAAAACCTACACCGATCTCCACGACGCCCAGCACGCGGCCGGTCGTCCCATCGTCCACAGTCTTTGTTCCTGGGGTGATGGCGAACCATGGAAATGGGCCGCTGCGCTCGGCCATCTCTGGCGGACCACGGCGGATATCTGCGGCCCCGGCCAGGCGGACTGGGATCACGCCATGAAGCTCACCGCGATCAACGAGAAGTTGTATCCGTGGGCCGGACCCGGCTTCTGGAACGACCCTGACATGCTCATCGTCGGGATGCCCGGGCTGAGCGAGGTGCAGAATCGCAGCTTCTTCAGCCTCTGGTGCATGATGGCCGCACCCCTCATCGCCGGCAACGACCTGCGGAGCATGTCGCCATCGACGATCCGTGTTCTAACCAATCCGGAGGCCATTGCCGTCAACCAGGATCCGCTGGGCATCCAGGGGCACATCATCCGCACTGCGGGGAAGGTCGAGGTCTGGGCCGGCAAACCCTTGTTTGACGGCAGCCGGGCCCTGCTCCTGTTCAACCGTGGCGCGTCTGCGGCAAGCGTGGAGGTCAAACTGGCGGAAATCGACCTCAAGCCGGAGCCGGGTCTCTGGGTGCGGGACCTGTGGCGACATACGACCAGCCAGCCGGCCATCAGCCCGGACGGCGTCATCGCCTTCCAAGTCGAGCCCAACGACGTTGGCTGGTTCAGGATCGCCAACCAGCCGGACTTCCCACTGCCGCCGGTCATCGTCGCTGACACCTATCTCGTCTCGCTGCGGGCGGGCGGCCCGGCCCCGCAAGACCTAACCGGATCGCTGGTTCTAACCAACCATGGGAGCGCGGAACTGCCGCTGTGGAAGGTCCGCCAGGATCTCCCGGCATGGCTCGCCGTGACCGTGGTGAAAACCGGCAAGACCCAAACGGTCAGGAATGCGGTTGCCACGGCCGGCCTGCGCAAGGGTCTCTATCATGCCGTGGTGCGCCTCGATAACACGGAGCCAATTTCCGGCCAGCCGATGTCTGCGGTTTATTACGATATCGACCTCGAGGTGCCCGATGACGTCGGCGCTGCCACCGAGTGAGCGGGATCTTTTTTCGGCGCACTCCCTGTTGGAATCATCCATTCTATTGATCATTGAATGTTGGAAGTTGAATGTTGAATGTTGGAATCTTCGGTGTGAAGCATGGTGTAGCAGCAGCTCTAACGGTTGAGCCACAGCGCTGTGGCTAAGTCCCGGCGCTCGCTGCGGCCGGACCATCGTCCGGTCCGTCATCAAGTATATGAACGGACGCGGCGGTGACAATTCTTGGTCTTACTTGATCATTGGAAGTTGGAAGCCTCCTGGTGCCCCTTGGCCGTCCCCCGGCTCCTCCGATCCGTTACACCATCAGTCGGCCGCCAGGGAACTCAGGGGGCTCACGGCCCGTGTCCTCGTCCCCCCGTCCGCGAGACGAACCATGCGGGAAAATATCTGATTCTGCCGCTTTCCGGCGAATTTGCTTCCGCTCCGCCCCATCTTGTGGCCTCCTGTCGCAGCCGGTTGCTAACCAGCCCTTCCTTCTGTCGCATGAACCTGCCCTTCACATGAGCAATTCCTGTTTCGACCACCCGGTCCTGAACTCATCCTATGAGTGTCCGCTGCGGTACTGGGAACCGGATGCATCGGGAGAAGCCCGCAACCCATTCTCTGGCGTTTGAAGCAACCATGCACAATTTTTGGGCCAAGACCTGCGATGGAGATCAACCGGGAATCTCGGTGCATGATCACTGCGTCAATGTCGGCTGTGTGGCTGAAGCGTTGTTGGAGCGGGTTGGTGTGACGCTGCGGGCCCTGCTGCCCGCAGGATCGGTTACCCTGGCGGCTCTCCACGATGTGGGCAAGATCAGCACGGGGTTTCAAGCGAAGTGTCCGGTGTGGTTGGTGCAGGCTGGTTTGGCGGAAGCGGCGTTGCGTGAGCGCTGGAGAGACGCCTCCGAGTCGGATCATGCCAAGGTCAGTCAGTATTACCTCGAACGCGCCATGAAGCCATCCGGCACGCACCTCTGGGCCGTTGCGGCGGGTGTGCATCACGGACGAATCTTCGGCAGACGCATCGCTTGCATCGACGTCGTTGCCGAGCGTGAGGCATGGGAGATCGCGGCACGTGCAGAGCTTCTCGCCGAACTCGTCAGCATCTTTGGTCCCTTGCCACACCAACCACCACACGAGAACCTCTCCGACCTTTGGTGTGTGGCCGGACTGATCTCGGTCGCTGATTGGATTGGCTCGAACGAAAGCTTTTTTCCTTGTGCTCAAGGGTTGCCGCTGGGTGAGAGCCGGGAAGCTGCGGCACGGGCGCTCGATCAGATCCATTGGCAGGGCGGCGCGGTCCGCTCACGCACCTTTGGCGAGTTGTTCGGCGGCTATGCACCGATGCCCCTGCAATGTGCATTGCACGAACAATGCGAGACTCCGGGCTTGTTTATTGTCGAAGGCCCGATGGGCTGCGGCAAGACGGAGGCCGCGCTGTGGGCGGCCCATCGGCTCATCGAATCCGGCGCCAATGACGGGATGTATTTCGCATTGCCGACGCAGGTCACCAGCAACCGCATTCACCAGCGGGTCGCGCCGTTTCTGCAATCCGCGTTGGCAGATGCGGCCAATCTTCGGCTGGCTCATGCGGCGTCGTGGCTGGAGGATCATCAGACTTGGCGGCTGCATCCGGCAGATGCCGACGATACCGCGCAGGTGCGGGAGGGACGCTCCTGGTTCGCATCGTCGAAGCACGCCATGCTGGCACGCTTTGGCGTGGGCACGGTGGATCAGGCCCTACAGGGCGTGGTGGCGGTGAAGCATTTCTTCGTGCGGCGCTTCGGGCTGGCCGGGAAGGTGGTCATCCTGGATGAAGTCCACAGCTACGATGTCTATACCGGCACGCTTATCTCCCAACTCATCAGGGAACTGCTGGCTCTGCGCTGCTCGGTGATCGTGCTCTCTGCCACCTTGACGCAAGCACGGCGACAGGAACTCATCGCCGCAGCGGACGGCGAGGCGGCTTCGGCGGCGGCGCTGGCGTATCCGCTCGTCACGGCGGTAAAGTCAGGCACGCCGCTTATCGAAATTCCTGTCGAGTCGCCGGCTCCGCGCGGGTGCAAGCTGAACACCGCCGCCTTGTCGGAGGAGGAAATCCTGTTGGAATGCATTGAACGCGCGGAGGCCGGCCAGCATGTGCTCTATCTGCGCAACACCGTGGTGGAGGCACAGGAGACCTGCCGCAAGGCCAAGGGCAGCGTGCGTGACACTCACGGGGAGGTCGCCACCCTGCACAGCCGCTTTCCGTTCTTCCGACGACAGGAACTCGAGGACCAGTGGCTGGAGCGTCTGGGCAAGCAGCGTGCCAATGATGGCAAAGGCTCGCTCCTCATCGCCACCCAGGTGGTGGAGCAGAGTGTTGACATTGATCTGGATTTCATCGTGTCCGACCTCGCGCCCACGGACATGCTCCTTCAGCGCATGGGACGGCTCTGGCGGCATGAGCGGACGGACCGGATTGCGAGTGAACCAGAGTTCTGGATCAATGCGCCAGTGGTGGATCGTGATGCCACGGCGAAGATCTTGAGCAAAGCTTTTGGAAAATCCGGCCTGGTCTATGCGCCTTATGTCCTGCTGCGTACGGCGGAGGTCTTCGCCGGCCGCGAGTCACTGGTGCTGCCGACTCAGATCCGCGAGGTCTTGGAAGCCACGTATGCCGAACGCGAGGAGGGTGATGAGCCCGAAGCCTGGTGCGAGCTGCGGGCCGAGGTGGAAGCCGAGCGGGAAAAGCTCGCGCAGGAAGCCGATGCCGCCACGCGAGTGCTCGGCAGGCAGTCCGAAGACGACCAAAGGGAACATCTTACTCGCCGGAAAGGCGCACCGACCCGGGATGTCGTGCTCGTCCGCGCTTGTGAGATGATCGCCCGGGACCAATGGCAGCTTGCCATGCTGAGTGGCGAATCCCTCATGGTTTCCGGTTACGAGTGGAGCATGACCGCCGCGCAGGCCATCCATCGCAATCTGGTGCGCGCGCCGTTGCACACCGTTCCTGGTCAGATCATGCCGTCCTGGTTGAAACTGCACACGCATGGCCCCACCTTCTGGGCACTGGTGCGCGATGACGGCACTCTGGATTTTCCCGGGGCCGAAGGACCCTCGGCACTCGCCTACGACTCCATGCTGGGCCTGCACACGCGGCCCGGCCAACCCCAACCCCGCTACACCGAAGATGACGATGAATTTGACTATTGACCCCTGGATCCCCGTCATCGGGGCCGATGGCCAGCAGCGCATGGTCTCCCTCCACGACCTCTTTGCCGCCGCGCACGAGCTTCGCGATCTCTCGGTAAAACCGCACGAGAAGATCGCGCTGCTGCGTCTGCTCATCTGCATCACCCAAGCCGCGCTGGACGGTCCCGAGGACTTTGATGCCTGGGAAACCTGTCGTGACGCCATCCAACCCGCCGTGAAAAGTTATCTGGAGCAGTGGCAGGCGTCATTCGAGCTGTTTGGGGATGGCCCACGCTTCCTGCAGGTGCCGGGCTTGAAGGCGGCGCAGGAAGTGGGAGAGGGGAATCCGGCAACGAAGCTCGACCTTACGCTAGCCTCAGGGAACAATGCCTCGTTGTTCGACAACTCGGCAGGCGATCCGCGCACGGTGGAGCCGGGGCGGCTGGCTTTGACGCTTTTGGCGTTTCAATGCTTTGCGCCTGGTGGTCGAATTGGCGTGGCCAAATGGCATGGCTTCGACACCCCGAGCAAGGGCGCTTCCAACCACGCGCCATGCACGCCATCGAGTATGTTGCACACGTTCCTGCAAGGCCGCGTGCTGCTGGAGACGATTCACCTCAATCTCCTGAACAAGGATGAGGGGAGTGATCTTGGACCGGGCAAATGGGGGCGTCCGGGGTGGGAATTGCCTGTCTCAACGGCTGGCGACAAGGCAGCGATTGCGAATGCCACGGGGAGTTACCTTGGGCGACTGGTGCCGCTGAGTCGATCGATCCGCTTGGATGCGGAAGGGCGGCAGATGATTCTCGCGAACGGTCTCGATTACCCGCTGGCCCCGATTTTTCGTGAGCCAGCGGCAACTATGGTACAACGCGAAGACGGGCCGGCGGTGCTGGGTGTGGCTCTTGGTCGCAGCATCTGGCGGCAACTCCCTGCCATCACGGTGAAACGCCGGTCCCATGCGGACTCGATTTCGGGGCCGCTAGCGCTGCGAAACATTGATGGCACTCAAAGTTGTACCCTCTGGATCGGTGCGCTGGCCACCGACAAGGCCAAGATCGAAGACGTGGTGGAAGCGGCTTATGATGTGCCTGCGGGCATGTTCCGTGATGCAGGCCGCAAGCTCTATGAGGAAGGCGTGGCACTTGCCGCACTTTGGCAGGAAGGTGTTTCAAAGAGTGTGAAGGCATACGCTGGAACGATGAAGCTGGAACCGGTGCCCTATGACCGGGCACGGCAGCACTTCTGGACCGCCATCGAGCAACACGTCCCAACATTACTCAACCTGGCCAGCAAACCGGAGGAAGCCGGCGATCTCAAAGTTTCCGAGTGGGGCAAGCGGGTGAAGGAGGCGGCCCATGAGGCCTTTAAGTTTGCCTGCCCACACCAGACCCCGCGCCAGATCCAGGCCTATGCCATCGGGCTCCAGCAGTTGTTCCTGCCCAAGCCCAAAGACCCGAACGCACCCGCCAAGAAGAAAGCCCCAGCCAGGAAAAAATCATGAGCACGACCACCGACACCCCCAACCGCGCCGCACGCTTTATCGAAAGGCTGCGCAAGATCACCAACGACCGAGGCAAGATGGCGGCGCTACGCCGTGCGGCCAGCCCGAGCACGGAGCGTCAGGCCTGGCCTGTCATTTACAGTCTGGGCGAGGACATCAGTTGCCTCGCTGCCTGCACCATCGGCGGTCTTTATGCCCAGCATCCGGAAGAAGATGGCAAGGCCTTCAGCTTCGGCACGACTTGTCGCCGCATCGCCACTGACAATGGCAAGGACTTCGAAATCCCCGATAGCTTCGACCGGCGCTTCCGACGGTTGCTTGCCTGCGATTCGGCGGACGATGTGGCTGGGCAGTTGAAGGCATGGATTCGCTTCGCCTCTGCCAAAGGCGTCGGAGTGAACTACGAGAAGCTGTTTTGGGACATCCTGGCGTGGCACAACCATGCGGACCGCATCAAGCTCGACTGGGCACGCGGCTTCTGGCCAGTGCGCAGAGAGGCAAGTGAGGAACCCCTGACCGGGGAGGCCACACCATGAGTTATCTCACTCAAATCCTCGTGCCGTATGAACTGGCCGTTCGCCAGTTGAAAATCCGCGACAGCTACGACTGGCACCAGCGCGTGTGGCAGGCCTTCAAGGGGCAGGATGACGCAAAGCGTGAATTTCTCAGCCGCGTAGATGAGATTGATGAGGCATATCGGTTGCTCATAATCTCCCCCGTGGAGCCGACCAAGCCGGACTGGTGCCCCACTGATTGCTTCAAGACCAAGGCGATCCCGGAGGACTTCTTCGCCGCCGGCACCTTCCGTTTCAGCCTGCTGGTGAATCCCACCAAGAAGCTGGTGGTGCGCAATGAGGCGGGCGAGCGCAAGAAGAACGGCAGAAGAATCGCGCTGACCAAGCGTGAGGATCTCCTTGCATGGATGCAGCGGAAGGCCGAGGCTGGAGGCTTCGATATCGGTGATCCCGAGAACCTGCGCACCATTCCCAAGCCCCGCAGCTACTTCCAAAAAGCAGGCATGCAGGGCGTGCATTTCGCGGTCGAGTTCCAAGGCACGCTCACCGTCACGGATCCCGCCCGGCTCCGCGCCACCTTCACCACCGGCATCGGCAGTGCCAAGGCCTTCGGCTTTGGCATGCTCTGCCTCGCCCCTCTGCCATGAACCCACAACCACCCACAGCCCCGTCCCCGACCCGCCGCGATGATCTCGCCGCTGTGGTTCGTGATGCCACCCTTTCCTATCCCGCCTCCGACATGAACGACGACAGCCTGCTCGAAGCCACCCGCCAGTTCATCAAGGCGCTCGAACACGAACACATCCCCCACGCCCTGGTCGGCGGCCTGGCCGTGCTGCAATACGTTGATGGCCGCAACACGCGTGACATTGATCTGATCATTGCCATCGAGGACCTGTCTCGACTGCCCGATTTCCTCCTGGAGGAGCAGAACGAATGGTTTGCCACCGGCATGAGCGGGCCGTTGCGCGTGGACCTGTTGTTCACGGCAAATCCCTTGTTCGCCGATGTTCTGGCCCACCACAGCGAAGCGCGTGACTTCCTCGGAACCCGCCTGAACTGCGCCACTCCGCCCGGCATCATCCTGCTCAAACTCTTCGCCCTGCCTGCCCTCTATCGCCAGGGCAACATCGACCGCGCCGCCCTCTATGAAACCGACATCCTGCAACTCCTTCATCATCACCCCGCCGACGCCATGACCCTGCTCCACACCCTCAAGCCCCACCTGCCCCCATCCGACATCAACGCCCTCCGCGAAGTCCTCACCGACATCCAATCCCGCCTCTCCCACGCCAACCGCTTCTAAAATCCACGATCCACGATCCGCCATCTGCAATCCTCTATCTGCAATCCTCTATCTACAATCCGCTATCTACCATCCACCATCATGAAACTGATCGAACTCCACATCCTGCAATCCTTCCCCGTCTCCTGCCTCAACCGCGATGACGTGGGTGCCCCGAAATCCGCCACCTTCGGCGGCGTGCCGCGTGCCCGCCTCTCCAGCCAATGCCTCAAACGGGCCATCCGCGTGTATGGCCAGGACAATCTTCCCGAGGCACGCTTCGGCGGCGAGCGCACGAAGCTCATCGTGCAGCCGTTGGCTGCCGCCCTGGGACGGCACGGCCTCGATGCCCAGGCGGCGATGGTGCATGCCTCGAATATCGCGGACAAGCTTGCCAAACTGGATGCCAAATCCGTGAAGGACGGTGAAGTGCCCCAGGTTGGCACCTTGATCTTTCTCGGCCCGGCTGAAATCGAAGGCATCGCGGCGACGGTGGCCGAACTGGTGAAAGGTGGCACCGCCAAGGCTGAATATGAGCGCAAACTCGACAAGTTTGCCAAGGCCGCCGGGCTGATGGACGGCGCGGACATCGCGTTGTTTGGGCGGATGGCGGCTTCCATGCCATCGCTCACCCTCGAAGGTGCCGCAATGTTCAGTCATGCACTGTCCACCCACAAGACCGAGAACGATCTCGACTTTTTCTCCGCCGTGGACGAGCGCAAGCCCAAAGGCGACGACGCGGGCGCTGGGATGATCGGCACGCTGGAGTTCAACTCCGCTGTCTATTACCGTTATGCGGCGGTGAACCTGGACCTGCTGTTTGACGCGGATCACCTCGCCAAACTCACCACCGACGAACGCAAGCAGGTGGTTGGGGCCTTTATCGAGGCCACCACCCTGGCTGTTCCCGGAGCACGGAAGAACTCCATGAACGCCAGCGTCCCGCCGTCCTATGTGTTAGGCATCTACAAGGCAGCGGGACAACCCGTGCAACTCATCAATGCGTTTGAGACTCCGGTTCGCGGCACCGGGTTGGTGGATGCCTCACGCAAGGCGTTGGAAGAGCACCACGTTTCCCTGAAAACCACTTGGGGCATCACAACCGCCGAGGAAGTGATCGTACCGGACGCTCCGCTCGCCATCCTCATTGAGAAACTCACCAGCCATGTCCAATAATGCCTGCCTCGCCATCCTGCTGGATGGACCCATGCAAAGCTGGGGCTTCACCTCCCGCTTCACCCGCCGTACGACCGCTTTGCATCCCACCAAGAGCGGGGTGGTGGGATTGCTCGCAGCGGCCTTGGGTATCGACAAGCATGGCGCGGACGAGGCTTCCCGGATCGGGCGTCTTGCGGCGCTGGAATGCACGACCATCATGCTGCCAAAACAACGCGGCGAGCGTGAGATGCCCATGCTGCGCCTGAGTGATTACCACACCATCGGCGGCGGTTACGATGATGCCGAGTGGATGAAGAAGCCGCGTGCCGCCAGCGGGGCCAAGTTGGACACGGTGCTCAGTGAACGGCACTACCTCCTCGATGCACGCTTCGGCGTGCTGTTGGAAGGCGAGCCGGAATGGCTCGAGGATATCGCCGATCATCTGCGGAATCCCACCTGGGGCCTTTGGCTCGGCCGCAAGTGTTGCATCCCCGCCACACCCGTGCTCGTGGGCGTCGGCAGCGACCGGACTGCGGCATGGAACCAACTGCTCAGGGCTGCCGGGCTGGAGGAGGGGCGCTTGCTGACCGAGTTTGATCATGTGATCGAGGGCGAGGCGGCGGAGGGACTCGATGCCGAGTGGCTCAACGACACGCCGGTGGCTTTTGGCGCTCCCCTGGGCGAACGCCATGCACCGCGGCGCATCCGGCAAGTGAGGAGAAAATGACATGGCCCTCTTTGAACGCCCGCCCATCGAAACGCTCGCCCCGGTCAAGGACCGGTGGACGCCGCTGTATCTGGAGCACGGCCGGCTGGAGGTGGATGACTCCTCGGTCAAATGGATCAGCGCCTCGGGCACGCTCTGCCGCATCCCGGTGGCCACCGTTTCCGCACTGCTAATCGGGCCGGGGGTGACGATCACCAGCGCGGCGATGAAGGCCTGCGCGGAGAGCAATACGCCGGTGTGCTGGACCGGGGAGGAGTGCCTGCGGTTCTACGCCTTTGGCCTCGCACCCAACCACAACAACGACATGCCACGTCTGCACGCCGCCGCCTGGGCTGACAAAAAGCGGCGCAAGCTCATCGCCCAGCGCATGTTTCTGATGCGCTTCCCCGGCGAGAACGTGGCGGACAAAACAATCACGGAACTGCGTGGCATGGAGGGGCTGCGCATCCGCGCACTCTACAACCGCATGGGCCTGGAATACGGCGTGACCTGGAAGGGCCGGAACTACGACCGCAGCAACTGGGACACCTCCGACGGCATCAACAAGGCGCTCTCGACGGCCAACTCCAGCCTCTACGCCCTGTGCTCCGCCGTGGTTTGCAGCCTCGGGTATCTGCCAAGTCTCGGCTTTGTGCATGACGGCGGGACCTTGCCATTCGTCTATGACGTGGCGGACCTCTACAAGCATCTGACGAGCATCCCGGCGGCCTTCATGGCGATCCGCCAGGATGCACAGGATGATGGCGAATTGGTGCGCGCGTTTCTCAAGGAACTGGTGGAGAAGGAAAAAATCCTGCAACGTCTGCCCGGGGATTTGGCCGATCTCTTTGGCACCGACGTGGTCGAGCCGCACGACGCCACCACCCGCCCGCCCTCGGCCCTGTGAAGGGCCAAACTCCCAGCCTTGCCGATCATGACCGTCCTCATCGCCCAAGACACGCCACCTGCCATCCGGGGCATGCTGAAGCGCTGGTTCATTGAGCCGAAGCCGAATGTCTTTGTCGGCACCGTCAACCGGCGGACGCGGGACAAGGTGCTGGACTATGTGCGGCGAAATGCCGCCGGCATGAGCCTGCTCATCATCACCAGCGAGCCGAATTGCCAGGGCTTCCGGATTCTGCGCTGGGGCGATCCTGACCGGCGCGATGTCACCCTCAGCGGCCTCCAACTGGTCGCCGAGTCCTGGATCGAACCCGACAATTGCCCGTTTTAAGGACTGGAAAACGTCGGGTTTTCATGTTTATTTCGCTCTGGAACCTTGCTAAATCCAGGGTTCTCCCCACCCGCGTGGGGATGGTCCGTGAGCCTCACCCTCTTCCTGCTCGCCATCATCGTTCTCCCCACCCGCGTGGGGATGGTCCGTGAAAATAGATGTTGCAATACCGAGCTTGTTGGTTCTCCCCACCCGCGTGGGGATGGTCCGTTCGGCTCCACCGCGTCGTCGTCGTCCACAAAGTTCTCCCCACCCGCGTGGGGATGGTCCGACCAAGAGGCGGGGGTGAAAAATAATTGAAAAGTTCTCCCCACCCGCGTGGGGATGG
>JAPLUI010000344.1 GCA_026397725.1 Verrucomicrobiota bacterium | reverse complement strand
GGGAAATCTGCACGTCCGGTTTGACGAGGGGGAGCAGCGGGATTGGCGCAAGCCGCCCGCTGCTCTCTACTCTACTGAAATCCGTGGTCAAACATGCGGATCACGGTCCCGAACAACCAGCCCCTAATCGAATGCTCTCGCTACCGGGAGCGCCACGCCGCAACGGGGTTAAGGGTTCTAGTTACGAGGGTCATTTCAACAAGGGGCGGGTAGCGGGTTGTCCAGGCGCATCTTGTTCGGCATTGATTTCTGTATCCTTCAGCGACGGGTATTGATGAATGTCGTACTGACTCTGCGTAGCCTGGAGCCGTTTCTGTGCATCCTCGAGGCGTACGGCTTCGGGAGCGTCTTTGCCCGGTTTCTGACCAAGCGCAGCCACTTCATCCGCCATTCTCACCTCCTCTGCCTCCTTCATCGCCTTCCAAGCGCGATCCGCTTTTTCCTTCGCAGCCGTCCTCGATGGGCCGTAGCACTCAATGCGAATCAAGTTCTGAACCTTTTTGAACGGTATGCAGGTTGCCCCATGTGAACCGGCAATTCGTTCCAAGGTTTTGAGTGGCTCGGCACGATCTTCCGTGTTGATGTCGACGATAAATCGCGAAACATACGCTTTCGGATTCACCAAGGGCGTCTTAGTCGGCGTGGCAGTCGCAAGACCAAGGCAGCTTGCCATGGAAATTGCGGCCGCCAGCATGCGACTAACGCGCCCAAATCTTCGGGTGGTAGCAAATCTTCGGGTGGTAGGTTGGCGACAACCGAAAGCAGGATTGGCTTTCTCTAGAGTTGATTGCATCGTCATGGTATTTGCCGAACGGTTTTGTTCAATAACGTGTCGGTTTAACAATTGTTAATCGAACGTGTCATTGTTCTGGTAGATCAACGACCCGGATGGATACATTCCTGGAAGGACCGTTCACAAGCGGGTTTTTACCCCGTCACGAAGGCTTTGCCAAGAATAGAATGATGGAAATTTGAAGAAAGTTGGTGATTGGGGGGCTGCGGGGACTACGGGATGTCGAGCGGACTTGGGCCGCCGGCGCCCGGGCGTTCCATGACATGGAGGTAGATCATGGTGGTCTCGACGCTGGCGTGCCCCATGAGGTCCTGGACGGTGCGGATGTCAGTGCCGCTTTGGAGCAAGTGGGTCGCGAAGCAGTGGCAATGCAATGGCTGGTGGCGGGCTTGGTGGTGTCCGCCTTGCGGACGGCGAGCTTGAACTGGCGCTGCATGGACGCCTCATGGAGGTGGTGGCGGGCGATTCGCCCGGTAAGGGGGTGGGGGCAGAGCGTGGCGGCGGCGAGCGGGCCTGGTCGGCCAGCCTCTGCCAATCGAAGGCGGCCGCCTAGGGAAGGCCGGGAATCCCGTGTGCCAGGATATGTCCGACGCGTCCGACAAGTCCGACAAGTCCGACGCGTCCGACCCGTCCGACGCGTCCGACAAGTCCGACAAGTCCGACAAGTCCGACAAGTCCGACGCATCCACGGTCTGCCGGAATTGCCAGTCGGCGAGGTGGGTGGAGCGGCCCAAGGCGTCGAACCAGGCGGTGGTGGTATCGGCGGTTGGAAGGGGATTGATGAGTGCTGAGTGTTGATTCTTGAGGTTTGAATGGAAGATGAAGAATTCGCCTTTCAGTCACTTCTGAAATCAAAATTCAACAATCATCACTCATCAATCCATTTGGCGGGTTGATCCAGGCCTCGGCCCAGCGGACGTAGTAGTCGTGGGCGGCGGGGCGGATGGAGAGAGCTTCAAGACGGTGGAGGAAGTTCCACCGGGCCGGAGTCGCGGCGGAACCGTCGGGTGGGGATGGTGCTGGCTTGAACATGACGACAAGATAGCAGTTCACAAGAACAGTGCATGATGAAAATCGTGAAATATGTATCCATGATTGCAAAGTGATGCCATGCCAACCACCGTCCGCATTTCAGCAACAGGCCGCAGTCTCCTCGCTCAACTTGCCCAATGAACACCTCGACGCTATCCGACGTTGGATGGATGAAGTGGAAGCGATTCCCGCTTCCTGCAGCCCGACCATCTGGTCTTTCTCAAGTATCAGAATGGACGCGGCTGTGACATTTCTTTGTCTTACTTGATCATTGGAAGTTGGAAGTTGAATGTTGAATGTTGAAATCTTCGGCGTGCCTCATGGGAACCCCGCCGCTCTAACGGTTTAGCCAAAGCGGGGTGGCGGGCTGCGCCCTTCCCACCGCACTCCAGACTTTGGCTCGCGCCTGGGCGGGTGAGAGTATGGACTGCGGTGGGAAGCGCCGCCACCGCCGCCGCGTCCGAGCGGCTCCGTTCCGACTGGGTCGTCCCCTCCGCCCGGTCTTGGGACCCCGCCCCGTCTGGCGCTGGCGTCCTGACGACACATCCGCCGCGCAAGGCCTGGCGCAACGTCGATTCATTCACGCCCGCCTGGCGGGCCGCTGCCGCCACCGAGCCCCCCGCATCGAGGAGCCGGGCGCCTTGCACGGCCTTTTCCGCTGTCATGACCGCCGCGCCGCGCGTGGCCGGTGGCAGGTAACAGGAACTGGCACCCTCATCTACAACAGTGACAAACCATGGCCTAACATCTCCGGCCGGATGCCGCTCCCGGCACCCCCCCCGGAATGAGCCAAGTCATGTTCCGGGATGCCTTGCCAATTCCTTGTCAATTCAAGGTCCAGCCCAGGAAGTGTGAGATTGCAGGTGCTGCGCTCGCAGGTGGCCGAGCACCGGGACGATCCGCTCGTGGAAGCCTGCCTGGCCAGCGGCCTCGCCGCCCATTGCCACTGGGACGAATCCGAGGCCTAGCACCGCGCCGAAAATGCCCTCCGCGACCTCGACCACCGGCTCGCCGCAATCCGCGTCGTCGCCGATGCGATCAACGCCTGCATGGCCTCGTTCAACCAGCTTTCCCAAATTTGCTGCAAGAAGATTTTCCAAAAAAATTCCTTGGCAACGCGGGGCGGGAAGCTATTTTCGCGGTTGAGGAGATTTGGCATGATTCTGACGAAATCCCCCGTTTTCCTGCATGCTCCCGCCGGCCCCCCTTGGCCGGCTCTGGTGCTGCGGTTTTTGCGCCGTTCCAGCCCCCTTCTTTTCCCGCTCTACGAACCCCTCTTTCGCCCTTCCATGCACATCAGCCCACAAACTATTCCTTAGCAACGAGATAACCAAGACAACCTCATGACGACCATGAAAAACATGAAAACACTGCTCACCGCGCTCGCGTTGACGCTGTCCCTGACAGACGCGGGTGCCATCACGTTCACCACCAACACCGCCATCGGCGCCGGCAACACGACCTACGATGGCGAGCAGATCACCGTGAGCGGTTGCACGCTCACGGTGGACGGGCCTCACGCCTTCGCCAGTTTGGCGGTAACGAATGGCGGCGTGGTCACCCACTCGGCCGCTCCGAATGGGGAGGCGAATAACCGGCTGGAACTAACCATAGCGGGCGATGTGACGGTGGACGCCACCAGCCGCATTGACGTGAATGGTCGGGGTTTTGGCACGGGCCAGGGCACGGGGGCAGGGGGTAATTGCGGAACGACCGGCGGCGGCGGCGGCGGTCATGGCGGACAAGGCGGCAGCGGATCCGGATGCGGCGGGGGGAGCGCCTACGGCTCAATAACGCAGCCGACGGCTTGGGGCAGTGGCGGCGGGCGCTGTTCGCCAGTGGCAACTGCGGGTTCCGGGGGCGGAACGGTGCGCCTGAGTGTGGCGGGCGTGTTGACCGTGGATGGGCAGTTGAGCGCCAATGGAACCAACGGTCT
>JAPLUI010000409.1 GCA_026397725.1 Verrucomicrobiota bacterium | reverse complement strand
GAGCTTTCACCGCACTCAAAAAGCGGTGATACGCCGCAGGCTTTGGACTGCGGCGAGCATCGCCGCTTTCAGAAACTGAGGCGGAAATCCAAGGAGCTACCGAGTAGCTAATTCCTTCTCCAAAAGCGGTGATGCGCCGCGGGCTTTCACCGCACTCCTAAGCGGTGATACGCCGCAGGCTTTGGACTGCGGCGGATCCCGCCGCTTTCAGAAACTGAGGCGGAAATCCAAGGAGCTACCGAGTAGCTAATTCCTTCTCCAAAAGCGGTGATGCGCCGCGAGCTTTCACCGCACTCCTAAGCGGTGATGCGCCGCAGGCTTTCACCGCACTCCATGCCCACATCAAAAATCCAAAATCAACATTCATCAATCGGCAATCCATCCCTCTGTCATCTGTCCTCTGTCATCTATCGTCCGTCCTCCGTCATCCCTCTTCTCCTCCCTTTCGCTATCGACTTTTCCCGCAGGGGAAAAGTAGTCACGGACCGCCGCAACAATCCGTCATCCTCTCCCTCAATCGCTCCGCTATCTCACTCATCGACACCACCTCAAGCGCCGGGTCCGCCGCAACCGCAGCGAGGAAGCGCTCAAAGTCTGCATCATCGCGATGCTCCTTGCTGTGACCGATGAGTACGATCACGTCGAGGTCGCCCTCAGGCGCGGGGGGGGCGTTCCGGATCCAGCGCAGCATCTGGCCGGACGACATGTTATGGAAATCGAGCTTGATCGGAAAGCGCTGAGCCAGGAAACGCAGCACGCTCGCCGGCGTCCGCCCGATTTCTAGCTGCTTCACCATCTCCCGCTGCTTTTCCTTAGGGATATTGCCGGAAAATTTGGCCATCAGCCGCCTTGGCGTCAGTTGTTGGACCCGCCGACCCATCCGCGAATAAATCGGAATCTCGGTCACCCGGCCTGCGGTGTCCTCGACCGCCACGTCCTCGGAAACCCGCCAGTGGCGGCAGTCCACCGGAGCCCCGATAAAGTCCAAATGCACATGTTCGTCCTGCCGCACCATCCCCTTCACCAGCGAGCTGTCGATCACGATCCCATGCTCCGCCAGGGCCCTCAGCAACTTCCGTCCCGGCTGGGCGCAGAAGGCTCCGCAGCGGTAGGCACTCATCCGCCGCGCACTCCCCGCAGCCTCATAAAATCCATCGATCACCGCCTTGCGCTCGCCAATATAGACGCTCACCTCCTCCTGCGTTTCAAACAGGCTGTCCACCGTTGGCCGCTCCGGCCGAAGGAGCCAACGGCCTTCAATGAAACTCGATCCCACCCACTCCGGATGGAGGTGGAGTTGCAGGTCATGCCCGCGCTTCGCCAGGTCAACCGCCTGGGCTCGTAGTTCCGCCGTCGGATCATAGCCCCAGGCCACCATTATCGCTTCCCGTTCCCGCTCAAACGCCAGATATTCCTCCACTTCGAAAAACACCGTCAGCGACACCCCGAACTTCTCGCAAATATCTGCCATCCGTCCAGTCGGCTCCACCACGTGCCGACGCACATCCCCACTGCCATTGCCGAAGATCTCGTGGTCGACGGTGAGGACCAGTTGTCGTTTTGGGATCATGTCAACATGCAAGACAGAGGTCAGAGGTCAGAGGTCGGTAGGGCGTGGCGGCCGCGCCGCGCCCACTTGTCCCCAACGGGGCGAGGTGTGAATGCGTGGCCGGGAATCAGGGGACAGGGGGCAGGGGACAGGAGACAGGGAACAGGAGTCGGCGGAGGGCGGATGGGCTTTGGACTGCGGCGAGCATCGCCGCTTTGAGAGACTGAAGAGGCAATTCCAGAAGCGTCCGAGCAGCCCATTCCTTCTCCAAAAGCGGTGACGCGCCGTCGGCTTTCACCGCAGTCCAAAGGCCTCCGTCCTTCGTCCTCTGTCCTCCGTTTTCCCTCTTCTCTTCACCATCCTTGTCGTCTTCAGGTGACCCCGCCGCGTTCCTACAGACCCACCAGATGAAGGGTCTTGCCTTCAAACCCGATGGTCCGCCAGGTCAACTTGGTGTCCCAGCTTACGGACGGATCCCGGTCGAAGACCGCCAGCCAGCCTTCCGTCAGGCCGAGCCGGTCGAGATAGCCGAACATCTGGGCATGTGCGGTGTCGGGGCGGTACTGCTCCTTCATCTTGAGTTCCAGCGGGTAGCGGCTCCCCTGCCAGCGAACCAGCAAGTCAAGCCGCTGGCGGCCCAGCGCGTATTCCCGCACGATCTGACCGCCGCCGTTGATCACCCGTTGTAAAAACGCCTGGCCCGGGCGGATCCTCGACTATGTCCACCAGGCATCGTTGTAGGGTACGGCGGATCACAGCGGTGGCAAAGGTCAAGCCACCGGCTTGGAAAAAGTCCTGATTCTGTTCCGCATGCAGACGTGACATGACTTTTCCGCGTATAAGCGTTGTACGATTGCACGGCGGATGGAGCGCCGCTTGGCGCTCCATCGGCTGACCGGGTACGACGGGTACGTTAGCTATCTTCGTGAGAACCCGCAACCTGCTCATCTATCTGCTCATCTATCTGGTGGCGGAGTTGCAACGCAAGCTGCTGCCGCTGTTCCACTATTGCCTGAATCCCGGCGGCTTCCTCCTCCTTGGGAACGCCGAGACCCGGCAGCTATCTCGAACCCGCCGCCGGCAGGGCGAATTTGAACCTGTTCGCGATGGCCCGCGAAGAGTTGAGTTACGCGGTGTTTGTGGCGTTCCAGCGGGCTTTGCGCAAGAAAGATGTGGTGGTGATGAAGGGGATTCAGGCAGGCACCCGCAGCCCGACGCGTGCCGTGGACCTTGCCGTCTATCCCATCAAGGAACCAGAAACCGAAGGGTGGGGGGTCGGGAGGTGTGTCAAAAAATCTAAAAGGGTCTTCAATGGAGCCGGCTGTCAGGCTTGAACTGACGACCTGCTGATTACAAATCAGCTGCTCTACCACTGAGCTAAGCCGGCTGGCGGGGATGCGTTAGGCGCCGTGAGGTTCCCCTCGGCGCTGCTGCGGTGCGGGGATTGTAGCGGCGCAAGGCCGCTTGGCAATTTCAAATTGCATTTCAAATATGGCCCCTGCCCGGCGGGTTGGGTGGGGTGGTTCCGGCCGTTGCCAACCGGCCATGTCGCCATCGGTTGCCCGGGCGGTGCCGATCCTCCGCCAGCGCCGCAACCTGGCGCCGCGCAAAATGACGTTGCACGCTGGCGAAATTGAGCGAGAATCCGGCGCCCATGAGTTCTGATTTCATCCGCGAAGCCCTCCGCCAAGTCCGTTATCCCGGTTTTTCCAGGGATATTGTTTCCTTTGGCCTGGTCAAAGACATCACCTGCGAACCGGGCCTGACCACCGTCCGGATCGAAATCGCGACCGCCGACCCGCAAGTCCCCGAGCAGATTTTCCGCGAGTGCCACGCCATTCTCGACCCGTTGCCAGACGTCGGTCACGCCAAGGTGGAGATTGAAATCAAGGCCCCCCAGGCGGCGGCAGCGGGTGGTGGTCTCGGCAGCACGGTTGGCAAGTCGTCCATCCCCGGCGTCAAGCGCGTCATCGCCATCGCCTCCGGCAAGGGCGGAGTCGGCAAATCCACGGTGGCCGCCAATCTCGCCATCGCCCTCGCCGCCGCCGGTGCCAAGGTGGGTCTGTGCGATTGCGACCTCTACGGCCCGTCGATCGCCCAAATGTTCGGCACCACCGAGCGGCCGCTGGCGAATGAACATGACGAAATCATCCCGATCGAAGCGCACGGCATCCAGTTGATGTCGATGGCGTTTTTGCTCGATGGGGCCTCGCCGGTGATTGTCCGCGGGCCGATGGCGACCCGCTACATCCAGCAATTCCTGCGGCAGGTGGCGTGGGTCGATCTCGATTACCTCATTCTGGACCTGCCCCCCGGCACCGGCGACATCCAGCTCACCATCGTGCAAACCGTCAGCGTGGATGGCGCGATCATCGTCACCACCCCGCAGGAAGTGGCCCTCATCGATGCCCGCAAGGCGGTCTCGATGTTTGGCAAGGTCAACGTGCCGATCCTCGGGTTGATAGAAAACATGTCGTGGTTCGAGTGCGACGCGGGGAAACGCTATCATCTGTTCGGCGATGGTGGTGGGGTCCGGGAAGCCGGGTTGCTCGGGGTTCCGCTGTTTGGCCAGATTCCGCTGGAGGTGGCCACCCGCGAACGCGGTGATTCCGGCTCGCCGATCGCGCTGGTGCCGCCCTCGCAAAACCAGGTTTCCGCAGCGTTCCATCAGACGGCCGCCGCCGTCCGTGCCAAACTGCCAGTTTGAAAACGCCCATGCCCAGCCCCCAGGAAATTGTCACCACGCTCATCGAACTCGCGCTCGCCGAAGATATCGGCGCGGGCGATGTGACCTCGCGCTACTTCATCCCGGAGGCCCGCCGGGCCCGCGCCTTCGCCACGGCCCGCCACGACGGGGTCATCTCCGGCATCGGAGTCGCCGCCCGCGTGTTCCTCGCCGTCGATCCCGACCTCGATGTGGAGATCCTCATTCCCGATGGCAGCCAGGTGGCGGCCGGGGCCTTGCTCATGCGCATCGAGGGCTCCGCCCGCGCCATTCTAACCGCCGAGCGCAGCGCCCTCAATTTCCTGCAGCGGCTCAGCGGGGTGGCCACCCTGACCGCCCGCTATGTGGCGCTGGTCAAGGACACCTCCGCCCGCATCCTCGACACCCGCAAGACCACGCCGGGATACCGGCTGCTGGAAAAACAGGCGGTCCTCCACGGGGGCGGCACCAATCATCGCCTCGGCCTCTACGACCGCGCCATGGTCAAGGACAACCACCTGGTGGCCGAAGGCGGCACGCCCGCCATTCAGGCCGCCATCCACCGCCTCAAGGCCGAGCATCCCGAGGTGGAAGTGGAACTGGAAGCCGACAGCCTCGACCAGGTCCGCAGCTTCCTCGCCATGGACGGGGTCGATCACCTGCTCCTCGACAACATGACGCTCGCTGACCTCCGCCAGGCGGTAGCCGCCCGCGGCGAACACCCCAGGCCCCAGCTCGAAGCCAGCGGCGGCGTCACCCTCGACACCCTGCGCGACCTCGCCCTAACCGGCGTGGACTTCATCTCCGTCGGCGCCCTCACCCACTCCGCTCCCGCCCTCGACATCGGCCTGGACTTCCAGCAAATCTGAAGAGACAGATAACTGATAACTGATAACTGATAACTGATAACTGATAACTCCTCTTCCAACTCCCCTCCCCCCGCCCTTCACCTTGTTGGTGCGGGACGTGCTTGCGTCAACCAATGACGAGGCCCGCAGGCTGGCCGGCGCGGGAGCGGCGGACGGGTTGGTCATTCTGGCAGAACAGCAAAGCGCCGGACGGGGGCGACGGGGTGCCACCTGGTACGCGGCACCGGGGGAATCCCTCGCGTTTTCCATCATTGTCCGGCCCACCGAGCCCAAGGCGCTGTGGCCGCGGCTCGCACTGGCCGCCGGGCTCGCGGTGGCCGAGGCGGCGGCAGCCTGGGTCCCGCTCGTCGGCATCAAATGGCCCAACGACATCTGGATCGGACGGCGGAAACTCGCCGGCATCCTGGTTGAGGCCAGCCAGGACTTTGCCGTGGTCGGCATTGGCATCAACGTCAACACGCTCGAATTTCCGCCCGCCGTGGCTGACCTCGCCACCTCATTGCGGATTGCCGCCGGGCGAGCGCTGGACCGGGCCGCCGTCCTAACAAGCACGCTGCGGCATTTCGAGTTGCGGCGGCGCCAGCTCGACGCCGGATTCGATGAAGTCCTTGCAGCCGTTAGACTCCGTTGTGTGCTCACCGGCCATGCCGTGACGCTGGTCACCGCCAGCGGCCCGCGCCATGGCATCATGGCTGGTCTGGGTCCCGGCGGCGAACTCTTGTTACGCACTCCGAGCGGCCTGGAGCACATCATCCAAGCCGACGAAGTCCGCCTGACCGCTCCAGAGTGACCGCCGTCAGGATGACCTGCGGCAGGCTGCACATTTTTCAGCTTTTCCCGAGAACGGGCTTGAATTCTTCGTGTTGCTCAAACTCTTCGCGCTGCCCTCGCTCTATCGCCTGGGCAACATCGACCGCGCCGCCCTCTATGAAACTAACATCCTGCAACTTCTTCATCATCAACCTATCGAGCGTGATACGCTGCTCGCTGCCCTCACTCCGCATATGCTCCCCTCCGACATCAACGCCCTCCGCGAAGTCCTCAAGGACATCGCCTCACTCCTCGTCCACGCTACCCGCTTCTGAATCCTCCCGAGTTACTTGGTTCCGAGGATGCCCGTTAGGGAGCGACGACATTCCTGTCGTCGTGCGGAAGGAACGTCCATGAACAGAGCCTTCGGCACGCACTCATGGGCCGCCCTTCCGCTACCACCACAAGAATGTGGTGGCTCCTTATCGCGCCCACG
>JAPLUI010000556.1 GCA_026397725.1 Verrucomicrobiota bacterium | reverse complement strand
GGCCCTGGGCTGGCGGCGTGCCGGAACCCTCAACCTCCATGTCCGCTATGGCCAGATGACCATGTCCCTCATCGCCCAGGCCGCCATCCACCAGTTGCGCCTGCGACTGGGCGAACCCGCCGCCAAGTGGGACGCCGAACACTTCGCCCGCAACCTCTTCCAAGGCCTGGAGGGTGACATCCGCGTCAGCCGCGACACCGTCCTGGTCACCTATTACAACGCCCCCAATGCCGGGTTGTTGCGTGCCCACTATGAAAATCTCCCCGAGAAACTGCGGCAGCAAGGCATCGAGCCGCGCATCCCCTGGCTCTATGATTTCCACCTCGACTTCCGCTTCAAGTAAGCCCCGAGTCCCGCCCTGGATCCCCCCGCTGTCCAATCAATTAGCCCTTCTAAATCTCTGCTAAACGGCGTCTGCGCGTGGCTAGCACCTCCGGCGAGCCGGCCACAGGGTTGCGCGGCTCCGACGAGCTGTTATGGGGCCCATTGATCCCGCCCGCCGGCGGTCCCCTGCGGGCTGTCGCTTTGCTCCAGTCTATCTCACTCCGTTCGGTTCTCGCCGCGCAACCCTGTGGCCGGCTCGCCTTCAAGGTGACGCGACCCACTGGGGGCCAAGTCCGGGCCGGAATGAAAATCCGGCCGGGGGAGCTGCGGCCGGGGGCCGGAAAACCGCCGCACCGGCCGCCCGGCTCGCCCGTGGCGGCTTGGGGGCCAGCCCCCAAACCCCCGGAGTTTATCGCTTTGGGCCATCAAGTAAATTTGCGCCCCTTGGAAATATTTTGGAAATATCTTCTTGCAAAGAGCCCCACATCAGCTACGTTCGCCCCTGTCAGCCAGCCCTTCGGGCTTCTATCAATTTAACGGAAAACTGAACAGCCCCGTCCGATCAACCAGCACTACTTCATTCTAACACTTTAACGAAAAAATTCCGCCGCCTCAGTGGGGGTGAGCCGGCCTTCGGGCCGGGGCGATCCTATCCCGGAGTGAAAAACCAAAAGAATTCTTGACAAGGGCGGCGCGGATGGGTAGATTTACAACCAACGATTTCAGCCCATGAATCTCGGCCACGACCAATCCCCATTCTCATCTTCCTCTTCCACCAGTGAAGCGAGGGCTTCAGCCTATTCTTCCTTTCAGCCTCTATTTCCACTCCTCGCCCCCCAATCTCTGATCCGCGCATTGGCTTTCTCAAGCGCCCCCGCCCCAAAAGCAAATTCCTTGGCATTAACATGAACAAGAAAATGAAAATAATAAGCAACATCGTCCTCTTACCCGTTATCCTCGGGTTATTGTCAGGAACTGCGGCGAATGCTGCAAAGCTAATCTACGTTGACTCGACCATTGCTGCTGATTCCATCGCTTATTCGGTGGAAACCAGAAGTGCGACCGGAGGGAATGCTGTTGCAAAAAAAACCATCGCCAGTGCGACTGCTGCCGTCGCTATTGGGGATACTATTTTAATCAGGGCGGGGACATATGCCGAGGTGATCTATCCTAAAATCTCGGGAGAGCCGGGGAATCCAATAACCTACAAGAACTTCGGTAATGAGGTTGTTTATATTACCGGCAAGTCGATTGGCACTACCGTACCCGTTGGAGAGGACACATCTTACGCTTGGGAAGTGTACGGGATTTATTTTTACGACAAAGATTACATCACCATAGAGGGTCTTCACATTGACAATGTATACTGGGCCAGAATTGTCAATACCCATCATGTCATCCTGAGGAACAACACCTTCACACGGGCACCGGGATTCGGTACTCGGGGAGCGGTCAAGTTTATAACTTACAGGGCACCACATGATTCCGCCGCGCCTCATGAAAGCCATCACAATCAGATTATAGATAATATTTTGGACGATGGCAACGACAATCTTCTTCTCATTCATTCCGATAGTAATCTTGTTGAAGGGAACACCATGACCAAAGCCCGTCACACGCTATGGTGCATCCGTGCGGGCAGTTTCAACATTGTTCGGAATAATTACCTCTACAACGACCTTCAAAAAGTAGGAGAGATCTATGACGCGGAAACCGATCTTCCAATTCAGTTTGATGCTACAAAATACAATGTGGTTGAGGGGAACATATTCGCCAAAACAGGTAACTACGGCCTCGGCGCAGTGTGGGCGGGAATCCAGTTTGCCGGCCAGAAGTGTATCATAAGGAACAACCGGTTTTATAACACAATCGGACCGGGGTTGTCTTTCGCCATATATGGCGGCGAAGCCAGTTACAATTATGGCAACAGGGTTTATCATAATGTTTTCGATCAAACCGATTTCGCAGGAATCGCCCTTCCCAACAACTGGCAGGGATATGCATTTTACGACAACATTATAAAGAACAACATATTGACGAATTCGGTTTTTGTCGCCAATGATACCAGATGGACCTTTTATACAGGGACGCTTGCTGGCAAGCCCATTCAGTTCATGCCATCTCAGATTACTGATTTTGTCTTTGAAAAGAACAGTTTGTTTTACTCGGGAGGGGGTTCCGAATACCTCATAACTCATGGAGATAGATATATTTATGGAACGCAGCCGCATGCCGTTGCATGGTGGAACGCCAATCATTCCGCGGTTTTCAAGAACAATATGGAGGCCGATCCCTTGTTTGTGGATGCCGCCAGCCATGATTATCATCTGCAAAGGAATAGTCCGATGATAGATGCTGGAACATTTCTGACCAAGACCTCAGGCTCGGGAAGCGGCACTTCAATGGCCGTTGAAGATGCGAGCTATTTCCATGACGGCTTTGGTATTGAAGGCGAAACAGGCGACTTGATTCAACTTGAAGGAGGCATGAAGACAGCCCGAGTTATGCATATAGACTATGCAAATAACACCCTTACCCTGGACCAGCCGCTTGCCTGGACAAGCGGCAAGGGAGTAAGCCTGGCTTACAGCGGCAAAGCCCCGGATATCGGAGCGTATGAGTCCGATTCTCCAGCCCGCCCCTCTCCTCCGGTGCCACACCCGGTTGAGGTGATTAAGTAGCATTGGCCGGGCAGTTTCCCGCGCACCATACCTCTTGGCTACATCGATCAGTGGTTAGCATGCCAGGACGGTCCCAGCTTGGTATCCGTATCGTCGGTCTGATATAGCGTAGAGGATGATTCGCCTCAGGAATGCGTGTTGCTTACGATGCCTGGCATGATCATGAAAGTGGTTTTGTTTACTCGTTATCCACCGACGCCGCAGGAACCGCGCGGCGGCGTGGAGTCCGTCACCGTAGTGTTGGTGCGGGCCTTGGCGGCCATGGACGACCTGGACGTTCACGTGGTGACCTTGGATCGTGACGGTGCCGCGGCGGTGGTGGAAACCCACGACGGAGCGACGGTTCACCGCCTGCCCACCTCACGCTGGCGGCAGTTTGCCGACGTGCTGTGCGGGCCGGGCCGTCACCGTCTGATTGACTACATCCTGTCCCTGAAGCCCGACATCCTCCATTCCCACGAGACCCACGGGTTGACGCTGGGTCGGCTGCCGATCCCGCATGTTTTCACGCTGCATGGCTTTGATTCCATCAACCTCAGGGCGGACGCCGCACGATTTGCCGCGCTGCGCTCGCTATTGTGGGGCATGCTGGAACGCCGCGGGCTGGCCCGGCAGCGGCACATCATCTCCATCTCACCGTATGTGCGCCGGGTCATCGAGCCGTTGACCGCTGCCGTCATCCACGATATCGAAAACCCGGTGGATGAGCGCTTCTTCGCCATCAACCCCGCCCCCCAAGGGCTGCGGGTCTTGTGCGCGGGCTGGCTCAACGAACGCAAGAATACGCTGCAGGCGATCAAAGGCTTCGGTTTAACTGTTGCGCGCGGTGTTGGGGGCACGCTGGTCATCGCTGGGCAGGCCAAGGAGCCTGCCTACCACCAGAGGGTGCTGGATTGCATTGCACGCCACAAACTCGCCGACCGAGTGGAACTCTTGGGTCACATCGACCATCGACGGCTGATGGAGCAACTGGGCAAGGCGACTGTGTTCCTCCTGCCGTCGCGGCAGGAGAATTCGCCGATGGCGATTGCCGAGGCGATGGCCGCCGGGCTGCCGGTGATCGCTTCCAACCGCTGCGGCATGCCCTTCATGGTCACCGAGAATGAGACCGGCTTCCTGATCGAGCCGGAGGACACCGAACAGATCGCCGAGCGCTTGGCGCGGCTCCTCCAAGACCCAGCCCTCGCCCGGCAAATGGGCCAGGCCGGACGGCGCGTCGCCGAGCAGCGCTTCGCCCCCCGGATGGTGGCCGAGCAAACCCGGGCGGTGTATCAGGAACTTCTCAACTCAAATTCGCGAATGAGCACCACGGATCTCACGGATAGGCACGGCCTCTGAAAGAGATCTGGCGACAATCCGATTCAATCTACAGCTAGCCAATGAAGCAACCAATGACAGTAGTGATTGCCAGGGACCGGCCCAGTTCGGGGGGCGGAATCGTCAACTATTACCGGGCGATTTCCCCTTATCTTGACTGTAAGGTGTGTTTCTTGGACATTGGGCGGCCCCACGGTTTCTACGGACTAACGCGAGGGGGGCTGCTGCGATTTACGCCGATTCGACTGCTTTCCGAGTGGACGTGTTTGTTCTTGAAGATCCTTTGGTATCGACCCGATCTCGTGCACGTCAACCCGAGTCTCGATCCTGATTGCGAGTTCAGGAGCATGAAGCGGGATGCGGTGAGTGCGGCGATCGCGCTGGTTCTTGGGAGAAAGTTGCTCGTTTTTTGGCGGGGCTGGGACAATCACTGGTGCGGTAAACCCGAGTTTCCAGGCGGGAATCGCGGTTGGTTGGCACGCATCTACCGCAAGGCGAGCGCTCAGATCGTGCTGGCCACCCGCTTCAAGGAGGACCTGCGGCGGTGGGGCTTCAAGATGCCGATCCACGTCGAGACCACGGTGGCTTCCGACAACTGCTTGGGAAGTGAGACTGAAACAGAGGCGGATGACGGGCGGATCTCTCTGCTCTTCCTTTCGCGGATTGAGGAAGGGAAGGGAGTTTTCGAACTGATCGATGCGTATCGGCTGCTGAAGGCACGCGATCCGCGTTATCTGCTGACCTTTGCGGGCGATGGTCCGCACCTGGAGGCACTCAAGTGCCATGCCGGTGAACTGGGGTTGGAAGGCGTCTCATTCCCAGGGTTCGTGGCTGGTGAGGCGAAGGTTGCGTGCTATCGATCCGCGGCGATCTTCTGTTTTCCCAGCGCCTACCCGGAGGGTATGCCTAACGCGGTGCTGGAGGCGCTGGCGATGGGACTGCCCGTCGTTGCCAGTGATGTCGGCGGGCTGAGGGACATCCTGCAGGAGGGCAAGACCGGCGCAATGCTGGTCCAGCGTGGCGAGGTGCCCAGGAGATGCTTCGACCCGGCGGAGATGGCCGATGTAATTGAAAGCTTGGCCAACAATCCGGCGCTCCGCCAGCGGATCTCCTTATCCAACGCAGCGTATGCCCGGGAGCGCTTTGCCGCGCCGGTGGTGGCGCGGCGTTTGCAGGCGATCTACGAGAGCGTGGTCTGCGGCGCCGATGCCTCGCAATCTGAGGTGCGGTCCACCGACCTTCCATCGGGCGGTAACTGATCGATGGTGGTCATGGGAAGCACAGGCACCGGTTCACCACCGACGAATAGACCGGTCGCCTGTTGGATCCTGGGTGGAAATCAGCATGTACGGCCGCGTGCGCTGGATGGATAAATCTCACACCATAAGATTACTCCAATGTGCGGAATTGCAGGATTCATAGGGAAAGGTGACAGGCCTCTCTTGGAGCGCATGTGTCAAAGCATATCGCATCGAGGGCCTGACGAGGACGGGGTTTTCATCGCGCCTGGCATTGGGCTGGGAATGCGACGCCTGAGCATCATCGATCTTGCGGGAGGGCACCAGCCGATCAGCAACGAGGACGGCACCGTCGTCGTTGTCTTCAATGGGGAAATCTACAATTATGAAGAATTGACCGCCAGCCTTAAAAGCCACGGTCATCTCTTTAAGACCAACAGCGACACGGAGACGATCGTTCATCTCTACGAGGACCATGGCCTGAAGTTTGTCGAGCACTTGCGGGGCATGTTCGCAATCGCGTTATGGGATACCCGAAAGCGACGCCTCGTGCTGGTCCGGGACAGGATTGGCGAGAAACCCCTGTTCTACCAGTATGATGAGGATGACGGATCACTCCTGTTCGGCTCCGAAATAAAAGCAATTCTCCAGCGGGGAGACGGACGACACGTCCATGCCCAGGCACTGTGTCAGTTCATGGCGGCCGGATACGTGCCGGCACCGAATACATTCTATCGGGGAATCCAAAAGGTGCCGCCAGCGTGCATGATCGTGCACGAGAACCACAAGGTGGAGATCCACCGCTATTGGAACCGGGAACACGGCAGCCGACAGACGATTTCATTCAAAGATGCCTGTTCGGAATTGTCCGACCTCTTGGTGGATTCGGTAAGGTTATGTCTCAAGAGTGATGTGGAAGTGGGTTCTTTTCTTTCCGGTGGCTTGGATTCCTCAGTGATTACCGGGATCATGCGGCAACTTGGCGCGGAAGTGCAGACATTTTCCGTAGGCTACCAAGGTGCAGCCGTGGGATTCAATGAATTGTCCTACGCCCGACGGGTTGCGGACACTCTCGTGACGAAGCATCACGAGTTGATCCTGCAACCGGATTCAACGATCGAACTGCTGCCACGGATCCTCTGGCATTTTGATGAACCACACGGGGAACCGAGTTCCGTGCTGGTATTTCTGCTCTCGGCTTTCACCCGAAAGCAGGTCAAAGTCGCCATGGGCGGCACCGGAGGGGATGAAATCTTCTACGGTTATCCCAAACACGCGGGACTCCGGATGCTCGAGTATTACCGGTTGCTGCCCCGGTTCGTCCGTGTGGGGATGCTGGAACATGTGATCATGAAGTGGCCCGAGTCGACCAAGGGCAACCGGTTTGCCAAGCGCGCCAAAAGATTTGTGACCGGGGCCAGTCTGCCTGCTGAGGAAGCCTATTTGAGCTGGACCAGTCTGCTCAATCGTGATCTCCGGGACCATCTCCTGAGTACGGAGATCAGGGATCATTCGGCAGACCCCTCGGGCGAGGAATTCCTCCGCTCATTTCTCACCGCCCCCGGGAGAGGCTCCTTGCTGGATCGGGTGACTGACATGGAGGTCACTGGATATCTGCCCGAATATCAGTTGACCTATATTGATCGCATGAGCATGGCCGCCGGCCTCGAAGCGAGGTCGCCTTTGTGCGACTGGAGGCTGGTGGATTATGTGACCAGCCTTCCCGACGGCTATCGTTTGAAGGGAGCCCGTTCCAAGCATATCTTCAAGGCGATCGCCACCCAATGGATTCCCAAGGAAATCGCCGAGCGAAAGAAAGTAGGTTTTGACTCTCCGATCGGCCAATGGATCAAGGACGAGCTGAGAGGATTCATGTCATCATTCCTCTCACCAGAGCAAATTAAAAAGACCGGGCTGTTCAATCCGGCTGCCGTGCAGCAACTCCTTGCCGCCCATCTTGCAGGCCAGAACGATTATTCTTTGCAGCTTTGGAGCCTGTTGTCCGTCGAAGCCTGGCATCGCATGTTCATTGAGGATAACATCAGTGAGATTTCTGGGTATTCGTTGCAGAATATTCGAGGTGCCGGGAATTCCTGACCGGGGAAGCTGGGATATTTTGCGCATGATTTGGTCTTTGGTTTTCTTTGCCAATGCTCCGCCCATGAGTTGAGCAATCCGCAGGCCTCAAGAAAAGGCGCCTCTTGGAAATAGGCATTTGCAAAGTGCCCCACACCAGCTATCTCAAACCTCGTCAGCCAGCCCTTCGGGCTTCTAGCAAATTAACGGAAAACTAAACGTGCCTTACGTGGGCAGTAACCAGAAATCAAGAATGAAAATCGCAATTTTCACAGAGTATCCACCCAAAGGAGCCCCGGTCCGGGGCGGTGTTGCGGCTGTCGCGGTTGCGCTGGTGGGAGGACTTACGAAGTTACCGGGATTGGATGTCCATGTCATCTGGCTGGAGCGGGGTCGCACGGCGGTGGCGGTGGAGCAGGATGGAAGTGCAACGATCCACCGGCTGCCGGGATCCCGGTGGCCGCACATTGCCGATATTCTGTTCGGTCCGGGAAAGAGAAGACTGCTAAAGTACTTGGATGCCCTCCAACCGGACATCGTGCATTTTCAGGAGACCTATGGTCTCGTCCCATCGCGCATGCGCATCCCCAGCGTGTTCACCGTACATGGCTTCGATCATCTTAACGTTGTGGCAGATAACGAGCGGTTTGGTCGATTACGCTCTTTTCTGTGGCGCCATGTCGAGCGGTTCGGACTGGCAAGGCACCGTCATGTGATTTCCATTACCCCGTATGTGCGGGCCATGATCGAGCCCATAACTACAGGCGCCATTTATGACATCGACAATCCCATTGATGAAACCTTCTTTACGATCCAGCGCCGTGAACGCCCCGGCCGGCTATTGTATGTGGGAACCATTTGCGAGCGAAAAGACACTTTGGCCGCTGTTCGTGCCGTCGCAATTGCCGTACAAAACTCCATTCCCGCCACTCTGGAAATCGCCGGCGGCCCTTTGGACGGACCTTACTATGAGAAGGTCAAAGACTTCATCACCGACAATCACCTCGAAGGGTGCGTGACCTTCCTCGGACATGCAAGTCGCGAACTTCTGCGACAGAAACTCGCGGAAGCCAGCGCCCTGGTGCTGCCTTCGTGGCAGGAGAACGCTCCGATGGCGATTGCCGAGGCGATGGCGGCCGGGGTCCCGGTTCTTTCTACAAATTGTTGCGGAATGCCCTACATGGTGACAGAAGGCGTAACTGGCTATCTGGTGGCACCGGGGGACTATATGGCGCTCGCGGATCGAATCAGCCGCCTCATAAGCAATGATCCACTAAGAAAACGAATGGGTGAAGCGGCATGTGCCACGGCTCTGCAACGTTTTCATCCCAACATTGTCGCCACCAAGACCTATCAGGTGTACCTGAAGGTGGCTGGCAGCAACCAGGAACCGGGCGTATGATGCGGATGCCGGTAAAGATCAGACGGGGCGTGCTACCCGACAGGTGCCGCGCGTTCCTGCCAATGGAGGCAAGCCCGATCTCGCTGGTCGAGTCGTCCCCTACCGGTGGGGAACTCCCCCAGACGGAAAGACGGAGTTGGTTCTCAACCTACGTTTCCAGTTTCACCTCCGGCAACACGTGGAAGACGACATGCCCTAATCGACACCGTCTTGCCGACCAAGTGATTTTTGAGGCATGCCGGGATTGCAGGCCCGCGATTCTCGATATCGGCGTGTCTGATGGGGTTACCTCGCTTGAACTCATTGAGCACCTGGGCGACAGTTTCGAACAGTACTTCGTCGCCGACCGGCAGACCGATCTTCTCTATCAGGTCAAAGGGAACACCACATACTTCTATGATCGCAATGGTCTGTGCATCCTGATCGCCACAAGGCGATGGCTGGTTTATCCACAGGCTGGCGGATGGTTCCCGTTCGGTTGGATTGCCCGAGCCCTGTCATTGCGTGCCCCTGCGTGTGATACCGGACACGCCCGGGTCCTGTCGCTCCTCCAACCCGAATTGCTTGAACTGACACGCCGCGATTCGCGGATTACCGTCATGACGTACGACGTGTTGCACCCCTGGCCTGGTCCGGCCGTCAACCTCGTGAAGGTTGCCAATCTTCTGAATCCTGAGTATTTCCCGGAATCTCTGATCCGTGTTGCCCTTGCCAACATCAATGCCGCACTGGAGGAGAATGGAATGCTTGTGGTGTCAGACAACCGCGAGAGCGACTTGGAGTGCGTTTCGGCGTTTCGCAAGCGTGGATCTGGTTTCGCGGTCGTGTCCGTGACCAATGGGGGTTGCAGGGTTCACGGGGTTATCACGCACCTCAGTGTTTTGTAATTCGTTTTAAAACATAGCATAAGGTTTTAACAATACGGATATGTGTGGCATTGCCGGAATTTATCAGAGGTCAGGCGCGCCAATAAATGAAGCCCGTTTGGATAAAATGGTTCAGTCGCTGGTTCATCGTGGGCCGGATGGTTTTGGATTGTTTATTGATGGTCCCGTTGGATTAGGGCATCGACGCCTCTCGATTATTGATCCGACCCTGGGTCAGCAGCCTATGGAAAACGAGACTGCAAGCGTCGTGGTTTCGTTTAACGGGGAAATCTACAATTATAAGGAGTTGCGGATTGAGCTCAAGGGACTCGGTTACCGATTCAGAACTGACTCTGATACCGAAGTGGTTCTGCGCGCATACGAGGCATGGGGCGAACAGTGCCAAAGCCGTTTCAACGGTATGTGGGCTTTGGCGATATGGGATGCGCCTAACAGAAAGTTGGTACTCTCCCGGGACCGACTGGGCGAAAAACCGTTGTTTTACGCAAAGGAAGGAGGCGCATTTCTTTTTGCATCCGAGCCAAAGGCGCTTTTTGCTTCGGGCTACCCACGTCATCTCGATATGGAACAGCTGGAGATTTATCTCGTGCTGGGTTACGTGCCGGCGCCCTATTCATTTTTCAAGGGGATAAGAAAACTGGAGGCCGGGCGTTATCTCGTTGTAACGGAAAAAGGAGTGGTACTGCATACCCATTGGGACTTTCCCCAGGTACCCGAGAATGAGATGCGAACCGATGGCGTCGCAGTGCGGGAAGAATTCGAGTATTTATTCAAGGACTCTATCCGCCTGCGCATGCGCAGTGATGTTCCGTTTGGTGCGTTCCTAAGTGGTGGCCTTGACTCCGCAAGTATCGTCGCGTTGATGGGGGAATATTCGAATGATATTAATACCTTCACCATCGGTTTTCAAGACAAGGCCTTCGATGAGCGTGACCTGGCGCTAGCGGTGGCCAGAAAGTATCGTACTGTTCATCATGAGATGGTCATTGGCGTACCCTCGTTCGACGATGCGCTTGATCGGACGTTGCGGATTTATGACGAACCTTTCGGTGATTCCTCTGCCATCCCATCTTCGCAGTTATGTGAGTTCGCAGCCAAGCACGTCAAGATGGTGTTGACTGGCGACGGTGGTGACGAGGTGCTTTCGGGTTATCCCTCCTATCAAGCTGAGAAGTTTGGCCCGTACTATCAAAATATACCTGGCACTATTCGCCGGACAATTGAAGGCGGTGTGTCCTTACTGGCTTCGGTCGCCAGAGGAGCGCCCATGTACCAATTACAGCGCATACTCGGCGTTTTAAAAGCCACAGGCAGTTCTTTTCGAGACAGATTATTGACCAAATCCGCCTGGATTGATTTGTGTTACCTTGATGAAGTCATGCAAGAAAGAGGCAAAGTACGGCCAGTCTGGGACTACCTTGATGATGTGTTCAGAGCCTGCACGTTTGACGACCCGTTTTATAAATTGATGTACTTTCAGCATAAAATATCCCTGCCTGCAAGAATGCTGACCAAGGTGGATCGAGTAAGCATGGCCTATTCCCTTGAATGTCGGGCGCCATTTCTTGATCACCGTCTGGTGGAAATGATGGCGGGAGTATCCAAGGATATCAAAATGCCGGGGTTTAAAAGAAAGCATTTGTTAAGGGCAACCGTTGACAAGATTCTTCCTAAGGAACTTCTCAATGCTCCAAAGCGAGGATTTATTCCTCCACTTAGATCATGGATAAATAAGGAAACAATCGCTGGATACGCAAGCAATTATGATATTCTGAGGTTTAATCTAAATCATGAGGTGCTTAAAAGGTTTGCCCAACTGAATGGTGATGGAAAGCGTGACTTCGGTAATTTTTTATGGATGGTGCTTTTGCTAATGCGCTCATAGAACAAGTCACGTGGTCTTGGTAGGTTCGATAATCAAACATGAGATCAACTTCTTATTCCCGCTCTGCGAGGTCCGCTTTGGCTCTCTCAAGAGCCACTCTGAAAAGAGATATTCCTTTGATGGACGGCATTTGAATGAAGAGAGCACATGCCTGCACCACTCTTCGTCGACCTTGACGAGACCCTGATCCGGGTGGACTTGCTCGTCGAATCCGCCAGCCAATTGCTGTGTCGGAACCTTGGCTCGTGCTGCCATTGACGGCACGGGTGCTGTTTTCGCAATCCAATTCATCATGAGATTCCTTGTAACTGGCGGAGCGGGATTTATCGGGAGTCATTTGGTGGATCGCCTGCTTGGCGAGGGTCACCGGGTGACGGTTGTGGACAATTTTGATCCCTTCTATGATCCGGCGATCAAGGAAGAGAACATCGCTCAACATCTGCATCATCCGGACTACCGCTTGGTGCGGGCGGATCTGCGGGATGCCGCCGCCCTGCGGGAAGAACTGGAGGGTGGCTACGACGCGATCATCCATCTTGCGGCCTGTGCCGGGGTGCGGCCGTCGATCCTGGAACCGGCGAAGTATCAGGCGGTCAATGTCGGGGGCACGCAGAACCTGTTGGAACTGGCGCGCGAATGGGGAGTCAAGCAGTTCGTCTTTGCCTCGTCGTCGAGCGTTTACGGGACCAACCCGAACGTGCCGTGGCGGGAGGACGAGCCGGGCCTGCGGCCGATCAGTCCCTACGCGAGCACCAAGGTCAGTTGCGAACTGCTCGGCCACGTTTACAGCCACCTCTATGGGATCCGTTTCATCGGGTTGAGGTTTTTTACCGTGTATGGCCCCCGCCAGCGTCCCGACCTCGCGATCCACAAGTTCGCCCGCATGATTGCCGCGGGCGAGCCGATTCCTTTCCACGGCGACGGGACGAGCAGCCGCGACTATACCTACATCGACGACATCATCGCCGGGGTCAGGGCGGCGATCGACTACCGGAATTCGGCCTACGAGATCATCAACCTCGGCAACGACCAGCCGGTGACCCTGTCGGGGTTGGTCGAGCTGATTTCGGCGGCGGTGGGTCGGGAGGCGGTGATCCAAAGGCTGCCTGACCAACCGGGCGATGTCCCCCGCACCCGCGCCGACATCGGCAAGGCGGCGCGCCTGCTAGGTTACCGGCCGGCCACGCCACTGGCGACCGGGATCGGCAAATTCGTCGAGTGGCTGCGAGAAAGGGAGCCCGTTCCCGGCAAATAGCCATTCACAGGGGAGATACTCCCCAATTCAAGATTCCTCTTTCCCATCCGTGTAGATCTGAAATCCGGGGTTCGAGATCTATTTGACCACGGGTGAACACGGATAAGATTTCTGATGAAGTGAGCTTGAAAACGAGCCTCAGGCTTTGGACTGCGGCGGATCCCGCCGCTTTCAGAGACTGAGGAGGCCTCAGACCGGCAACTGAGCGGTCTCCGTTCCTTCTCCCAAAGCGGTGATGCGCCGCTGGCTTTCACCGCACTCCAGGTTCCAACCCTTCAAGATCAACATTCATCAATCGGCAATCAATCACTCCGACCTCCGACCTCCGACCTCTGACCTCTGATCCCCGTCTCCCGACTCCCGACTCCTGACGCCTGCCTCCTCTCTCCCCATGACAATCCAATCCATCTGTTGCATCGGTGCCGGCTATGTCGGTGGTCCCACCATGGCGATGATCGCCACCAAGTGTCCGGACATCCAGGTCACCGTGGCCGACATCAACGACAAGCGTGTCGCTGCTTGGAACTCGGATGAGTTACCAATCTATGAACCCGGGCTCGATGCCGTGGTCGCTTCCACACGCGGCCGCAACCTGCATTTCACTTCTGACGTCCGCAGTGCCATCGCCGCCGCGGATATGATCTTCGTCTCGGTCAATACCCCCACCAAAACCTACGGTCTCGGAGCCGGACGCGCGGCGGACCTCCGCTACGTCGAATCCGCCGCCCGCCTGATCGCCGAGGTTTGCCGGGGTCACACGATCATCGTCGAGAAAAGCACCCTCCCGGTGAGAACCGCTGCCGCGATCCGGACCATCATCGCCGCGAACTCCTCGAGCGAGGCCACGTTCGAGGTTCTGTCCAATCCCGAATTCTTGGCCGAGGGCACTGCCATCGACGATCTTGAGAATCCGGACCGCGTCCTGATCGGCGGAGACCTCACTCCGGGCGGCCAAGTCGCGATGGAGGCCTTGGTCTCGATTTACGCGAACTGGGTGCCCCGCGAACGCATCATCACCACCAATCTCTGGTCGTCCGAACTCTCCAAACTCGTTGCCAACGCCTTCCTCGCCCAACGCATCTCCTCGATCAACTCGATCTCCGCGCTCTGCGAGGCCACCGGCGCGGATGTCGATGAAGTCGCCCGCGCCATCGGCACTGACTCGCGCATCGGCCCGAAATTCCTCAAGGCGTCCGTCGGCTTCGGCGGATCCTGTTTCCAGAAGGACATCCTCAACCTCGTCTATCTCTGTGAATCCTTCGGCCTTCCCCACGTCTCCGAGTATTGGCGGCAGGTGGTCCACCTCAACGATTGGCAGAAATCGCGCTTTGTCGAAAAAATCGTCCGCACCCTCTTCAACACGGTCAACGGCAAGCGCATCGCCATTCTCGGCTTCGCTTTCAAGAAAGACACCAACGACACCCGTGAATCGCCCGCCATCCAGGTCTGCCGGGATCTCCTGCGGGAACATGCCCGGCTCGCCATCTACGACCCACAGGTCGAACCGGATGTCATCCGCCAGGTTCTCATTCAAAGCGGAGTATCGGCGGAACTCATCGCATCCAACGTGGAAATCCACCCGGATCCCTACTCCGCCGTCAAGGAGGCCCACGCGCTGGTCGTCCTCACCGAATGGGACGAATTCAAGACCCTCGACCTCGCCCGGATCCATCAACTCATGCTCAAGCCCGCCTTCGTCTTCGACGGTCGTGCCGTCCTGCCCACCGCCGCACTCAAAGCCCACGGCTTCGATGCCTTCACCATCGGCAAAGGAGAATAGAATGAGTCTCAAAGTCCAAAGGTCAAAAGTCTGAAAGCCGAGACGACCGGGGACCGAGGATGGAAGGCGGATGACGGTAGAAGTTCTATAGGTTGCAAGTGATTTTTTTGAAGATTTTTTAGTCATGGTTTTGGGTTGGTTCAGGGTTGGAAATTGAGGACCCAGGAGCCGTGGGCGGTCTGGTTGCGGGCGTGGAGATCCGGGTCGTAGCAGG
>JAPLUI010000371.1 GCA_026397725.1 Verrucomicrobiota bacterium | reverse complement strand
CTGAAATTTCAGTCACGCTCGCTCTGCTCGCATTTGGGTTCGGCCTCTCTCCCTCTCTCCATTTCAGCACTCTTCATTGCAGCGTTTCAGCATTTACCCATTCGCATCAACCTAAGGCCTGAATTCCTGAACTGCTTGAAGATTTCTTACCGCGGATTTCGCGGATAAGATTGCTTCCGAATGGTGGACAAGCCGCTCTTCAGGCAGCCTGCCACCGGCACTTCTTCTCTCATTTCTCGTTTCTCACGGATATAGAGCAAACACCTCCACTCTTCCCATTTTCTTCAGCCGTGAAAATTCGTGTCATCCGTGGTCAAAATCATCTCATTCGGCACGCGTCTGGCTTCAACCCTCAGAACTCAGCAAACGACCTCAGATCGGGCTAATGGCCGAGCAAACTGAAATCCTTGCTTTCTTGACCGCGGATGACGCGGATAAGACGGATGGAGGATAAGACGGATGGAAGAGGGGTTTCTGTTCTTCAAATCATCCGCGTTCATCCGCGTAATCAGCGGTTAGAAATTCTTCGGAAATATCGAGGCTTGGCGGGAAATTCGGGCGATTGAACCACAGATTACTCAGATTTCACCGAGGTTGTGTTAAACCAATTCAATCATCTGTGAAATCTGCGTAATCTGTGGTCACTCTTGGTGGGCCTTGAGGGAATCGAACTTGCTCAATGCTTTGCCTCTTTTGAGGTCGAAAACTGAGTTCTGACCCTTGTGAAACGGGTGGTGAGTAGTAACCAGCTTTTCAGCATTTCAGCATTTCAGCTTTTCAGCGTTTTCCCCACATCCCCACATCCCCACATCCCCACATCCCCGCATCTCAACATCTCCTCATCTCTTCATTTCACTTTTACCTCCCCCCCCTTTATGGCCACCTGGAATTCACAAACCACCCGCACTGACATCACTGCTTTCAGTGACAATCCGAAACTGCGGCGCGCGCTGAAAATCTGGCGACTGAAAATCGCCGCCTGGGTCATCGCGGGGCTGCTGGTGCTCGGATTTTCGGCCCGGCCCGCCTATCGGGCATTTCGCGAGTATCGCATCAACCAGAATCTGGCAGCGGCGCAGGCGGCGGCCCGCCTTGAGGACTGGAGCACGGCCCGCGACAAGGCTCGCAGTGTGCTGCTGGCCCGGCTGCAGGACTTTGAGGCCTATCGCATCTGGACCCGGGCCCTCGGCAAGATGGGTGAAGCCCGCACCTACATGGCCGCCGCCCAACTTTTCACCGACTCCCGCGCCACCCGCGAGGACCGGCTGGAAGCCCTGCAAGTGATGGCGCTCCAGGCACCGCAAGCGGTCGCCCTGAGTGCCTATGCCAGCCTGCCGGAGGAGCTGCGCAAGCAAGCCTCCTTCCGTGCCGCCATCACGCCGCTGCTGGTCATGCGCGGGGAGATCGCCCTCGCCGAAAAAGGTCTGCGCGAGGTGGCACAGCCGACCGACGAACCCAAGGTCCGGCTCGAGTTGCTGCGCGTGCTCTGCAGCCGACCGGACGCCACCCGGGTGACCGAGGCCCGCCAGATACTTGCGGACCTGATCGCCGCCAGGGCCGATGCGGAGGCCTTGGACGCGCTGCTGATTCTCGGGGAAACTCCCGGCGGTCTCGCGCTTGGGGAGCCACTCCCCGATCTCCCGAAATGGCTCAAGGATCAGCCGAAAGCGACGGCTCTCCACCACCTGATCGGGATGCACCCGGCACTCGAAGCACTGCCAGAGACGGCAGAACGCCAGTACGAATCTGCCATCGAGCGATTTCTATCAACCGAGCCGGGGGTGCTCGGCACTTGGTTGGTCCGTCACGGGAAAGCCGAGATGGTGGTCGGGCTCCTCGAAGAACCGGCGAAAACCCGCTCCGACGCCTACCTCGCCCGCCTGCATGCCCTGCTACGCTTGAAAAATGACGTCGCGATCGTCGCGGCGATGGCAGCGCCTCCGGACTCGGTCGATCTCGTCGAAATCGAGATCGTGCGGGCCGGCTTGAGCTGGCGCCGCAGTGATGCAGGAGGCTCCAAGGCCGCCTGGACCATGGCGCTGAACCGGGCGGCTTATGACAGCACTCGCAACCGCTTCATCGAAATCGCCCGGGCCGCCGAGCGTTTTGGGGCCAAGGCCTCCACCGAAGACGCCTGGGTGGCGGCGGTCCGTTCGGGTTGGGGCCAAGTGCCGCTCTACCGCGACTTGGTCCCGATTTTCGGCTCGTTGGCGGGCCAGGGACGCACGGAGGATCTGCTGGCCATGTATCGGACGTTGCTGCGCTTCGAACCCCGCAATTCCGAACTGCGCAACAATTTCAATTATCTCGCCCTGCTCCATGGCATCATGCCGCCCGAGGAAGTGGCCACGCAGCAGGCGAAACTGGTTGATGAGCAAGCGGAGCGGCCGGAATTCAATTCCGCCCTGATGCTCGCCAAGATGATGGGCGGGCATCCTGCGGACGCGCTGGACCTCCTTCCGAAGTTGCGCGACAGCAGCGGCGTGGCACCGATGATGAGAACCGCGCTTGAAGGCACGGCCCGGGTACTGGCTGGCGAAACCGAAGCGGGTGCGGCCTTGCTGAAGCAGGTCAATTGGCGCCTCTTCATGCGCCAGGAGCGCATCGTCTTCCGCGACATGCTCGTCAAACTCAAGATTTCCGAAATCCCGCTGCCGGAGCCCGAGGTATCGATTGCTGAAATCGATCCGGACCAGATCCCGGCATGGCGCAAGGCGATCGAGCAGTCCGAGAAAGATCGGGCCACCGATGTCCTGCCCCCCCCTGCCGCCACCCAGGATTCCCGGTGCCGAGCCCACCACCACCCCTCCCGAAAATCCCTGAGAGTGCCTGGAGGTGCACGGCAGGCGGTCTCGCGGGCCGTGGAACGGTAGAAGTTCTATAGGTTGCAAGTGATTTTTTTGAAGATTTTTTAGTCATGGTTTTGGGTTGGTTCAGGGTTGGAAATTGAGGACCCAGGAGCCGTGGGCGGTCTGGTTGCGGGCGTGGAGATCCGGGTCGTAGCAGG
>JAPLUI010000470.1 GCA_026397725.1 Verrucomicrobiota bacterium | reverse complement strand
GTCCGTGTCCTATGCGACCGGCGCGGTGCTCATCTCCGAGGTGGCCAAACGCCAGCGGGCGACCCTCAAGTTGTTAGGCGTGCCCGACGAGCTTTTCGCCTCAGTCCAATCCTAGTGGTAAAAAAATCCAATTTAGGACGCTAGTGTCAGTGTAACAGCGCTGTACACGCTGGGACGACTGAGTGCAGCGGCTGCAACGGTACCTGTTGTCAACCTCTTAAACACATCCCAGCCCATCGTTCGCTGGCACGTGCAAACGGCTCCGGCGGCGTCCTTGGAGCATTTTCTGCAAGTTGGGGTGCGCTTTTTTGCTACTGACCGCGGCGGTGTTCATGTCACGACAGTGGACGTTTTGGCGGACGAGAAACCTACCCCTGTTTGAGTTTCTCATGTTTCTGCAAAACGCTCATGGTCCCGTCCTGTGAGCCATCTTGAAATGAAGGGACAGGCAAACACGGCTACCCCGCCTTACCTCCACTGGCACTTGTTTTATGGCACCGGAAGGACCCTGTAGAACTGCTTTGTCCGTGCCGCGGCATTGGTATCCCGATACAGCATTGCTGCGCTCGTGGCGGACACTGTGTCCTGAGTGGTCCAGTTTTGCAGGTCGTCGGATGTTTGAACCTCGTATATCTGGCCGGCCTGGCCAAGGATCGTGAACTCGAACGTGCCTTCACCATAGCGCCAGTTCTTGAGCAAAGGGCGCCATTCGAACCGGCTGATTACCACTTCCACCGGCTGGCCATTGAACGGCGGCTTGTTGTCGGCCAGGTACAAGTTCATGCGCAGGGTGTCATCCCCCGGCACAGGGATGGCGTTGGTGCAGGTCCACTCGCGGATCAGGTCGGCGTCATTGGTCGAGTGCCCGGCGAAGGTCTGGAAGGTCACCCGGTCAGTGTCCCAGACGCATACATGGGTAGTTTTGGCCACGGTGGGCGGCACGCGGAAACGCTCCCGGTGCCCCGCCACATTCCACGGTTGAACGACAAATTGGCAGTTATTGCTGTCGTTGGGATTGCCCCAGCGGGTCGCCTCCAGGAAGTCAATCTCGCGCCAGGTGTTGCACGGCATGTCGCCGTAGGTGAAACAGCCCCACACGGCGTTGGCATCCAGCGCATCGATGGGGGTATCGAGGTAAATCACGTAGCGCCCGTACCCGAACCGCCGCATGGAGATGACCTCTGCGGACCGCCAGCGGGAGTTGCTGTAGGAGATGCGCAGGTGCAGCCGGTTCGAGGCGTCCAGCCAGACCTGGTCGGTGCCGTCGCCGTAGTAACACGGGCCGGGACCGATGGTCAGGCACGGCGAGAGTTTCACATGGAATTCGTAACCGCTGAAGGAAATGCGGCGCGGAAAAACCGGCTCGCGTGAAACGTACTGAATGGCAATGGCCTGAGAGGTGACTGCAGGCGGCAGCGCAGGGAGGCCGAGCACGCACGGGCCGGTGTAGCCGGTGCTCACCAGCATGGCGCAAAAGTTCGTGGCCAGATTGTCAATGCCGCCCGTGGCGACGGAGCAGGACCAGGTGCCATCGGCGCGGATGGGGGTGAGGGCCGGGTTGCACACGGGCTTGGACCACCAGTACACGCACGGGATGTAGATGAACACCACCACGGCGTGGGTCGCGGGATCGGCGTTTGTCACGCGGCCCTGCAACCGGTCGCACGAGCCGTAGGGCGGGACGCTGGTGATCTCAATGGCGGGAGTGGCAGTGCTCGCTGCCGTCGTGGCTACGAGGGCGAGGATCTCTGCCAACCGCCTCAGCGGCAGCTTCAAGCCTTGGTTGATGTTTATCTTCATAGGCTTTTTACGGATGTTCAGTTCACTGCGTCTTGCGAAGCGCACTTGGCGCCTTCACAAAGTACATAGCAATAGCCTCCCATGAGGAGTTACACCTGGATTGCGGAATTTCTCCAAGCCTGCCTTTCTTGTCAATTTGTCGCCACAGGGATTCATGGCGTCGGGTGAGGCGTCAACTGCGGGGGCTTCCCCGCTACATAATCCATTGGAAGTGAATGGATTGGACATGGTGGGCAGAGTTGGATTCGAACCAACGTAGGCGTTATCCAGCAGATTTACAGTCTTTTACTGGATGCATTTCCAATGACTTACAAATAATCGTGAATGATCGCATTTGATCCTTGCAACTCTTTCATTCAAAGCCGCCGAGATTTATTCGTTCATCCAGGCGAACGGATGGGCTGCGGCCCTCGAACGCCACAAGCCCGCCGCCAGCACCTGCTCCGACACCGCGACCGTCGGCACGTTCATAGCCGCCGCCTGCCGCATTTCCTCAGCCCGCCGCCAAAGCCTCGACGCCTACACCAAGGCCTTCCGCCTGATTGTCTCCGAGATCAGGGAGATCACGAGCGAGCGCAAACACGACTTCCACGGTGGCGGAGTGGCGGAGTGGCGGAATCAAATCGACGCCGTCCCACTGGAAACCATCACCCCCGCCGAAATCGTGGCCTGGAAGAACCGCCGCCTGCGGGAAGCCGAGACCGACCCACTGGCCGAGCGCCGTGCCATCGTCACCGTCAATTCGCTCATCCGCAACGCCAAGGCGCTTTTCGGGAAGAAAATCCTGCCCTTCATCGACCAGTCGGTCACCGTTCCTCGTCTGCTGCCCTTTGAGGGCGTCGCCATGGAAAAACCCCCGTCCATGCGCTACGTCTCCAAGATCGACCCTTATGCCATCCTGGCCCGCGCCAAGGAGGAACTGGCGGAGTCCGATCCCGAATCCTTCAAGGTCATCGTCCTCGCGCTGGTCTGTGGTCTGCGGCGCTCGGAGATCGACAACCTCCTGTGGCGGGCGTTCGATTTCTCCCGCTCGCTGTTGCGGGTGGAGTCCACGGAATACCACCGACTGAAGTCCGAAGACAGCGCCGGGGAAATTGACCTGGACGCCGACGCCCTCGCCTTGTTCCGCGGTTATCGCGCCAAGGCCGCCACCACCACGTTCGTCATCGAAAGCCCGAACCCGCCGCCCAACCGGATGCAGGCCCGCGGCTACCGCTGCGATGGGGTCTTCGTGCGGGTGCTGGCGTGGCTGCGTGCCCAGGGCGTGGATTCCGCCAAGCCGCTGCACACCATGCGCAAGGAGATCGGCAGCGTCATCGCCAGTGAACACGGGATCTACGTGGCCAGCCGCTACCTGCGCCATTCCGACATCCGCATCACCTCGGCCATCTACGCCGACAAGAAGAAGGTCATCACGCCGCAAACCTTCGCCGGCTTGCTCGCCGCTGCACCTGCCGCCCGAACCGTCGATTTCAAGCAGCCGGCGGCCGTCACCACGGATGCGAATCAATGCACACGCAAAGGCAACGGATGATTGCCAATGAGATTGCTCTTGAATAAACTGCGCCCCGTGCCATCCTCCCCATGTCCAATGACCGTCGCAACGACAGCAAAAACCAAGGCTACGAGCCGGGAGTCATCCTTGCCGACCTATGCCGAATTCGTTCAGCAGAGCCGGCGGGTCTTGGGCTTGCCAGGGAAATCCGCACCGACCTCGAGTCTGAATCCCTCGCTGCGATCTTTGATGCAAAAGGTGCTCTATGGACCGAAGTCGCGCCGCAACAAAGCGACGAACTGACGGGCGGCGAGCACTTGGTCTATTTGGACGAGGCCCATGGTCGGGTTTTCAAGTCCACCAAGCCGGGCAAGTTTGGTTTCAGCGTCGGCAGGGAATTGGTCAGAGGAAAAGGCCGCAGAACGCCGCCACGCGTCACTGCGGGGCTCATCGACGCCACACCTGCGGAGTATCTCGCCCGACTGGCTTGGCAAAACGAGCTTTTCGGCGACTCCCTCCGCGTGCACGGGATGACGGAGTATCCCAACGGTCGCACGATCCTCACCACCCAGCCGTTCGTTTGGGGGGAGCGCACCGAACAGGAGCAAATCAATGCTTGGTTTCAAGCCGAAGGCTGGCAACCCCTGCCTCGAAAGGACGGCGCGTTCTACCACGCGGTCCGCGACCTGCTCATCCTCGACGCCCTGCCCCGCAACGTGCTCACCCGCCCGGACGGAAGCATCTTCCCCTTTGATGTGGTCATCGTCCGCCCGGGCGATGACCTCAAGTGGTCGCTCGGGTTGACTCCGGCATAGGGAATCATCGGCAGAATGAGGCAAACCAACGCATCCCCGACATGAGGACCAACGACTCCCCGGAAATCCGCGCCTTCCTCGACGACCCGTCGAACCCGGCGGCGATCCGCGATTATCTCAAGCTGAAAAACGCCGCCGGAGTCGCCCGCCTCGCCGCCAGCATGGCGCCGCGACCGAAGGCCTTCGATCCCGTCGCCTTGGTGGATGCCGCCTTCGCGTTGCAGGCGGAAGCGGAGGCCCGCCTGATTCGCCGCCGGGAGGCGATGGTGGGCAGGATGAATTTCAACACCCTGCTGGCCCTGGCCCGTGAGCTTGGGGTTTCCGATAGGATTCTCGCCGGCGAGGATGATGAAATACTATCCGATCCCGTCGCCGGTCCGCTGCTCCGGTTCCTGCAAACAGCCATGCGCGGAAACTCAGCGGAATGTGCTGCTCTGGAGGCCGCACGCTTCAAGGAAGCCCTGGCAAGTGCCGACGCTCGCACCACGCACCCCCGCCCGAGCCTGCCCTGCGATCTGGATGCCGCGCTGCGTTATGCCGCGAATGCCCCGGATGTCCCATGGCCCGTGCTGGAACGCGCCTTCAAGGACTTCCTCGGGCTCCACCGCATCAAAGGTGAGGCCGAACAGCACCGCAGGTATCACACGGACTTGAAGGAACAACTTGACCGGAACACCAAGGTGCTGGCCAATTTGAAACTGAAAGCCACAACCGATCCACAAGACCTGAAATCCCAACAGCGCCTTGAGCTACAACTCACTCAGCTCCGCGACAGTATTGCCGAGTGGAAGACGGTTTGGTTCTATCAAGAATACTTCGTGCCGGGCAGCGCAGCGCCGGCCGATGTCGGGGAGGAAACTGCAAGGATCTATGAGGAATATTGGCAGTCCCCCGACAGCGTGTCCAAGGAGGCTTCTCTCGTGTTTTTCGCCACTGACTTTCACGCCTTCTGGCAAACCCACGGTGAGGCATACCTGCGCCTGCATGTCGCCGCTGAGAAAGAGAAAGAGGCGGTCACCAAGCGGAATCGCCAGGCAGGTGCCAAAGGTGCGGCAACACGGGAGCGTAAATATTGGCTCGGGCACACGAACGCTTTCGTCTCCTATCTGACCGATGACAAGAATCGCAGGCACCCGGCAGCCATTCAAGACTCGGTAACGACCTTTGCGGCGCGGCACAGCGGACTGAACGATCCACAGGCCATTGACAGGCTGAAAGACTTTCTCGGCACCCTTTGCAATCCGGCAGCCCGCGATTGTGACGCGGCGACCATTCGCGCCACCCTTCACAAATGCGGCATCAAGGCCTGCACTGAAGCCACAATTTGCGAATGCCTCAAGCTGTTGAATATCGCCTTGAATCGAGGTCGCGAAAATAAGTGAAGAAATCTCTTTGACGGTTGTCGCGCCGCCCTTGGTGCCGCTTCCGCATCACCCAGGCGCGTTTCGCCGCCAGGGGCGCATCACCCCCACTGCGTTCGCCGCTCCTCGCGCATCACCCGCGCCAGCATTTCGGGTTGGGTGGCATCACCTGCGTCGGTTTTCAGGGAATTTCCGCATCACCCTGCCACCGACTTGCGCCCGTTACGGATCACCATCCGATTTGCGATAGTCGTTGCGAGCGAAGGAACGCTCGTAACCGACTATGAACACACCGACAACACATCCTACGCCCCGACCCGACCCCGAACCTTGGATTGACACCACCGCAGCCTGCCGACACCTGTCAATCAGCGCCCCCACGATCCGCCGCTGGATCAAGGCCGGCCGGCTCACACCCAAGCGCACTCCCACCGGAGAACTCCGCTTCCGCCGTTCCGAGTTGGACACCCTCCTCGACTAAACCAAACCGGGCCGACCCCATGTTGGAATCGACCCGGCGGAAGTTGTTCTCTGCCCGAAAAATACCCCATCATGCGGTGGCCTGCAACCTCAAATTGCAGAACATCATGACTCCCAACAATAATTCCACAACCGAACCGCGTCCGATCAATGCCGACACGCTGGCCGAGGGCGCGGGAGAATCACCGCCATGTTCCCGTGCATCCGATCCACTCAAGACCGTTCGCGCCGCAATTTCCACCATCGAGCCTGTCAGCCTGCTTGAATTGTCAGAACGATATTTCACGCTTCCGGTTCTCGATGGCGAGGGCAAACCGCGTAAGCAGCCACAGTCCGAAGTCATCGTCCTCGTGCTTGAACATTTCAAGCGCTGGTTGGATGAAATCGGGCTCGGGGCGCGCGTGTTGAACGGCTTGCCCCACCTCTTTGGCGGAACCCACTGGAAGTCTATTGACGATCAGGATTGCGCCGGTCTGCTTGGCGAACTCACCGAGCGACTGGGCTACCAAGTGGTGGAATCGCGGATCTTCACCTTTCGCGAGAAGCTCTTGAAGCAGTTCTATTCCGAACTCTCCGGCGGAATTGAAGAAAGGGAACCGGGCCGGGTTCTCATCAATCTCCGCAATGGCACGCTGGAATTTGTCAACGGCAACGAAACCATGCGTGAGTTCCGTAAGGCCGACGCCCTCACCTATCAACTCCCATTCGATTATGCCGAGGACGCCCGCTGCCCGATGTTCGAGAAATACCTCGTGCGCGTGCTGCCCGAGCCGGCCTCGCGCAATGTGCTGGCGGAATATCTTGGCTGGCTATTCCTGCGGGACTTGAAACTTGAGAAGGTGCTCGTCCTCTTTGGCGACGGGCACAACGGCAAATCGGTTTTCTTCGACGTGGTGAATGCGTTGTTAGGCGAGCAGAACGTGAGCAATCTCGGATTGTCCTCGCTCTCAAAAATCGAGAATCGCCATCAACTCGGCTTGTCCCTCCTCAATTTCGGCTCGGAAATAAGCGACCGCTGCGACGCCGATCTTTTCAAGAAGTTGGCGAGCGGCGAACCGGTCGAGGCACGCAGACTTTACAAGGACGTATTCACGATGCGCAACTATGCCCGGCTGGCGTTTAACGCGAACGTGCTGCCACGGGACACCGAGCACACCACGGGCTTCTTCCGGCGTTTCCTTATCGTGCCATTCACCGAGACCATCAGCGAGGCGGAGAAAGACCCCGATCTTGCCAACAAGATCATCGCTGCCGAGTTGCCCGGTGTTTTCAATTGGGCCATGTTCGGGTTGCGTCGGCTGCGCGAGGCGCGGAAGTTCTCCGAGTGCCATGCCGCCAATCACGCCTTGGCGACCTACCGCAAGGAAAGCGATTCCGTGGCGATGTTTCTGGAGGATGAAGGCTGGCATTCGGATTCCGATGGCAAGGTCGGCAAGGACCAACTTTACTCGGTTTACCGTGGCTACTGCCAGTCTGCGGGATGCCATCCCCTGAGCAAGAACAACTTCGGCAAGCGGCTGCTCAGGCAGCATCAGATCTGCGACTCGAAGTCCGGGGGCTGCCGATTCTGGCATCTGGTCCACTCCGATCAAGAGGAATGAAAACTCTTTTCAGCCGCGTCCCCTGCGTCCCTCGTGTCCCAAATCGAAACCGTGCTTGGGACACATGGGACGCGAGGGACACCGCCCACAACAATATTCTCCCATCCAGCAAATGAGCGCCACCGCATGCCACCTCGATCTCACCCGCCTTGAGAAGGTCCGCCACGTCGGCACCAGGATCGTCGCCCGTTGCCCGGCATGCGCCGAGGATGGCGGCGACCGCGGCGGCCACCACCTCGCCATCCTGCCGTCGGGGAGATTCGCCTGCGCCGCCTGTCCGGGCGACTCCGCCCACCGCCGCCGCGTCTTCGCCCTGGTTGGCGTGTCCAGGGCGTGCGAGCGCGACCCGGAACAAGACCGCCGGTGGCGTGACGGACGCGCCAGGGAGCGGCTGGCGGAGCAGGACCGGCGGCGTCTCGTCGATGCCGCCAGGGCCAGACGTGCCGCGATCATCGCCCGGCATCCTTGGGACCCGGCGGACGTGTGGGAGGATTCTCCCCAACGAATCGACTGCGACTTGGTCGAATCCGATCCGCGCCACTTCCTCGATGCCCTCTTCCCATCCGATGCCGTGCTGTGGACAGGCGAAGTCCATGAAAGCGGTCAGGCCGGCCGCCACGCCGGCCGCTGGCGGACTTGCCGCGAATGGTGTTCCGCCTCGGCGGGGGAACGTGTCGGGCCGATGGTTGCGCCGGCCATCTGGCAACCCGGCACCGTTTCCCGCGCCGCCGCTAACGTGGCCGCCGCGCCCTTCACCGTTCTGGACTTCGACGGCTTCGATGGTGCCAAGCCGGAGACCCCGGAGCAACTGTGTTCGCACCTCGCCGCCTCCCTTGCCCTCATCCGCTGGCTTCGCGAGGGGCTTTGCTGGCAGCTTGCCGCCATCCTCTGGACCGGCGGCAAATCGTTGCACGCTTGGTTTCACTCGCCCGCGCCAGCCGTGCTGGAATCGCTCAGGATCACCGCCGGGGCGCTCGGGCTGGACGCGGGGCTCATTGGTCGCCCCGAGCATCCCTGCCGCATGCCTGGCCATCGTCACGCCAACACCGGCAACCTGTCACGCGTGCGCTGGCTGCAACTCCCCCAACCGGTTGAGATTGCACTGGACATGCGCCCGTTTCCGAACGGCCCAAAGCAGCTATCATTGCCGCATGAAGCCACTGAATAACCGACAGGAAAAGTTCGCCCAGCTTGTGGCCTCTGGCATGCCCGCCACGCCGGCATACATCGCGGCGGGCTACAAGGTGTCCACGAAAGTCGCAGGCACGAACGGTCCTCGAATGCTGGATTTTGCTGGGGTCGCAGCACGGATCAATGAACTCCGGGCAAAAGCGTCTGAGCGATCCGAGTTCAAGCGTGCCGACATGGTGCGGTTCTTGGTCGCCGTGCTACAGACACCGGTCGGAGAACTCGAAGCGAACAGCCCGCTGGCGCAAGAGATTTCCACCGAAGCCATCGGCGAGACCACCATCCGAAAGCGCGTCAAGATGATGGGCAAGATCGAGTGCGCCCGCCTGCTGGTCGATATCATGGGTTGGCGCGCACCCGAGCATCATGTCGTGGAGACCGGCCCCAAGGCGTTGGATGCCATCAAGGAGCGGGCCGAACGGGTGGCGAGCGTCCTTGACCTGCGAGCCAGGATGCGATCCGAAGCGCAGGCTGCCAATGGCAACGGGCATTCCACCGGCAGTGCCCTTTCGCGTTGGCCACGCAATACCCAAGAGCCGCTGGTCAATCCCATTGCGAGCCGATGAACATTCGCCAGGAAAAATTCTGCGAGCACATCGCCGCAGGGGAGAGCGGGACGGCAGCCTACTTGAAAGCCGGCTTCAAGGTGTCGAGATCAGTGGCTCGGGCAAATGCCCACCGGATGCTTGCAAAGGCTGACATTGGCGCAAAGGTCGCCGAACTCCGCAAGACCGAAACAAAGTCCAACATCTTGTCCAGAGACGCAAAACGCAGAATGCTCGCTGGGATCATCCTCGACCCGGCAGCCAAGATGAGCGACCGGCTGCGGGCCATTGAAATCGACTCCAGGTTGGCCGGCCACTTCGCCCCCGATCAAGTGACCGTGGAGACCGGGCCGAAGACGCTGGAGGCGGTGCGCGAGCGTGTGCGCCACCTCGTGAGCGTGCTGAGCCGACAGATCGCGCCACGGGGAGATGCCAACGGCCACAGCATTGGAAACGGCAACGGGAACGGCCACGCCGCCGGTCTCTCGCGCTGGAATCCGGCGAATTCCGAGCCGCCTGCGTGACTGCTCATCAAGATCTGGACCAAGCTGCGGGAACTGCCCCACGGGACGCGCCAGCGAGCCGCTGGAAGTCTTTCTCGGGGAAAGCGGGCACCAGCTAAACCCCATCATCAGGCGGTCGCTTGCGCGGGGCCATCGCCCGTTCACCCCGGCGGTCCACGAATCCCGGTTGCGAGTCGTCGATCTCTTCCCAAGGAGGAAGTCCAAGCTGCCGTTTGATGTCGATCATTGTGTCCAGCGGAGAAGATGCCAGCGCCCGTTCACCCCGGCGGTCCACGAAGCCCGGTTGCGTGTCGTCGATCTCTTCCCACTGCGGAAAGCCGAATTCACGCATGATGTCCGTCATCATGTCCACCGGAGAAGATGCCAGCGCCCGTTCACCCCGCCGGTCCACGAATCCGGGTTGCGTGTCGTCGATGAACCGGTTTTCAAAAACACCAAGTTCGGCCAGTATATCATCCATCATACCGTCCGATGATTGGCAGCCAGGACCGCCCTTGATTTCCGGCGTCGTGTCAATTGATGAATGGTCCAGAGATTCCGCAACAATCCGCCTCGCGCTATCTTCCATGACATCCACTAGTGATTGTTGAAACCGGGTATAAATGGCCTCAACCCGAGCAGGGTCGAGACCTGCCGAGCGTGTCGCATCCCAAGAGCTTGCGCCGCCAAGCATGGCCCGAACTGCTGATTTCTCCGCAGGTGACAGGCTGCCGAATTTCTCCTTGTCTGAGGCATTCATCGTGGGGAGGGGCCGGTTCTTGTGGATTGGCTCAAGGTGATTCCTCCACCCGCAGGAATCGCTGCGGGTGGTTTCTCGTTGAGTAGAAACGCGTGATGACGCCACCGTTACCCGTGATTCCATCTTCCACGACCGTCCAGGCGGCCATGTCGGGGGAGCCCTCGATGCGATAGGTCTTTCCAATCGCCGAGGGAAAGGTGAACTCAATGGCGGTTCTTGCCTCCGCCACCAGTGCGGGCTTGTCCAGTGGATCGGTGGGGGATTTGCCTGTCTGCACTTCGTATCCATCAAGAAAGCCGTCGCCGTCTGTATCCGGCAAATTCGGATTGCTCCCGTGCTCGTAAGCTTCCCTGCCGTCAGTAAGTCCGTCCCCGTCGGTATCAGCCATCAACGGGTTCGTGCCGGTATCGAAGGCTGAAACGAAAACCCCGGTGCCAGTCTCGCTAGAGTCCACAATACCATCACCATCGGAATCCGGGTCGCCCTTCAGCCGGACCAGCATGCCGCCTTGTCCGCTCGGATTCTCTGCACCTCCGATCACAAAGATACCACCTGATGCGCCGCGAGCGATGTCATGTGCCCAGTTCCAGCCGCTGTCTTCGGTTCCAGGTATTTGGACGATGCCACCGGGCGCGAATGTCGAGTCAGGAGCACCGTTAGGCATCAATCGTATTGCGGCAAACCGCGATCCTCCACCACTATAGGAAACCGTACTGCTGGCGATGATACGACCATCCGGCATCAGAGTTGCGGCGTTGGCTATGTCGAAGTAACCCGCGCCCGCATCAATTTCAACAATCCCCCCGGAACCGAAAGAAGCGTCCAAGGTGCCGTCTTGATTGAGGCCCACAAACAGCGAGTCTTGCGGGGTGCCTCCTACCACCACGATCTTGCCATTCGGCCGCAGAAGAACTGCCTCCGCCCTGTCGTTTTCCCCGTGTATGTCCAGCACAAGTTTGCCTCCGCTGGCGAAGCCTGGATCCAAGCCGCCATTGGCAAGGAACCGAACAACCCACAAGTCCTGGGGATCACCGACACTACGAGCTTGCCAGCCCACAACGACAATCTTGCCATCGGCCTGAAGAGCCATTGCCGTAGCCCACGCCCAATTGCCAATAGGGTACCTGCCACCCGCAAAAGAGCCATCGTTGTTGCCTTCGGCGGTGAGCCTCTTCACCTCGACTCTGGTTCCATCGCTGCCAGCGAGCACTATTCTGCCTTGCACATCCACGGCCATTCCGCAAAGGTTATCAACCGCCGCCCCTACCCCACTCCCATCTCCATGGAATGTCAGATCAAGACTTCCGTTAGATTGAAGCCGAATGATTCCGCCTCCACCATCAACCAGCGCGACGAGGATTTTTCCGCCGGGCAGTGCAACCATGTCCCTAACGGTCCCGCTCAAGGTCACCTGTCCTGCGGTGCCGAAGGATGTTACAGGAGCACCATCCTTGTTCAGTCTGACGATGTATCTCCCGGTCTTGTAGCCATCGTTCGTTCCAGTCCATCCGGCCACAAGGATGTCTCCGTTTGGCAGAGCCTGGAAGTGGTCCCAACTCTCTTGTGCCGCTGATTGCTCGAAGATAACCCGTCCACCCGTGCCGAAGGTCGGGTCCAAGTCACCCGGCGCTGCCGTGGCGCTGGCGGTGAAGCCGAGAAGGTGAATTCCCAAGGCGACAAGCTGGGTTGGCGCAAGCGGGGCGGGGCGGGCAACCGAAGCGGTTGCAGGGGGGGCTGTTGCTGTTTTCATCGGATGTGGCGGGCGTTGTTTGAATGCAAGTAATTTTCAATCTTTTGTTGACTATCATGTGTCAGCCAATGCGATTTTATCTAGCGAGTTTCTCATTCTCGCTGAACACTGATGCGTAGATCGTCATAATAATCATTCGATCATACTCCTTTGCTTTCCCTGAATTCGCCACGCATTCAGCCTTGAAATTATCCATCTCCTCGGCGTCCAGTTTGATCTTGTTGTGAACGGCGAGCATCGCGAAAAGCATACTTCGGTTAAATATCGGACTGATGTCCATGAAACCTTGCCGTTCTGGCTTTCCTTCCAAGTTCAGAATCCCTATCAGGAGTTGCTTCGATTGTTTCCAAAACACCTCTCGATTTTCTTCCGATTCCTTAATCATGGCCTTGCAGACTTCGATGTATTCAGTCTTAGTTAGATCGACCAGATTGACCAATTTTCCGCCTTTGATTTGGAATTTCCCCTTCTCTGGTTTGGGGAGCAAACCAGCCACGGCGGTTCTTGTGCCGTTGTCGCTTCCATCGCTCTTCACTTGCGCCTCAACAAAAGGCGGGGTGAGTGACAAGACAATAAGGACCAGTACTTTAATCGTGCCCGATCCTGCAATTACGATTTGGATTAGAGACACGCCTGAGGGAATACGATCCTTCGGAGTGGCCCCCGAGACTATTCTTGTTTTCATAGTGTTTTGGTTACCGTTCTTTGTTCGTCAAAACCGCGCCGCTCCGGCCGATTTCTCTGATTTTTTGCCATCAGGCGTAGTTCCCATGAGGGCGCCGATGATTATCTGAATGTCCACGAGAATTCTGCCGATCAACTCCTTGGCGGAATGGTCGGCAAAGACCTTGGTCAGAGCCAATGTCTCGAAAAGGACAAATAGAGTGAGCAGGACGGTAGCGGCAACCTTGGGATCGCTGGTCATCTTCACTGGGGCCAATCCGGCCATGACCACGATCACACCGGAAAAGAAGACCAGTGGCAGCCCGAGCCACCAAGGGCTGTTTGCCACAATCAAACCGGCGAGCAGTTGCGCGATAGCGATGAGCACCGCAGCACACGGGAGGAAAGTCAACCAGCAGAAGATTTTCATGGTTTCAGGCGGTGGTTCAAACAAAGCCAGCCACCCCGATCTCAGGGTGGCCGGGGAGTTGAGAACCCGTAACGAGACGAGCGCGGGGGCCTTTAGCCACCCCCGCAGGGGAGACCTGGACATGCGCCACCGCCTCCCCGACCTTTCGGCCTGGAGGCGGCGTTCTTGCGGTCAACGCCTGACCGCTCGTTACGGGGTTCTCACGCCCCGATCCGAATCTCTTCGGATGTTTTGATCCAACACTCTTGACACCGGGCTAGCAAGGACAAAATCGCGGACAACAAAAATCGCGGAAATCCGGTCGCTCTTGCTAGGGTGAGACCAAGCCGCGGTTCGGCTGTTTCCCTCAACTCCCGGCGGGCGTCGCGTTGAGTTGGCCCCTGACCCGTTGGACCGTGGAAACACCCTTGCCGGTGATCCTGGCCGTGTTGCGGATGGACTGGCCCGCCCGCAGTTGCTTCACCACGTCCTTGTGGTTGGCGAGAAAGTCCGCCCGTTTGAAGTGGGTGCCCTTCGGTCGGCCAAGTGTCGTACCCTCCCGGCGGGCTCTGGCCAGCCCCGAGTTGATCCGGTCAACCAGGGTTTCCCGCTCATTGCGCGCCATTTCGGCGAGCAGGGAGAACATGATGGAGGCGGCCGGGTTGCGTTTGCCGTCCGGGAGCAGTGTCTCGATCCGCTGCGCGTGCCAGTAGAGCGACACCCCGAGGGCTTCCAGCTCTTCGAGGAACTTGTGCGCGGTCGAGTTGCGGCGGGCGATCCGGGAGACCTCATGGACCAGCACCTTCCGAATCCGCCCGCGGGTGGCGAGATCCCGGACCCGATCAAGATCATGGCGATCAGCGTCCTTGGCATTTCCCGAGAGGCCTGTCGTTTCAATGACATCAACCTCCGTCCAGCCATTTTCCGCGGCGGCCTGGCGGAGTTCGTGAATCTGTCTGGCGTTGGCTTGTTTGTCGGTTGAAACCCTGGCGAGGATGGCAACCGGAATGCGTCGTTTTTTTCTTGAGTGGCCATGCCTGACTGTCGCATGTGTATTCAGAAATACAAGTGTTTTCTTGAATGCATTTGGAGCTAGGTTTTGGATCTCTGGAAGCCGCTTCGATTCGTTCAGTTTTCTTGGAGTGATTTTTTGAATACACCCTTGACCGTCTGAAAACGTACCAACCTGCGGTCCCTCGACAACTGCCACAAATCGCGCCTGTGGGCCGGTGGGTCGCCATTCGCCGTGAGGGTGGGTCATTGTCCGGTTTGTCGTGCGGGGGCGCTCGCCGGACGCCTGAATGTTCGGGTGCAACCAGCGGATCAAACCGCGCCTCCTCTGCCACCGCGCGTTCGTGATTGGGGAACGCGGCCGTTGCAGCAAGGCCCCGCTGCCGATTCCTTCGCGTTGCCGGCAGGCAATTCAGTATATTTGCCGGAACCGGCGATCCCTGCTTGCGCCCGGGGCTGTGATTTTCCATCCTAACGACAGGCAATGACTTGTCCCGTCGCCTTCCGATCCATGAATGCCTTCACTTTCCGCGATCAAATCGTCCAGAGCTACGAGCGATTCTCACGGAGTTTTGTGCGGATCGCGGCAACCGATATTTCGAAAGTCGTTGATGCTGAGTATGAACGGGGGCGATATTGGCCTGAGCCGCTGATCCAAATCAACCCGAACTACAAGCAGGGCAGTACGGTGCTGGAGTTGGCCCAGGCGGGTGTCCTGCATCCACTGACCGCCGAGATTTTTCAAGTGGGCAAGGACGCCGGGCCAGTCACCCCGGTGCGCTTGTACACGCACCAGCAGGATTCCCTAGCCCTTGCACGGGCGCTCAGGAGCTTTGTGGTCACCACCGGCACCGGGTCCGGCAAGTCGCTGGCGTTCTTTATCCCCATCGTGGATCGGATCATCCGGGCCAGGGAACTCGATGCGACGCCGCGGACCCGGGCCGTCATAATCTACCCGATGAACGCGCTGGCCAACAGCCAATCGGAGGAAATCGGCAAATTCATGCAAAATGTGGGCATGATCGGCACCGGGCTGACCATCGCCCGCTACACGGGACAGGAAAGCAGCACCGAACGGGAAAAGCTGGCAGCCAATCCTCCGGACATCCTACTGACAAATTTCATGATGTTGGAGCTGATCCTCACCCGCTACGAGGACGTGGACCGTCATGTGGTGGATCACTGCCAAGGACTGGAATTCCTGGTGATGGATGAACTCCACACCTACCGCGGTCGCCAGGGTGCGGACGTTGCCATGCTTGTTCGCCGGCTCCGTCAGCGCCTGAAGGCGGACCATCTGCTGTGCATCGGCACCTCGGCCACGATGTCCAGCACCGGCACCTCAGAGGACCAAAAGCGGACGGTTTCAACGGTCGCATCAAAGCTCTTTGGAACACCCATCGCGGAAACCGACGTCATCGACGAGACCCTCGAGCGGGCCACCGATCTGTCCATGGGTTTGGAAACGGTGAAGCCGTTGCTCGCCGCCCGCTTATCCCTGGCCACTGAGTCGTGGCCGGATCTGCCATCATTCCGCCGCGACCCGCTCGCGGTTTGGACGGAACTGACGCTGGGCCTGGACATGAAGAACCAATCCAGTCCCCGCCGTGCCAGGCCGCTCAGCCTGTCCGACGGGGCCAAGTTTTTGGCAAGAGACGCCGGCGTCGATGTGGGGAACGCCAAGGCAGCCTTGGAAAAATTCCTTACGGCTGCTCAGAACGTGACTACCCCGGATGGCCGTGCCCTGTTTGCCTTCAAGCTGCACCAATTCATCAGCGGCCCCGGCAAGGTCCTGTGCACGCTGGAGCCTGATGGAACGCGCCAGATCACCCTCGACGCTCAGCGCTTCGCCCCCGGCCGTCAAAAGGATGGCGTGTTGCTGTTCGGCACGCACTTCTGCCGCGAGTGCGGCCAGGAATACCATCCGGTGTGGCAATCCTCAGAAACATTGCCCAATTTCACACCCCGCGAAATTGACGACGTCGGGAGCGACGACAAGCAGCGGCGTTTCGGTTTCCTTGCCCCGATCCGTGCCGGCCAGCTCTATCAAGGGAGCACCGAGGATCTTCCCGACTCCTGGGCGGATTCGCGTGCCACCGAGCCCAAGGTGAAACAAAATTACAAGGAGTCCGTCCCCATCAATGAAATGGTGGATGCACGCGGCCACCGCGGCAGTGGCCGGGGATTCTGGTTCATTCTTGGAAAATTCCGCTTCTGTCTGAACTGCGGCCACGAGCATCAGGCCCATGGCCGGGACATCAACCGGCTTTCCAGTCTATCCGGCGAAGGCCGTTCATCGGCCACCACGGTGCTGACCCTCGCCATTCTGCGTCGGCACTTCGATACCCCCTTGGAAGCGGGCAGCACTTTTGATCCGCGGAAATTGCTGGGCTTTACCGACAACCGGCAGGATGCCGCCCTGCAAGCCGGCCATTTCAATGATTTCCTCTACCTGCTGATGATCCGGGCTGGCCTGCTCGCCGCGCTCAAAAAACAGGGCGGCGGGATGCTCGCCGGTGACCTCGGCGTGGAAGTGTTCCGTTCACTCGGTTTCGAGACCAGTGACGAAGATATCCTCGCGGAATATTTGCTAGAGCCCGATCTGTTCGGCCTCGCCAAGCAGGAAGCCGAGCGTGCCGCACGCTTCGTGCTGGGCTATCGCTTGCTGCGCGACCTGCGCAAGGGCTGGCGCTTCAACAATCCCAATCTCCGCCAACTGGATCTGCTGCATATCGATTACCCCGGGTTGGAGGATTTCGCCGCCCGCGAGAGTGCCTTCGCCGCAGAAAAACAGCCCGCCGATCTGAATGACCGGGAATTGGCCGGTTGGGAATTGTTACGCGCTCTATCACCACCTGCCCGTATCAATCTTGGCCGCCTGATCTTCGAGTCCATGCTCCGGGATCTGTGCGTGGAATCCGATTACCTCGACGCCGCCAGACAGGATAGCATGCGCTCTGCGGTGTCGAGCCATCTCACGGAGCGCTGGGCCTTCGGGAGCGACGAATTGTTGGTGACTTCCAAATACCTGATTCTCGACAAGCGGCCTGATAGCAAGGGCACGCGCAAACGCGACGATCTCGTCGGTGGCGGCCCGCGGTCCCGCTTGGTGCGCGAGATTCGTTACGGGAAGGAATGGGAGCCACATCCCGAGGCAGGAGAACTCCGCACGACTCACGGCGAAGTGCTGGTGGAGCTGGTCCGCGCCTTTCTCAGCGTGGCGGCCAAGGGTGGCTACGTCTCGAATCGGACCGTGGACAAACTCCGCAAGGACAAGGATGACAAAAAGGAAAAGGCCCTAACGGGTTGGGCGATCAAGGACACCGCCTTGCGTTGGGTCCTGAATGACAGCCCCGGTCCGGAAGGCAGCAAAGCCAATGCCTTCTTCCGCGACCTATACACGACGGTCGCCGAAACTCTCACAACTCCGGGACATAGCTTTTTCGACTTCGAGGCCCATGAGCACACCGCGCAGGTGGAGCCGGACAAACGAAAGGTGTTGGAGGCACGCTTCCGCATGTCGCCGCGCGATGAGGAGTGGTGGAAGAACGAGTCCGGACAAAAGGGGAAACTTATCCGCCTGCCGGTGCTCTACTGCTCGCCGACCATGGAACTCGGCGTCGATATTTCGGCGCTCAACACCGTGTATCTCCGCAACGTCCCGCCCACGCCGGCCAACTACGCCCAACGCAGCGGACGTGCGGGGCGCTCGGGCCAGGCGGCGCTTGTCGTGACCTACTCGGCGGCCATGAGTCCGCATGACCAATGGTTCTTCTATCATGCCGACCAGATGGTTCATGGCATCGTCAAAGCCCCCACGCTGGACCTTTGCAACCGCGATCTCATCGAAAGCCATCTGCACGCGGTGTGGCTGGCAGCGGTCAGACGCTCCATTGACACCAGCATCGCGCCTCTCCTTGCTCTGGAAACGCCGCAGAAACCTCTGGAATCAAGCTTGCTGGAAGCCATCTCCGATCTGGCGGTCGGCCAGCGGGCTTTAACGGCTGCCAGGGAAGTCATTTCACAGGTCGAGGACGAGTTGCGCGACACCTCCTGGTTCTTGCCCGATTATGTCGAGAATGTGATTCGCGGCAGTGCGACCGCCTTTGGCGAGGCCTTTGATCGCTGGCGCTCCCTTTACGACGCGACGCACCAGCAAATGGCTGCGGCTGATTCCATTGCCAAAAGCCATGCCACGCTGGCCTCGGATCGGGAAAACGCCAAGCGTCGCTACCTCGACGCGGTCAACCAGCTCAAGCTCCTCCTCAAAACCAGCGGCGGCCAGAACAACGATTTTTACACCTTCCGTTACCTTGCCAGTCAGGGGTTTCTGCCGGGCTACAACTTCCCGCGCCTGCCGCTGATGGCGTGGATCCCCGCCACCGGTCGCACGCGGGCTGGCAAAAATGACTCCGGCAGCATGGTTAGCCGACCGCGGTTTCTGGCACTGTCAGAGTTCGGGCCGCGCAGTCTCATCTATCACGAAGGACGAATGTTCCGGGTGGACCGGGCCAAACTAAACGTCACCGCCACCGACCACATCTCCTCGGACTCGCGGCTTACCACGATCAATGCGCTGGTTTGCACCCACTGCGGCTACGGGCACCTTGGCAAACCGGAAGATCCGGAACCCAAGGACCCGGTCTGCGACCACTGCGGCGAGGTGTTCACCCCGGAGAGTCGCGTCAATGAACTCTATCGCATCGAGACGGTTGAAACCAAACCGGTGGAGCGCATCTCCGTCAATGACGAGGACCGCCAGCGCCAAGGTTTCGACATCATCACCACCTACCGGTTTCTGCACGGCCCCGGCGGCGCTCCCGACAAGCAGGTGGCGGAAGTCACGGCCAACGGTGAATCCGTCGCTAAACTGACCTATTCGCCGGCGGCAGCTCTCTGGCGCATCAATCGGGGCTGGCGTCGCCGCAAGGACAAAAAACAACTCGGGTTCTACATCAATCCACTCACTGGCAATTGGAGCAAGCAGGAGGAATCCGATGGCGATGAGGAATCGGGGAATTCCGCCGAGGAACCCGTCGAAAAGAAAGCCGTCTCCCAGCGCATCGTGCCGTTCGTCGAGGATCACCGGAACATCCTCATCATCACGCCGCCCAACCTTCTGCCGGAAGCGGCCATGGCCACCATTCAAGCCTCGCTCAAACGTGGCATCGAACAGACCTTTCAAATCGAATCCGCCGAACTTGTCGTCGAGGCCTTGCCCTCGCCCCATGACCGCCGGTCCCTGCTCCTTTACGAGGCCGCCGAGGGTGGCGCCGGGGTGTTGAGTCGCCTTGCCACCGACCCATCCCACCTCGCCCAGGTCGCACGCATGGCTTTGAGCATGATGCATTACAAGGTGCCTGAAAGCGAGATTCATGCCGACCACCTGATCGACCTGGCAGGTGAGAATGCCGGGCCCGACGCCCTGCCGTGCGAGGCCGGCTGTTACCAGTGCCTGCTCTCCTATTACAACCAGCCCGACCACGAGATCATCGACCGGCGCAATGCCGCCGCGGTGGGATTCCTCGCCTCATTGGCGAATGCCAAGGTGCAGCCTCTGCGTTACGCCCCTGTTGCCTCGCAGCCTGCCGCCGGCGAAATGATGACCTCACTGCAAGAGTGGCTCGCGACCCTTTCCAAAAACGGCCTGCGCCAGCCCGATCAGGTCAACCTTCCGATCAATGGCGGGGAAACCACCGCTGATGCCGCCTATCAGACAGCCCGTGCGCTTGTGTTTCTAACTTTGCCGTCACAGTCTGTCGCCGCGTATGCGCAGGATCGTGGCTTCACGGTGATTGTCTTTCCCGACGATCCATCCCGGTGGCTGGATATTTTTGCTTCACACGCTGCCATCTTTGGTTCCATTTCCTCGCCCACATGACCTCCACTCTCGCAGAGTTTTCTCCCGGCGCTCTGGTTCGCGCCCGTGGCCGTGAGTGGGTGGTGCAGCCTGGCTCCACAGCCGGTGAACTCTCACTGCGTCCGCTCGGCGGCTCCGAAGAAGACATCGCCCTAATTCTTCCGGATCTGGAATTCACCCCGCCGGAAGCCGCCGTCTTCCCGCTGCCCGATCCCTCGCGCCATGGCAGTCACCAGGCCGCCACCCTCCTGCGCGACGCCATTCACCTGAAACTCCGCAACGGTGCGGGTCCGTTCCGCTCGTTCGGCAATATCGCGGTGGAGCCGCGGGCCTATCAGCTTGTCCCGCTCCTGATGGCTCTGCGCCTGCCCGTGGTGCGTCTGCTAATCGCCGATGACGTGGGCATCGGCAAAACCATCGAAGCCGGGCTCATTGTGCGGGAGTTGTTGGATCGCGGCGAGATCACCCGCTGTGCCATCCTGTGTCCGCCGCATCTGGTGGACCAGTGGCAGATGGAGTTGGAAAACCGTTTTCATATCCGTGCCGTCGCACTCACCGCAGCCAGCGCCAGCCGTGTCGAGCGTTCCCTGCCGCCCGGCACCGGTCTCTTCGACCAGCATCCGTTCGTGGTGGTCAGTCTCGATTACATCAAGAGCGAACGCCACCGGGAACATTTCCTATCCATCGCGCCGGATTGCATCGTCGTGGATGAGGCCCACACCTGCGCTGCCGCGGGCCAGGGAAAACAACTCCGCTTCGAGTTGCTGCAAAAACTGGCTGCCGATGAGGACCGCCATCTCATCCTGCTCACCGCCACCCCGCATTCCGGCGATAACGATGCCTTCTACAATCTTCTCTCCCTGCTGCGCCCGGAGTTCTCACGACTCCGCGATGACAAGGCTGAAGTCCAACGCGGTGGACTCCGCGACGAACTGGCCCGCCACTTTGTCCAACGCCGGCGCAAGGATATCGAGGAATGGCAGGACACCAGTATCTTTGCCCGCCGCTTCACCACGGAAATCACCTATGCCCTGACCGGTGAGTGGGGCGCGTTCTTCGACGACGTGCGCGACTACTGTGTCGGCCTCGCCACTCGTGCCGAAGAGACCCAAGGCCAGCACGCACGGATGATCTGGTATGCCACGCTGGCCCTGCTGCGCTGCGTTTCCTCATCCCCCGCCGCTGCCGCCAGGGCACTCGGAACCCGCCTGTCAGGAACCATCCTACTCGAACCGGGTACGGATTTGGAAATCGGGGACGACGAAGAGCGCCTCTACGATGGCATCGGAGCCGAACTCACCCAGAGCGACATTGAGCCCGCCGCCGCCATGGATGAGGAAGCTTTCAAGCTGACCCAGCTCATCGCCACCGCGCAGCGCCTCACCGGCACCAAGGGCGATCCCAAGCTCGCCGCCCTGGTCATTCACCTTCGCCAACTCCTAGCGGATGGCTTCCGCCCTGTCGTCTTCTGCCGCTACATCGCCACCGCGCGCTACGTGGCCCAGCAACTAACAGCAGAGTTCAAGGACGCCACCGTCGATGCCGTCACCGGCGAGTATTCCTCCGACGAACGTCTTGAACGCGTCGAGGCCCTCGGCGAGGCCGACCAACCCATTCTCGTTGCCACCGATTGTCTATCAGAAGGCGTCAACCTCCAGCACCTCTTCACCGCCGTCGTTCACTATGATCTGGCATGGAACCCGTCCCGCCACGAGCAGCGCGAAGGCCGGGTGGACCGCTTCGGCCAGCAGGCACCCGAGGTGCGCGCTACCATGCTTTATGGTCAGGACAACCCGGTCGATGGCTTCATCCTCAACGTCATCCTGCGCAAAGCCGAGGCCATCCGCAAGGAACTCGGCGTGCTTGTCCCGCTGCCCGCCGATGAACAGCGCATCAATCAGGCCCTCATCAAGGCGGCCCTGATGAAAGAGAACCGCAAGCAGAACTATCAGACGCAATTCGACTTCAGCGAACTCAGCCCCGAACTCGCCACGCTCGACACCCATTGGCACGATGCCATGGAAAACGCCAAGGCCAACTGGACCAAGTTTGCACAGCGCCGCCTGAAGCCGCAGGAAGTCCTCCCCGAATGGGAAAAACAACGTGCCCTGCTCGGCGGCGCGGATGAAATCCTGCGCTTCGTCCGCAACACCTGCGCCCGCCTGAATTCCCCCCTGGAACCTTTCAAGAAAGTCGCCTGGAAGCTGTTGCCCCAACACCTGCCACCAACCCTGCGCGAACGCCTCGCCCTTGAGGAAATCACCAAGCCGCTTGCCATCTACTTCGATCCCAAGGCCACCGTCCCCGGTGCCCGCCATGTCCAGCGCACCCACCCGCTTGTCTCCCTGTTGGCCGACACCTTGCTGGAAGACTCGCTCTCCGGCGCGGAACACCCGCTCGCCGCCCGTTGCGCCGCCACCGTCACGAACGCGGTCAGCATCGTCACCAGCATCTTCGTGCTGCGCCTGCGCCACCAACTCACCAGCCGCCGCCGCCGATGTCACCCGCACGCTGATGGCTGAGGAATGCGTCACCCTCGCCGTCGCCGGCCGCGCCAAGCCGCAATGGCTCACGGATGCCGATCTTGCCCCGCTCCTTGCCGCCGAACCCGCCGCCAACCTCACCGAAGCCGCCGCCACCCAGCACATCCAAACCACCCTCGATTTCCTCCAGTCCCAGACCCCCTACCTGGAAAGCCTCGCCCGCCAGCGTGCTGACGCCCTCCTCGCCGACCACCGCCGCGTCCGCGAAGCCGCCCGCGACATCGGCAGCTACGAAGTCACCCCCTGCCTGCCTGTCGATGTGCTGGGGGTGTATGTTCTGCTTCCACATGCCCTATGATGCAGCCACTGAACAACGAAAGAGACCTGCTCAGCGCCGTCGCCCAGATGAACGGCAGCTTCGTGGATCGCGTTCTGACACTGTTGAACGCACCGTCAATTAGATCCCTCGCGGCGCGCTACCGGGCAAACATGGAAAAGAGATCTGTGCGTCTGGGCTTCAACGCGTTTGCTCTCGTATCCGATGTTTATCACCGGGAGAATTTCCACAGCGACATTCTCAAGGCCATTCTCGATCCGCAGGGGGATCACGAACAGGGAAACCTCTTTTTGCTCAAATTTCTTGAATTCCTTGGTGAAAAACACAGCGTCAATGTGAGACCCGAGGATTACTCCATGACTAAGGTCGAGAGAGAGCCTGGGAAAATCGACTTGCTCCTATACGACACGTCAAGCAAGAGGGCCGTGATTGTCGAGAACAAGATTAATGGTGCTCCCGACATGGAACGCCAGGTTTTCCGCTATTTGGAAAAGACGGAAGACGATTGGGGCTACAAGTGCGACGCCATCATATACCTCACGCTGGATTCAATAAAGCTTCCTGCGATGGAGGGCTGGAGTCCGCAGGAGCGTTCGAGGGTGGAAGGACTCCTGAAGCCGGTTGCCGCTTTTCAGGACGCCCAAAACGACCTCTACCATGGTTGGATCTGGCCGTGCATACAGGCCTGCCGTGAGAAAGACGTCGCCCATGTCATCGAACAATACAGTCATCTGATTCTAAGACTTGGAAAGAACGCCATGAATAAACCACTACTTGAAGAATTCTACAAACTGATGCTTGACCCGAAAATGAGCGGGGCGGCCATTTCCCTCCAGTCCCTCATGGGAGAGCTTGCGCGCTACCGAACCGTAAGGATTTTGGAAACCAGTTTTCGGAACCCTCGTCCGTTCTTCAAAGCGTGGCCTCTGAACAATATAGTTGTAGTTGAGGGCATTGAAGGAGTCAAGGGGTGGAACCCGCAATCCATCTTGAAAATTCACATAACCTCTGACTCCATGGACAAGACCTTGGTCAGCTTTTGGGACCAAAACGATTCCGACACGACGCTTCCTAAGCGTATCTTGCGTGACCTTGGCATAGAGGATTGGTTCCCGGAAATCCAGAACAACAATTGGCCTACAAGAAGCTTCCGCTTTCCCGAGGAAGAATCTAACCTGGAGGATTTCATCCAGCAGTTTCTGCGAAAGCTGGATCAATATATTCCATAGAATTAATCGACGCTACTTCAAATAGTCCCTCACGATTCTCCCTCTCTCAGCCTTTCAGGATTTCAGCGATTTAGCCTTTTCCCTTTCCATGTCCCACCGCCGCAAATCCTCCGACACCACCCCGTTCGGCACTCTCCGGCTCCAAGCCTCATCCTGCTTGCCGGTTGATGTGCCGGGCGTGTATGTCTTGTTGCCAGCCACCCTCTGATCCGCCCCCATGCCCACCCCCTCACTCCAACAAACCCTTGATTCCCTCATCGCCGGATGGGAAGGCGAGTGCGTGGAGTTCAAGGAGGCCAATGACAATTTTTCCACGTCGGACATTGGCAAATACTTCTCAGCCCTCGCCAATGAAGCCAACTCCATCCCCAACCGCACTCCCACCCGCTACCGCAACCGCGCCCTGGCTCAGGCCATGGTCCACTTGCGCATGATCGACACCATGGGCTTCGGCATCCGCGATGTCATGTTCAAGGGCCAGGCCCGCCGCTTCTTTCCACTGCCCGATTTCGACCTCGCCGATCCCGCCCATGTCGTCCTCCGCATCCAAGGCCGCTTCATCGACGAAAATTACAGCCGCGCCCTGCTCTCCAACGAGGACCTTCCATGGCTCGAAATCCTCGCCCTCGACGCCATCCAAAAAGGCCTGGAGCCCGACGAGGAAACCTTGCAGTCACTCCGCCGCAAGGGTCTCATCGAGGGCCGTAAGCCCGCTCTCCACGTGGCCGCCTCCGTGGCCGCTGCCACCGGCGACACCGCCGAATACATCCGCCATCGCGCCTTCGACGACGCCTACTACTGCGACCTCATCCTCGAATACCTCAAAACCTTTGGCCAAGGCACCCGCGCCGACTTCCGCCGACTCATACTGGACAAGCTGTCCGACGTCTTGAACGACCAGCGAAAGGAAAACAAGATCAACAACCTGCTTCAGAAGCTTCGCCGGGAGGGCCGAATTAGTTCAGATTCGCGGACCCGTGCCGGCATTTGGAGGCTCGGTCCAACCGTTGGCGGCACCCATGATCGCACCGGCGACATTACGTAACTCTACGCAATCTTACGCAATCTTACGCAATCCAATCGCCCTAAACCATTTCGGCCCCCAGAATCCGTGGATCCATCAAGCCTAGATCACCTTAGACGGCTTTTAGTCAGCTTTAGGCGCCTTTAGGCAATTCCAGGCAATCACCCGACCGACCTCCGACCTCTTCCTATCAGCTTTCAGCCTTTCAATCCTCTTCCTCTTCATTCAAAAATCAAAAAATCAGCAATCATCACTCATAAATCAAGTCTTCCCCTCTTTCTCCGCGTCTTGGCGTTTCACCCCTCTTCATTTCAGCGTTTTCAGCTCTCAGCGTTTCAGCTTTTACCCCATGCCTCCCCCATCCTCCACCCGCGTCTTCCTCTCCTACGCCCGCAGCGATGACGAGGCGTTCGTGAAGCGCCTGTACGCCGATCTCACCTCCGCCGGTTTTACCGTGTGGTTCGACCGCGAGTCGCTGATGTCTCGCGGCCTCACCTTCCTCCACGAGATCAAAGACGCCATCCGCACCGAGGTGGACCGCGTGGTCTATGTCGGCGGGCCGAAGGCGGCGTTGTCCGCATACGTCCGCGAGGAATGGCAGTTCGCCCTCGAATGCGACCACGTCATCGTCACCCCGGTCCTGCGGCTCGGCGATTATGAAACCTGCGTCCCCGGCGAACTGGGCCTGCTCCACTGCGAGGACTTCCGCGACGACGCGCTTTACCCCGCCGCCCTGGCCAAGCTAATAGCTTCCCTCCGCCAGCCGAACCCGAAACTCGGCGCGCTCTTCGCCGTGCCCAGCCTGCCGCCGCATTTCCTCGGTCGCCCCGAACTGATGCGCCGGGTGCGCGACGCCCTGCTGGTCGATCTCCAGAAACCCCAGGTCATCACCAGCGCCGACGCCAAGGTCGGCATGCAAGGCATGGGCGGCATCGGCAAGTTCGTGCTCGCCGCCGCGCTGGCCCGCAACCGCGAGGTCCGCCAATCATATCCCGACGGCATCATCTGGATTTCCTGCGGCCAAAAACTGACCCGCGACGACCTGCTGGCCCGCCTGCGCGACGTGGCCAAGGACCTCGGCGGCGATACTGCCTTCGACTCCATTCCGCAAGGCCAGGGCGTGCTGCGCGAACTGCTCCAGGCCGAGGCCGTCCTGCTGGTCCTCGACGACGTCTGGCAGTCGTCCGACGCCCAGACCTTCGACGTGATCGGCCCGCGTTGCCGGATGCTGGTGACCACCCGCGACGCCGGCATCCTCCATGCCCTGCACGGCGAACTGGTCCCCGTTTCCCTCTTCACCGAACCCGAGGCCCTGCAACTCCTCGCCGACGCCGTCGACTGCGAACGCTCCGCCCTGCCGCCCGAGGCGTCGGAGGTTGTTAGGGAATGCGGTTGTCTGCCGTTGGCCGTCGCCCTGTCCGGCGGCATGGCGAAAAAACGCGGCGGCGACTTCAGCAACGTGCTCGAACGCCTACGTCGCGCCGACCTCGACAAAATCGCCGACCGCGCCTCGATCAACGAGCAACACCAGAGCATCTGGCGCGCCATGCAGGCCAGCGTGGAAGTCCTGTCGGAGGATGAACAAAACCGCTTCGCCGAACTGTCCGTGTTCGCCACCGACCGCCCCGTGCCGGAAGCCGCCGTCGCCACCCTCTGGTCCCACACCGGCCACCTCGCCGACCTCGATGCCGAAGACCTCCTCATCAACCTCGCCGAACGCTCGCTCGTCCGGCTCGATGAAAAGCCGGACGCCGATGGCAAAATGCGGCGGCGTGTCTCGCTCCACGACCTGCTGCACGACTACGCCGTTCGCGTCGCGGGCAAGCCGAAGGCGTTGCACCAAAACCTGGTCGATGCCTACGGGAAGAGATGCCCCGACGGTTGGCACACCGGCCCGCACGACGGGTATTTCTTCGAAAACCTGGCATCTCATCTGGCCGACATGGAAATGTGGCCGGAGTGCGAAGGGCTTGTAACCGATTTCCCATGGCTGATGCGCAAGTGCGAACTCGGCTTGCTCGATTCGATTTCCAGCGATTACGGTTCGTTGGTTAAACAGGCACCGCCGGAAGTGGCCCGAAGGTTGGAGATCTGGTCCGCCTTCTTTCGCGAGAAGGCCCACATCCTCCGCCGCGGCACCATTGAATGGCCCGCGCACAGGATTCTCCTCCAGCTCGCCGTCGAACACGCCGACGACAGCCCGATGACCATCGGAGCCGAGCACTGGCTGGCCGAGGGCCGCTGCGACTGGTTCTGGCTGCGGCGCAATCGCCGCCTACCTCATGTCCAAGTCAGTCCCTGCCTCGCAGTCCTCGAAGGGCATTCCGATGATGGGGTCCTTGGCGCGCTGGCGCTGGCGGACGGCCGCATCCTCTCGTGGGCAGGAGCCTCTATGGCCTCCACGGACAAAACCCTGCGGCTCTGGGACGGAAAGTCCGGGCAATGCCTCGCCGTCCTCGAAGGCCATTCAGGTGGGGTCTATGGCGCACTGACGCTGGCGGACGGCCGCATCCTCTCGTGGTCGTGGGACGAAACCCTGCGGCTCTGGGACGGGCAGTCCGGGCAATGCCTCGCCGTCCTCGAAGGCCATTCACATTATGTCGAGGGCGCGTTGGCGCTGGCGGACGGCCGCATCCTCTCGTGGTCGAGCTACAACGACAATACCCTGCGACTCTGGGACGGGAAGTCCGGGCAATGCCTCGCCGTCCTTGAAGGGCATTCAGGGGATGTCAAAGGCGCGTTGGCGCTGGCGAACGGCCGGATCCTCTCGTGGGCGAGGGACAACACCCTGCGGCTCTGGGACGGGCAGTCCGGGCAATGCCTCGAAGTTGTATCCGAAGAAGAAGTCGACAGAATACGCCCGGAATGGCTACAGGCGCGTGCAAGCCTCACGATCCCCGGGAGTGTCTCCGGCGACTGGTTTGCATCCCCCACATCTCGTTCCGCCAGCCTTCGGCACAAGACCCTTCCTTCCGCCCTGGCAATCTGGAACGCCGACTCGGATTCAGAGTCCCCATGTCTCCAAGCGGACGGCACGCTCGTGGTCACCCAGGCCAACGGCCAAGTCTGCTTCCTCAAGCTCCACCACGGCCGCCGCCGCATCACCCTCGCCGAAGCCGAAGCGATCCTCGTGGAGCGGGGAGATCTGCCAGCCACCAGCACCCAGCCGTCAGTGTCATGAAATCTTGAATTTTCTTCCGCGTTTCAGCATTTCAGCACCAGAACCCGCATGACGGGTTTTACCCATGACTGCCACCCCACCACCCGCCCCCGAAATTCGCAGCAGACTCCGCGCCGTGTGGGACCACCTGAGTCGCCGCCGGATCTTTGAGGCGGGAGAGCTTCTCCAGCAACTCCCCCGCTCCGAGCCCGCCGTCCGCAATGCCCTCGGTGCCTGGCACCTTGCCAGAGGGGAAAACGAAAAGGCGCTAGAGTTGCTGCGGCCTTTGGCGATGTGCCCCGACGAAATCACTCTGGACGACGAGGCGGACATCGCCTGGCGGGCCAATTGCATCCTCGCCCTGCTCAAGTCCGGCAGCGCGGCCGGCTTCCGTACCCATCTGGGCCGCCTCAAGGAATCCACCCATCCCGGCATCGCAGCGATGAGGAAACTCGCCGACGAGGCGGGAAAATCGCGCGGCATGTTTTCCCGACTATTCGGCAGTGCGCCGGTGCCGGAAATCCCATCCAACTTCCCGCCCGGCTGGCCGGAAAGCTGGCTAGCCGCCGAGCCCTCGTCGACGAAGCAAATCCCATCCCCTCCCTCCCCCGTTGGCACCACCCATGTGCCGGCGTCTCCCGCCAAGCCCGTGCCGCCTGCCTCCCGACCCGCCGCTATGCCCGCCGCTCCCACCGTCGATCTTGCGGACCCGCTTACCCGTCGCGAGATCCGCGTCTTCATCTCCTCCACTTTCCGCGACATGCAGAAGGAGCGAGAATTGCTGGTGAAGAACGTCTTTCCCGAACTCCGCCGGATCTGCGACGAGCGCTTCGTCTCATTCACCGAGGTGGACCTGCGCTGGGGCATCACCGAGGAGCAGGCGGCGGAGGGCAAGGTGCTGCCGATCTGCCTGGAGGAAATCCACAATTGCCGCCCGTATTTCATCGGCTTGCTGGGCGAACGCTACGGCTGGATTCCCAATTCCGTGCCGCCGGAGGCGCTGGCCGCCGAGCCATGGATCCAGGAACATGTCGGCAACCGCACATCGGTCACCGAGTTGGAAATCCTCCACGGCGTGCTGCGCAATCCGGCAATGGCCGGGCACTCCTTCTTCTATTTCCGCGACCCGGCATTCGCCACCTCCCCCACGCTGAGCGCCGACGAGCAGGTCGAGATGGTCGAGAGCGACATCCCGGACGACATCAGCGAATTCGGCCCCGAGGAAGCCGCTCTGCGCACCCAATATCGCAGGAAAAAACTCGCCGCCCTCAAGGAGACCATCCGCCAAAGCAAACTGCCGCTCGTCGATCCCTATGAAAATCCCGAGGCGCTCGCCGCCGCCGTGCGCCGGCAGTTTCTCGAACTGATCGATCAACTCTACCCGAAGGAAGAAGTCCCCGAACCGCTCGATCAGGAGGCCATCGGCCACCGCACCTATGCGCGGCGGAAGCTGCTGGGCTGCATCAAGCGCCCGACCCATCTCGCGGCGCTAAACAAGTTCGTTGAATCGCCTTCCACCGGCCAGGGCTTGGTCGTCACCGGCGATTCCGGCGGTGGCAAGACCGCTCTTCTAGCCGCCTTTGTTTCACTCTTCAGTCCTCATCCTTCATTCTTGGTCTTCGAGCACTACTTCGGGGCGACCGACGAGAGCACTTCCGTGCCAAGATTCCTTCACCGTCTGCTTGGCGAACTCAAACGCCGCGCCGACATCCCGGATGAAATCCCATCCGACCCGGAGAAGATGGCCGAGGTGCTGCCGCACTGGCTGGCGCAAACCGCCGGAAAGATCCCGCAGATCGTCCTGGTGCTCGATGCCTTGAACCAAATCAAAGGCGAAGCTTCCCACCGCAACCTCTCCTGGCTTTGCCGGTTTTTCCCGGACCATGTGCGGGTGATCGCCTCCAGCCTTTCCGGGCCGGCTCTCGATACCCTCCGCACCCGCGATTGGGCCACACACCCGCTTCCGCTGACGGATGCGGACGAACGCGGACGGATGATTGATACCTTTCTCGACCTCTATCACAAGACACTGAGCCCGTCGCTGCGCGACCTGATCGTCAACGCCCCCGGCGCGGCCAACCCGCTGTTCCTGCGCACGGTGCTGGAGGAACTGCGGCAGTTCGGCGATTTCGACCGCCTGCCGGACAAGGTGGCGGATTTGCTCAAGGCCACCACCCCCGTCGGGTTGTTTCGGCAGGTGATCCGACGCTGGCAGACGGATTACCACGGCGGGCGCGACGTCGTGGACCGCTCGCTTCGAGACCTCTGGGCGATGCGCCAGGGATTGGGCGAGAGCGAATGGCTCGACCTGCTCGCCGATGAGTGCGGGCCGATGGACCGCCAGACCTGGCGTCCGCTCTTCCTTGCCGTGGCCACGCACCTGGTCCAGCGTTCCGGTCTCTGGGCCTTTGGACACGATTATCTCAGGCAGGCGATTGAAAGAGAGTTGCTTCCCGCTGCGGATGCGAAAAAGCAAGCCCATTTGGCCGTGGCGGACTATTTCGAGAGGCACGAGGTGCAGCGGGAGATGACGCCGCGCAAGGCTGCGGAATGGCCGTTTCAGCTCCACGCCGCTGAGGCGTGGGATCGGCTCGAAGGCTGTCTCACCGACATCCCGCTCTTCCTCGCCCTCTACAATGACAAGACCCAGTGGGAACTAACCGGCTTCTGGCACCCCCTCCGGGCTGAGGGGCGCGACATGGGTGCCTGCTATACCGCGGCCTACGGCCGGTGGACGGCGGTTCCAACCAACGCAAGCGACCATTCCGTGCCCGCGCAGCTTGGCCGGTTTTTGTCTATCAACGGTCTTTATCCCCCCGCCGAACTTCTCCTGAGGCGTGCCTTGGAGGTAAGGGAGCGTGTGTATGGAGCGGAGCATCCCTACACACTGGCGAGCGTGAACAATCTGGCCTTGTTGCTGTCTCGCAAAGGAGACTATACGGGAGCGCAGCCCTTGTGTGAGCGAGCGCTTGAGGCGAGTGAGCGTGTGCTTGGAGCGGAGCATCCCGACACGCTGGCGAACGTGAAGAGCAAAGGTGACTACGCGGGAGCGCAGCCGTTGTATCAGAGGACGCTTGAGGCGAGTGAGCGTGTGCTTGGAGCGGAGCATCCCGACACGCTGGCGAGCGTTAACAATCTGGCCTCCTTGCTGGAGAGCAAAGGTGACTACGCGGGAGCGCAGCCGTTGTATCAGCGGGCCTTGGAGGCGAGGGAGCGTGTGCTTGGAGCGGAGCATCCCGAAACGCTGGCGAGCGTTAACAATCTGGCCCTATTGCTGTCGCGCAAAGGTGACTACGCGGGAGCGCAGCCGTTGTATGAGAGGGCGCTTGAGGCGAGTGAGCGTGTGCTTGGAGCGGAGCATCCCAAAACGCTGGTGAGCGTGAACAACCTGGCTTACTTGCTAGAACAAAAAGGCGACTACGCGGGGGCGCAGCCGTTGCATGAGCGGGCACTAACGGGCTGCGAGCGGGTGTTGGGACCGGAGCATCCGCTCACGCTGACGAGCGTTAACAACCTGGCCAGACTGTTGTTTGGTAAAGGAGACTACGCGGGGGCGATGGCTCTATTTCGGCGGGCACTTCAGGCTGGCAAGCGAGTATTAGGACCGGAACATCCTGAAACACTGAAGTACTTGAAGGGTCTCGCTGTTACGCTTGAGTTCAAGGGGAACTATTCTGGAGCGGAGCCTCTAATGCGAGAGGAGTTGCAGACGTCAGAACGGATTTTGGGTCTTGAGCATCCCGAAACTCTAGGAAGCCTGAACAACCTCGGACGATTACTTATGCGGGCGGGAAAGCATGACGAAGCCGAGCCGTTGTACCGACGTGCGCTTGAGGCGAGGGAGCGTGTGCTTGGAGCGGAGAATCCCGACACGCTGGGGAGCGTGAACAGTCTGGCCGTATTGCTGTATAACAAAGGGGACTACGCGGGAGCGCAGCGGTTGTATGAGCGAGCGCTTGAAGGCCTGCTCAAAGTTTCTCAGACCATTCACCGCCCCCACCCGGACCTGAATACGTTTGCCGGGAACTACGCCGGATGCCTGGAGAAATTGGGCCGCAGTCCCGAGCAAATCCGGAACAAGCTGGCGGAGCTGGGCGGCTGCTATGGGCAGGATCTTTCAGGGGCGGGAGGGCGGTTGGGAAACCAACCCTCGTCCGGATTCAGAGTGGAGATCCAAGGACTATGAATACTCAAGGAATATCAATCAAGCGCCGCACGCCTCCAACAGGAAGATCCAGCGCTGTTCAAGGAACTCGTCGCGTTCATCCAAAGCCAGCAGTAAAGCACTAAATTCAAAGTACTAAGTTGAACCAATTTAACCAAGTTTCACTCACCCACCAACACCCCGCAACCAACCAACACCAAATTCCTCCGCGCCCTCCGCGTCTTGGCGTTTACCCTCTTCATTTCAGCCTTTCAGCTTTTCAGTTATTACCCCCAAATGTCCCGCCGCCGCAAAGCCACCGACACCACCCCGTTCGACACCCTCCGGCTCGAAGGCTCGCTCTTCGTGCCCGAGTTGCTCGAACGCGCGGCCAGCGGCGAGGCCAGCTTCCAGAAGGAATCCGACTACGCCGTCCCCAAGGGCCTCAAGCTCCACGACGAATACGGCCGCGCCTTCCGCATCGCCACCGCCACTTGGCAATCGTTCGCACCGCAGATGGTCCGCGCCGATCTCGATGCCACTTCCGTCACCCGCGCCTTCGTCACCGATTTCCTCCGCCAGTGCCTCGGCTACATCGACCTCACCCTCTGCCCTGCTCCGCTGGACGCGAATGGCGAACCACGAACGGCGAATGGTGGGGAAACAGCCCGGCGCGAAAGCTCTGCTTCTCCTTCATCCTTCAACCTTCACCCTTCATCCTTCCGTTCCTTCCCCGTCACCGCCATGGCGCTCGGCGGCAGCCTCCCCGTCATCATCGCGCCGCACCGCCTCGGCCTTGACGACCCCGATCCCCGCTTCGCCGTCGTCGGCTCCGGCTCCAAGCGGAAATCCGCTCACCAGCTCGCCCAGGAATTCCTCAACGCCGCGCCCGAATGCCTCTGGGCCATCGTCACCAACGGCAAAACCCTCCGCCTCCTCCGCGATGCCGATACCCTCACGCGCCCGAATTTCCTCGAATTCGATCTCGAAACCATCCTCCGCGACGAGCAACAACGCTACGCCGACTTCGCCGCCCTCTGGCGCATCCTCCACGCCTCGCGCGCATCTTCTTCCCCATCGTCCCCCGCCGACTGCATCTGGGAACAATGGAAATCCGAAGGCCACGCCCAAGTCCTCCGGGTCCGCGATGGCCTTCGCGACGGCGTCACCCAGGCCCTCCTCATCCTCGGTCGCGGCTTCCTGACCCAGCCGGACAACACCACCCTCCGCCAGCGCCTCCACGACGGCACCCTCACCACGGACAACTACTTCCAGCAGCTCCTCCGCCTCATCTACCGCAGCCTCTTCCTCTTCTGCGCCGAGGAGCGCACCCAACCGGCAAACAACATTCCGCTTTTACACGCCCCAGACAGCGATCCCGCCGCCCGCCAAGCTTACGCCACCGGCTACTCCCTCCGGCGGCTGAGGAACCGCGCCCTCCGCCAATCCGCCCACGATCCCCACACCGATCTCTGGCAATCCCTCCGCATCGTCTTCCGCAGCCTCGCGGGCGGCCAGGAAAAGCTTGCCCTGCCCGCCCTCGGTGGCCTCTTCGCGGAAACCCAGTGCCCGGACCTCGATAGCGCCGCCATCACCAATCGCGACCTCCTCTCCGCCATGCGCGAACTGCGCTGATTCTTCGACAAGAAAACCGGCAAACGCTCCGCCATCGACTACCGGAACATGGGACCCGAGGAACTCGGCTCCGTCTATGAGTCCCTGCTCGAACTCGTCCCCACCCTCGACCTTCCCGGCCGCGTCTTCGGCTTCGCGGGTATCACCGATGCCGCCTCCAGTTCCGGCAACGCCCGCAAAACCACCGGCTCCTACTACACCCCGGATTCCCTCGTCCAGGAACTCATCAAGTCCGCCCTCGATCCCGTCATCGCCCAAAAACTCGCCGACCACCCGGCGAACCCCATCGACGCCCTCCTCTCCATCACGGTTTGTGACCCTTCCTGCGGCTCCGGCCATTTCCTGTTAGCCGCCGCCCGCCGCCTCGCGGAAAAACTCGCCGAACTCCATGCCCCCGACGGTGCCGTCCGCCCGGACGACTACCGCCACGCGCTCCGCGAAGTCGCCAGCCGCTGCCTCTACGGCGTGGACATCAACCCGATGGCCGTCGAACTCTGCCGCGTCGCCCTCTGGCTGGAAACCGTCGATCCCGGCAAGCCCCTCGGCTTCCTCAACCACCACATCCGCAGCGGCAATAGCTTACTGGGCACCACCCCCGACCTCATCGCCGCCGGCCTCCCCGACGACACCTTCACCGCCATCGAAGGCGACGACAAACCCGCCTGCGCCGAACTCAAAAAGCGCAACAAGGCCGAGCGCGCCGGCTTCGGCCCGCTCTTCGCCAAGGAAGAGGACAGCATCCGCGAAAAACTCCGCCAGGCCGCCACCGCCATCGAGGCCATGGACGACAGCCAACCCGCCGCCCTCCAGCAAAAGGAAGCCGCCTTCCTCACCAACGAAACCGCCCCCGAATACCGCCACGCCAAACTCCTAGCCGACCTCTGGTGCGCCGCCTTCGTCATCCAAAAGCGTTCAAGGGGAGTGGGCATCCTGCCCACCCCAAGGAGCGTGGGCGTCTCGCCCACAGCCACCTCTTCCCAATCTTCAATCCACAATCCTCAATCCCCAATCCCATCTCCCGAAGCCGGCCAACTCCTCCACACCGAAGAAGACCTCTTCGGGCAACCCGTCCCCGCCGCCAAGCCAACCGCCAAGCCCAAGTCTTCCCTGAACGCCAAGAGAGCGATAGCGAACTCGACCTATATCGGCAAAGCCGCATCCCGCGTGGACGGAGTCAAAACTGATAACTTCAATCCAACAACTCCCACCGGCATCACCACCGGCACCCTCCGCGACTACGTCCAAGGCAAACCTCTCCCCGAAGACCTCGAACTCGAAGTCACCCAGCTCGCGCACCAATACCGCTTCTTCCACTGGCATCTCGCCTTCCCCCAAGTCTTCGACCAAGGCAGCTTCGACTGCATTCTCGGCAATCCGCCGTGGGAACGAGTAAAGCTCCAGCAAAAAGAGTGGTTTGCTGAACGAAGAACAGAAATTGCGAAAGCGACTAACGCCTCGATCCGCAAAAAGCTCATCCGCGAATTACTCGTAACAGAACCAGAACTTCATGCAGAGTATTTATCGGCACTGCGCGTAGCTGAAGGAGAAAGTCATTTTCTCAGACGAAGCGTCCGATTCCCTTTCTGTGGTTGTGGCGATATCAATCTTTACGCAATTTTCGCCGAGACGAATCGCCAGTTGCTATCTGATATTGGGCGCGCCGGATGCGTGTTACCTACAGGCATTGCCACCGACGACACCACCAAGGCATTTTTTCAGAATGTAATAAATACAAACTCACTTATTAGCATATTCGATTTCGAGAACCGGGCACCTATCTTTCCCGCAGTTGATCGTACTGTTAAATTCTGCCTTTTCACCTGTGGCAGCGGTCGTCTCCCCTCTGTCAAGCGAGCGGAGTTTGTCTTCTTTGCTCACAGGGTCGAAGATCTTTATGAAATGGACCGACGGTTTTCACTTGGTGCGGATGAAATTGCACTCCTCAATCCAACCACTAAAACCTGCCCAATATTTCGCTCGGGGCGAGATGCCACTCTTTCCGCATTACTGTATCAAAAGACCGTGCCGTTGGGGCAAACCAACCTAGGATTTGGGTTCCTTCCAAAAATAGACATGACCGATGAAGTTGGCAGCTTCAAGCTAGCTCTGGATCGTTATCTTTGGTCGCCTGTTTGCGAGACTATCGATGTTTCTGACCTCCTGTATATCAGGCTATATGAGTCAAAACTCATGTGGCACTATGAACACAGATTCGCGACCTTTGTTGGCAGCTCAGAGGAAGATTTTGAAGCAGGGAATCCAAACCGGGTAGAAACAGACACTTTACAAAAATCGGACGGCCTCTCCCTGCCGCGCTACTACGTCCCAGAACCTTTGGTTGCAGATCGATATTCTGGAACGAACGAAAGAACGAAAACCGCGCCCAAGTATTTGCTGGCTTCACGTCGGTTGACGAAACCAGCCAATGAAAGAACCGCAGTGTTTGCAGTCCTGCCGCAGTGCGGATGTGGCAATTCTATGTTCGCTTTTACCGGTCAATCCATCGAGCATATCGTGTGGCTTGTTGCGAACGGAAATAGTTTCATATTCGACTACTGCACCCGGAACAAGGTGGGTGGCACCAATTTGCTTCAGTTCATTTTACAGCAGCTTCCACTAGTCCCATTACAGGAAATCCGCTCTGCCACTTACCTCCGAGGCGAAGATGGTCTCCGCGACTGGCTTCTTCCCCGCGTTCTCGAACTCACCTACACCGCCTGGGACCTTGAGGCGTTCGCGGCGGACTGCGGCTGGCCCGGCCCGCCGTTCCGGTGGGACGAGGAGCGGCGCTTCCTGCTGCGCTGCGAGTTGGACGCCGCCTTCTTCCACCTCTACCTCGGCAGCGAGGACGAATGGCGTCAGCAGCCCGCAGCCCTCACCCGCGCCTTCCCCACGCCCCGCCATGCCGTGTCCTACATCATGGACACCTTCCCCATCGTCAAACGCAAAGACGAGTCCAAACACGGCACCTACCGCACCAAAGACACCATCCTCCAAATCTACGACGCCCTCGCCCACTCCATCGCCACCGGCACCCCCTACCAAACCCTCCTCCACCCGCCCCCAGCCGATCCAACGTGTTGCCATCCGCCAAAATCCTGACTAGAATCCCGCCATGCTCACCTCACTCCGAATCAAGAACTTCAAAGCCTGGAAGGACACCGGGGAGATCCGTCTCGCTCCGCTGACGGTGATCTTCGGTGCCAACAGTGCCGGCAAGAGCAGCCTGGGGCACCTCTTGCTGGCCCTCAAGCAAACCGCGATTTCAACCGACCGCAAACGCGCCCTGCACCTGGGAGATGCCAATTCGCTGGTTGATCTAGGCACTTTTGCCGATTGCTTGCACGGTCACGATTTACAGCGGAAACTTGAATTTGAGCTAACATGGACGATGTCGGAGATCATGAAGGTCACCAATCCCCTGTCGCCAAAGGCGGTTTTTAGCGGTGATGAGATCAGTCTGGGGGTGGCGATCTCAGCAGGCAAGGCAGAACAACCCGAGGTGGATTTTCTGAGATACTCACTGGCGGAGGGGCATCATGAGGTTCTCGATGTGGTTTTCACCAAGGATGCCGAGGCCAAGCTCTCACTTAAGTCTGAACTCTATAAGTTGACTCGAAGCACGGGGCGGCCATGGCCTCTTGAGCTTCCCGAGAAGTTCTATCGGATTTCCGAAGCCAGCCGGGCACGGTTTCAAAACGCGGACTTCCTCGCAGACTTCGCTCTCGCCACCGAGAAGATGTTGCAGGGACTGGCTTATCTCGGTCCACTCCGCGATTATCCGAAGCGGATTTACCCGTGGTCCGGCGGCACTCCCGAGGACGTCGGCATGAAGGGAGAAGACACCATCGCTGCGATCCTTGCCGCGGATGCCGAGGGTCGGAAGCTCAACCGGGGTCGGAAATATGGCCTCAAGGGCTTCTCCGAGTTTGTCGCCGAGCATCTCGTTCAACTCGGGGTCATCCACAGTTTCCGGGTCAAGGCCGTCGCCAAAGGCCGCAAAGAGTATGAGGTGCTGGTGAAAACCCATGCAAAGGCAGCGGAGGTGAAAATCACGGATGTGGGCATCGGGGTCTCCCAAGTGCTTCCAGCGTTGGTGCTTCCCTTCTACAGCCCGCCAAACTCCATCGTCTGGATGGAACAGCCGGAAATCCACCTTCACCCACAAGTCCAGGCTGAGTTGGCCGATGTTTTCATCACCGCCACTCAAGCATGGGAGAAAGGGAAGCCGCGCAATGTGCAATTGATTGTCGAGAGCCACTCCGAGCATTTCCTCAATCGCCTCCAGCGGCGCATCGCCGAGGGCGTCATCTCCCCTGAGGATGTTGCCGTTCATTTCTGCACTAAGGCGGGCGAAGCCACGGAGATCAAGCCGCTTGAGGTCAATCTCTATGGCGACATCGTGAACTGGCCGGAAAACTTCTTCGGCGATGAGATGGCAGATCTCACCGCCCGCACCGTGGCGGCCATGGAAAAACGCAACAAACTTGCCAAACCATGACTTCCGTCGTCGATACCAATGTCATTCTGGTGGCGAATGGCCAGCACCAAGACATAAGCCCGGCCTGTGTGGTGGCGTGTGCGCTGAAACTCCAGTCCATCATGACGGGCGGACGCATCGCCCTCGATCAGGGTTTCGAGATTTTGCTCGAATATCAGAACAAGACCACACCCAAGAAAAACAACCGTCCAGGCGATGCCTTCGTCAAATGGGCGCTCCAGAACAACGCCAACTCCAGACTCTGCGACCTAGTGCCACTTGAGCCTCACCCTGAGCGCCGATACAAGAGTTTCCCAGATGACGCCAGGCTCGCCAACTTCGATCCCCCCGATCGTAAGTTCGTGGCGGTGGCGGCCGCTCACGAGAAACGCCCTCCCATCCTCCAGGCGGCGGATTCAAAGTGGCTCGGATGGACACCCTCACTCGAAGAACACGGCATCACCGTGGATTTTCTCTGCCCTGCGGACATCCAGCGGTTTCACGACATCAAATTCGGGAATGACTGACTTCTTCCGCTTCCCGCACACCCCGCACCTCGCCTGGCTGGGCGCGGGCAGTCCGCGGGACGACAAGGTCATGTCGCCAGCGGAGGCAAGATCACTCCTTGCTGGTGAAGTGGTGGTTGAAGAAAAGCTCGACGGCGCGAATCTCGGGATTTCCGCAGGCTCTGATGGGGTTTTGCGGTTCCAGAACCGCGGCCAATACCTACAAGCGCCGTTTTCAGGGCAATTTGCGCGCCTTGCCTCCTGGCTTCCCGCACGCGAGGCCGCGCTTGCAGACGCTCTTGGCGAAAGTCTGATCCTCTTCGGCGAATGGTGCGCCGCCAGACACTCGCTGGATTACACCGAACTGCCAGACTGGTTTCTTGCCTTCGATGTTTATGACCGCAAGGAAGGCTGCTTCTGGAGCACCACCAGACGCAACATACTGGCCGGACAATTGGATATTTGCACCGTTCCCCCAATCTTCATCGGGAAGGCAACCCTTGAGGATCTGAAAGCCATGGTCCTCAAACAGCCGAGCCGGTTCAGTTCAGGCTCGCTCGAGGGAATCATTATCAGAAGAGAGGATGCCGACTTCCTGGAAACCCGTGCTAAGCTGGTTCATCCCGATTTCACCCAAGCCATCACAGAACACTGGAGTCGTCGGGGAATGGAGTGGAATCGGCTAGGCCAAGCGTTGAATGAGCGGCGGAAGGAATGGGCAAGTGAACTCTTACAAGCGGAGCCAGGGCTCGCTGACGTGGCGGATCACAGAGACGAGATTGGCCCATCCGCGAACTCATAACACTGCCAACCCGCATCCGCACTCCCATGTTCACCAGCGAGTCCCTCATCAATCGCATCACCGGCGCGCTCGCGAAGCTGGAGAGTTACCTCAAGCTAAACTCCCGGCAGAACCTCAACTCCCCCGCAGTGCTCGCGGAAGATTTCTGCGCCAGGTTGCTTAACCTCCTCTAGGGCTACCAACTCACCAACGAGAACGCCCGCACACCCAACGCCCCCGTCGTGGACCTAGCCGATCCCGCACAGCGTCTCGCCTTCCAGATCACCACCGAAGCTACCACTGACAAGATCCGTGACACTCACGCCCTGGCGCTCGCCCCCAAGTTCGCCGCTCACTTCGACAAGATCATCCTCCTTTTCCTCGTCAACAAAGCCCCGCCCCCTCCCAAGCCCAGCAGAAACTTCATCCCCTGCCTTTCCCCCGCTATTGAGGTCCGCGACCTTTCCTCCATTCTCACGGACATCCGCGCCCTGGACATCCCGCGCATGACCGCCGTCGCGGACCTTCTCGACCAGGAAATCCACGATCCCACCAAGCCCTGGAACCGCGACGCCAGCCTCCGCCCCGCCAACCTCCCCTACGCCACCCTCGGCTCCCTTTTCAAAGGCCGCGACGACTTCCTCACCGACCTCCACGAGCGTCTCACCGGCCACTCCGCCACCCTCATCAAAGGCCACGCCATTCACGGCTTGGGCGGCGTCGGCAAAACGCGTGCCGCCGTCGAGTATGCCTGGCGCTACCAGAGCCACTACACCGCTCTGCTCTTCGTTTCCGCCGACTCCCCGGATACCTTGGACACCAAGCTTGCGGCCCTCTGCCATGCCGATGTTCTGAATCTCCCGGAAAAGGCCCTCACCGATCAAAACGAGCAAAAGGCCGCCGTCCTCACCTGGCTGAATACTCATCCCGGCTGGCTCCTCATCCTCGACAACGCCGACACCGACGATGCCTTGGCCGCCGTGGACCAACTCCTTCCCCGCTTGGCCGGCGGTCACGTCCTCATCACCAGCCGCATGACCGATTACGCCGGCGGGATCGACGCCTTGGCCCTTGATGTCCTCGCCGATGGCGATGCCGCCGCCTTTCTACTCGAACGCACCGCCGACCACCGGACCAAGGTTCCGGACGACAACGCCCGTGCGCTCGAACTTGCCCGCGAACTCGGCGGCCTCGCCCTTGCTCTCGAACAGGCCGCCGCCCACATCCGCAAGGACCGCCTCTCCTTCGCCTCCTACCTCGACCTCTGGCATCACAACACCGCCGCAGCGCTTCATTGGTATAACTCCCGGACGATGCGCCACCCCAGCAGCCTCGCCGTCACCTATCAAACCACTGTCGCCCAACTCAGCCCCGCCGCCGCCGAGTTCTTCCGCGTAATCGCCTGGTTCGCCCCCGACCCCATTCCCTTCTCCGCCCTGGAAGGCCGGCACGCCCCCCCCGCTGCCCGCGCTCTGCTCGCGGAACTGGAAAATCTCAGTCTCGCCCGCCGCGATGCCGCCGGCACCTCCTTCACCCTCCACCGTCTCGTCCAGGAAATCACCCGCCAGCAGCAATCTGCCCCACCCCCACCCCCTACCCTCCTCGTTGCCCTCAAGTGGCTCCACGGACTGTTTTCCTACCAGGCCGACGACATCCGCACATGGCCCGTGGCCGAACCCCTCGCTCCCCACACCCACGCCGCCGCCCTCCACGCCGCCGCCCACAACATCCCCGAGCCCACTGCCGGGCTCCTCAACCGGGTAGCCCTCCTCTACAAGGCCAAGGCCAGACACGACGCCGCCGAGCCGCTCATGCGCCAAGCCCTCGCCATCGACGAGGCCACCTTCGGCAAGGACGATCCCGCGGTCGCCACGGACCTCAACAACCTCGCCCTGTTGCTCAAGGACACAAATCGCCTCGCGGAGGCCGAGTCGCTTCTGCGCAGGGCACTCTCAATCGACGAGGCCGCGCCCGCCAAGGACCATCCCAACATCTCCAGAGACCTCATCAACCTCGCCCAAGTGCTTTACATAACCAATCGCCTCGACGAGGCCGAGGCGCTCGTGCGCCGGGCTCTCGCCATCGACGAGGCCACCTATGGCAAGAATCATCCCACATTTGCCACCAGCCTCAACAGCCTCGCCACGTTGCTTATGTCTACCGGCCGCCTCGACGAGGCCGAGGCGCATTACCGCGATGTCCTTGCCATCGACGAGGCAGTCCTTGGCAAGGACCATCCAAAGGTTGCCATAGTCCTTAACAACCTCACCTTGTTGCTCTGCGAAAGCAAGCGCTTCACCGAGGCCGAGCCACTCACCCGCCGGGCTCTCGCCATCGACGAGGCGCACTTCGGCATGGTTCATCCTCAAGTCGCCATCCACCTGCGGACACTAGCCTCGGTGCTCCAGAAGACCAACCGCCACGCGGATGCCGAGCCGCTCATGCGGCTGGCTCTGGAGATCTACGTGGAGTTCACCCGCACCACGGGGCATGAGCATTCGCATTTGACGGAGGCGTGTGAAAATTACAGCCTCCTCCTCGAAGCCATGGGCGACACGCCCGCCCAGATCGAGGAAAAACTCGCCCGCCTCCTCGCCCACCTCCGCCCCGCCGGACCGTGAGGCCCCGCTCATGCCGGATGCCCCAACGACAAACACCATGAATACCAAACCACCCCAATTCAAAGACGTGCGGTCGATCTTCACTTCTGAATCTCCCCAACTCGCGCTTCTGATCGGCAACGGCATCAATCTCGCCGCTGGTGCTACGGAAGGAATCAGTTGGGACGACCTGATGAGTCGATTGGTCAACGAGGCGGCGGAGCGTGCAAGAGATCCGACCCAGGCGCTGATCACTCTCATGCGGCTGCTAGAACGAACTCATGGCCAAAGATCTGCCAGCCTGCCGGAAGTCTTCGATATCCTTGAAGCCACCGGGACGATGGCGGCAGACCCCACGGCACCACGCATCAAGCAGCCGGATCTCCAGTCCCGCCTCGCCGATTTGTTGAAGGACATGAAACCCGGTGAACCGCATGCCAAACTGGTGAACTGGGCTATCAACGCGCAGGTGCCGATCCTCACCACCAACTACGACCATTGCCTGCAGGACGCCATTCCAAACCAGGCATGCGCCCAGCACCGCCTGAAGAACGGCCGGGCACAATCCGACTACTACCCGTGGGACCGCTACTATTCCACCCACGCGCTCACCGATCCGGCGACCTCGTTTGCCATCTGGCATGTCCATGGCGACCGGGCCATGAAGCGCAGCATCCGGGCCGGTCTGGATCAATACATGGGGATGGTGGAACGCCTGCGCCAACTCAAGCGACCTGTGGCCCTTGAGATTCTGACCGAACCGTCGGCGGAACCGACAAGCGCCCCTGCCTATTTCAAGGCTCCCTGGCTGCGCGTCTTCATGGGCCGCAAGCTCTGGATCCAGGGCCTCGCCCTCCACGCCGACGAGGTCTCGCTCCGCTGGCTGCTCATCCAACGCTTCCGCTACTGGAAACTCTACCAGCCCAACCCACACGGCGGCCCCACCGGCTGGTATGTTCATGGGCCAACAGAGGACAGTAAAGTTGGCGCATTGGACGCCCCTCGCCGCGCCTTCTTCGAGAGTGTCGGCCTCAGCGTGATCCAGATCCGCAAAAAAGGGGACATGTATGACAAACTGTTTTCACCAGTGGGAAATGCAAGGCGGGCAACCCTAGTCACGCCGCCGCCGGCTGATTCCGCACGTTGCCTTCCGACACAACTGACGCGCCCCTAAGGGCAACTCGTTTGCAGCGGAGCCCCGAGGCGACGCTACTCACCGCCGATTAGCGCCGTCGTTTCAACAACTGACAAATAGCAGTTCCGATGCGATGGAATAATGCGCTCGGAGCGGAGTTCGCTCAATTGCGCTGCAAGTTTCCAAAAGCCAAGCCTCAAGGATAAACAGCCTTATCTGGTTGTCGGAGTTCCTCCGGAAACAGATCCTCCATGACAAGCAGGTGAGGTGCTGTCGCCAATGAAGAAATGAGGTGGTCCGATTTTGACTTCCAGAAATGCCACGAATCGCGAGCAGTCCAATCACGGCCAAAAGTCAATCCATGCAGGAGGCGCGATAGAGTCCACGAGAGATACTGCTGGAGATGGTTGGCAAGCTGCGGCAGGCACTCGGGTTCCACGCCTTGATGAACGAGCAGATTGCGGGCGCGGTAAATCCGCCAGAGGTGCCAGCCAAGCCTCTTGCAAGTACTGGAGAGGTCTTTGTGGAGGGTGTTAGGATCGTGGACAAGTTTCCACGCTTGGTTAACGCGGTAGAGAAGCAACGGGTGACCGCTCACCAAATTCATGAGAGCCCTGATGCCGGTGGAGTTTTCCGGCGCGGCAAGAAGAGCAAGAATCCGCTCCGGGGCCACTGATTCATTGTAGCCGAGGCCAAAGGGAAGGCTTCTCCGATCAAGATCCGGGTTGTTCTTCAACCAGAGATGGATGCTGATGGCCAGATAGCGGACGATCTTCTCGGGCTTTCTCCACGCGAGGATAGGACAGACCATCCGCTCGACGCGTGAAATAATGGAATCGCCTTCAACCAAAGAGGCCAGACACTCCAATGCAGACCACAGGTTCACCAAGCGAAGACGGTGATCGGTCATGGAGAGCGCCAGATTGTGAAGATCCAAGGCGGAACGGATCGCTGGCTCATCTCGAGATCCAGTGAGCGCGGCGGCGGCCTTGTCGGCGAGCTGGACTGAGTTCCGACGCGGGTGCAGATTCCGGAATGAAGGCGAGCGAGATTGAACCTGCCGAGCCCCCTCGGCATCCATGATCCATGCGTCCCCGAGAATCGGCGGAGCAGCGGTCTGCTGATAGAGAGCCAATAGGTTGAGGCCTTCCCGGATGTCGGCTTTGAAACTCTCCACCGCATCGGCTTCCCGCAATCCGGATGTCGCTCGTCTCAGGAAAACCAGACCACTTTCGCCGGGAAGTCCGGGGATGTTTGCCTTGGCCCGGGTCACGTTCAAGTTGTCGCAGACCGCGCGAATCGCCGTTTCCGTTCGTTCATCTCTGGCGCGGATCGCGACAATGCAGTCAAAGAACGACGGTTGCTCCGGCATGGATCCAAGGATCAAATCCCTCACCGAGGTTCCGCCTCCAGATAGTGCATTTATGAGGTTCCGGGTATCCTCGGATGAGCATCCTTTGCGGAAGGCATGGGTTGCGAGGATAGTAAGCAGTAAATCGGTGTCCTCCTTTCGGTCGGCTACGGTCTCAAGGTTCAGGTCACGGAACTGGTTTCTGACTCCGTTCTCAAGGTGATCCCGGAAGCCTTCGAGTTTCAGAACACGGCCAATTCCAACCACCTCGGAATGAGACGTTGCCTTGCTCAAAGTTTCGAGCATGCCAAAATGCCGAGGAGTGCAAGCGGTCCGTTCCGCCCCTTTTGCCAATCGCTCCGAAAGCTCCGCCTGGACCTGCTTGAGGTGCTTGTTCCACGCATCATGGTTCTCCTGCAACTCGCCAATCATGGTCGCTTCCGCAACCAACCCCGGAAGGTTGTAGAGTTTGGGATGGAAAGTGTCCGGAGTGAATTCGTCAAACAACTCGTGCCAACGAGCGACGACAAATGCCGCGCCTGGACCGGCATCATTGAAAGTTTTTTTGTTCGGACACCACACGGGAAAAGAAATGGCACATCCGGGGCGGATGTGCCATCTCAAATCGTGGGCCTTGGGAGTGGGGTCACTTCGGGCCGAAGCCCTTGCTTACCATCCGGCGGCCCGATAGGTCGCGGCTTGAGTGCCAAAGCGCTCATTAATTGCCTGCCCGGAACCTACGCGCTTTGGATCAGGGTGCAAGCGATTTTTACGAGAAATCTTCAGGAATTCGACGAATAGGCGCCGCAGGAGGGCAAATGCTCGCAAGTTCCGCTTGGTTTGGCGTCGGAAATCAGGCTTGCTGGTCGCTGAAATATCACATGAATCCGCTCGAACGCTCCCTGATCGAAAAAGCCGGCTACGCGAATGGCTGGGAAAACGTGCGTGAAAGCACGCCCGAGCGGGTGGCGTTGTTTTCCGCCCGTCACAAAGCCGAAGCAATTATCATGCCGCCGCCCGCCCAAGGCGGCCCGTGGCAGGTGATCTTTCCCAACGGCCCGCCGGCGACCGAGCTTGCCCGCAGCCTGCCGGACATGCAGCGCCCGGACGGTGGCTTTGAAGCCCACGGTGAGGCCGCACTCGGCAAACTCCTCCGCCGCGCCGCCGAATTGGCGATGTCTTTGCCCAACCATGCGGCCGAAATCTATGCGGAGGAAATCGCCAAGATCGAAGCGCAGCCGCCCGCCGCCACCGAAGCGCTCCGGCTCGTCAAACAGCGGATCGGCCAGAACCTGTTCCGCCAAGCACTCATGGACTACTGGGCCGGTGCCTGCGCCGTGACCGGCCTGGACCTTCCCGAAGCCCTCCGCGCCAGCCACGCCAAGCCTTGGGCTCAATGCGACACCGAAGCCGAGCGCCTCGACGTCTTCAACGGCTTTCTGCTAACCGCCCACCTGGATGCGCTCTTCGACCAGGGTCTCATGACCTTTGCCGACGACGGCACAGCGATTCTCTCCAAGCGCCTGACCGTTGCCCAGACCACTCTCCTATGCCTCACCGGTGGCCAACCCGTGAATCTCCGCTGGGTCAGCCCGGCCCATCTGCCCTACCTCGCCTGGCATCGGGTGAATATTTTCCAGCCCTGTGTGGACCAAACAACGCCCTACATCCAACCTATCCCATGAGTACCACGCTATTTAAAGAAGTCGGCTAGGTGAGCAGAAAATGTACTCGGCATCGTTCGAGCAGCGGCCCAGCTCATTCATTACTTTGATAGGATGGAGCACAGCATGCGTGCGGGTCTGGGGGTTCATGCTGTTTTCAGGCCCTGTAATTTTCCCAGGAATTGTTCGGGTCAATCGGCAGGTCTGATCTGTTACCAATCCGTGATGCCTTGCGGATGCGTTCGCGCATCCCTTTAACAATCTCGGGAGCCCGGAGCCTGTCGCCCCACAGCGCATTATGTGTCCGCTCGGTAGGGATCACGTCGTGGAGGCGGTCGCCATACTTTCGGCGCAGCACCTTGCAGGCGTCGATGAAGTAATCGTAGTATTCCCAGCTGGATGGCCCGCGGTAAATCTCCCTCTCGCCGCAGCGAATGACGATCCTGGCATACAGCTCGGATTGTTTATGGCCTTCGTAATCCGCGTCCCAAACGAGAACGATATGGTCGAGGTCGATTTCCGGGAGTTGCTCAATGCAATGGATTTTTTCCTTATGCCAATGTGCACATTGCTTGGCGAAGGAAAGAACCTCCGCCCTGGTTTCAAGAGGCAGATTATCGAGGTTGGCCAGCATGTCCGTAACATGGGGAAGCTCGATCAAAACGACGTTCTCGCCGCAAGCGGGGCAACTGCGGGTAAAGAATGTTTCATGCAAATCCCCCGGTTCCAGATCGTTGCCAGGCGTCTCCTTCCCACAATGGGCGCAGCGGTATAGCATGTCCTGCCATGGGTCCAATACATCCCGGAGGCGGCCTCCGGCGTATAGCTTCGGTTTGCTGTTGGTGACTTGATAGGGAGGTATTACTGGTGGATTACGTTTGTCCATCTCTTCCTGTTCGGCACCGACACCTTCTTCGTCGTCCTCGTCATTGCCGCCGATTGGCATAATTTGACCAACTTCGTAGCAGATTTCCTCTGGAAATTCAGCCTTAACCTGTGCAATCAGCGATTCCTGTTGTCGGGTGGTCAGAGTTTCCAAGGTCTTGGTCGCGCGCCATTCGATGTCGGCATCCGCTTCGGCAGCCTCCGATGCCTCAATACTGTCGGGACGGTAGTTGGGTGACTCGAAATCTGAGGAAATCTCTATGAGTTCCTTCAACCAAGTGACAAACTCGCCGTCTTCGACAAGATCACGGATCTTCCTGTTGTCTGGAGATGAGTCTGGCCCATCAGGGTATCCCAAGGAAGCGATTGCATAAGCCACGCCCGAAACGGAGTAGCGAGGTTCAGGTTTATCGTTGCTGGATCTGTCGTTCATGAATGTTGGATGTAATGTTCGGGGTTGATATTGGACTCGCCCTTCCAGCGATAGGCGACGAGCGGCCCGCCTATGGCGGCGGAGTGGTCAAGACAGGCGACATTGTGGCGTTCCGGGTGTGCCGGTGAGCTGGCCGGCTTGAAGTAGTGGCCGAAAAACACGGGGCGCGCGTCGGCCGGATACGGACTGAACATCTCCCGCGCGGCAGGAGCGACGGGCACCGGGCCTATTTGGTCACTGGCTGGAAACACGAGATCGCGGCACAGCGTGTCGGCCCCGGGCGCTTCCCACCAGCGGGCGCGGAACTGGCTGCGCTGCGTGCCCGTGTGGTCCGTGAAGAAATGCCCATCAGGCAGCGGAACTTCGATGCCCTTGAGCACGGCCTCGATGGCCTCGCCATCGGGGCTGGCCTGGTCGGCACAGGCGAGGAGAAAGTCATGGTCGGCGAGGCTCCGGCCCGCAAGCCGGGCAAGGTGCTGCGGGTGCCAGCAGGCATGCACGGCGCGGAAGCCGCCTAGGTCGAGCGAGAGCGGCAGTGATTTCAACCACGGCAGCCAGACCGTGCGCCACTCGCCGGCCGGGTCGGCGTGGTCCGGGAAATCGTCGAGCGTGCCCTGGTGCGTGCGGCGGTTGCGGCTGCCATGGATCCGCAAGGGTTTTCCGTTGGGGCCGCTGCTGTGGTAGCAGATGGCGTTCAACTCGTGGTTGCCCAGCAGGCAGAGCGCGTCGCCGCGGTCGCACATGGCTTTGACGGCGTGCAGCGTGGCGCGGACGCCGCCGGGAAACGGGTGGCCGGGTTTCGTGTCGATCAGGTCGCCGAGGAACAGGGCGCGGTGGCCGGCGGGCGGGATGAATCCCGCGCCGTTCGGGGAGTAACCCAAGCGTGCCATCAGGGCGGCGAGCTTGTCGTATCGCCCGTGGATGTCGGCGATGATGTCGTAGTGGATCAGGTCGTTCATGCGCCAACAGGCTGGCAGCAAAAATCAGAACTTGTAATGGAGGAAATCACAGGTTATTTGACTTTGCAGTCATGAATGAATTCGACCGTCTCTTTGCCCTTGCGGGGCTTTCCCTCGACCGGCTCCGCACCTTCCTGCGGGTGGCCGAGGCCGGCAACCTTTCCAAGGCCGCCCTGGGCGATGTCACCAAGCAATCGCAGTTTTCCCGGCAGATCAAGGAGCTTGAGGGTTACTTCGGGGTGGCGCTCACCAAGCGGGTGGGGCGGCGCATCGAGATCACGCCCGAGGGGTTGCGACTCGCGGATTTGATCCGGCGGCACTTCGGCGAACTCGATGATTTCCGCGAAGCGATGAACGGCCGGCCGGTGTGTGTTCGCATCGGCACCCAGGGCAGCCTGATCGATTGGTTGGTGTTGCCGAGGCTCGCCGCCTGCCGTGACGCGCTCGGCGGGGCGCTGGTCGAACTGGAACAACTTCGCAGCGCCGACATCGTGCGCGGCGTAACGGACGGGCGGCTGGATTTCGGGATTGTGCGGGATGACGCCGTAACGTCCGGGATGAAGCGCTGGCAACTCGGGAGGATCGGTTACGCGCTGTTCGCCCCCAAGAGCGTGTGGAAGGCGGGTGTGACGGTCGAGGACGTGCTGCGCACTGTGGCGGTGGGCGAACTCCTGCCGGGCGGCCAATACAGCACGCGCTGGCGGGAGTGGCTGGCGGCGCGGGACATCAAACCGCAGGTGGCGGTGCGGATGCCCTCGTTCGTCCACCTCGCCCGGATGACGCGGGACACCGGCGTGGCTGCGGTCCTGCCGGAAATCGCCAGGGTGGATTTCGATGACAAGAAGATCGTCGGGAAGCCGGTGCCGTGGAAACTCGACCGGCAAATCGTGCTCATCGCCAATCCCCGCAGTCTCGACCGTTCCGGTATCCGGCCGGGCGCGGTGGAGAAACTGGCGGGTGCGCTGAGGCTGCCAGCCGCCACTGAGGGCGGAGTGAAAGCGCCGTGATGCGCCTCCCGCACGCCCCGCAGTGGATCACGTAGGGCGCTTCCGCAGGCCGCAGATTGCCGAAGCCGATGCCAAACCGCTCCGCCCCCTCGCGGTATTTGGAGGGGCACAGCGCGAGAAATCAGGTTTGCTGCTGGAAAAAATTGCACCGGGATTGCACCGCTTGGAAAAACCTAGCCACAAAAAAGGGAGCCGTTCGGCTCCCTAAGTCCTTGATAATGAGGATGGTGGGCAGAGTTGGATTCGAACCAACGTAGGCGTTAGCCAGCAGATTTACAGTCTGCCCCCTTTAGCCGCTCGGGCATCTACCCATGATCATCCGCCCGTTGCCGGGCGGACGGAGAGGATGAGGAAGACCAGGCCCATTGACAAGAAAAATTCGAGGCCGACCCGAAAATTTGTGTGAAGTCGCGATCGGCTTGGAGGGCACTTGGCCGAGTCGGCCACGGAATGCTCACCACAATCCGTATTTTGCGTAGGCCATGATGTAGAGTCCCATGAGGAAATTGGCGGTGGCATGCATGAGCACGCAGGCACCCAGGCTCTTGCTCCAGATGCAGAGGAGATAGGTCAGGGTGCCGTAAACCAAGGACGCCGCCCAATCCACCGGCGCATGGGCCAGCATGAACAGCACGGTGACCACGCCATAGGAAAGCCAGCGGGCCCGGCCAAAGGGTTGCTGCCAGTAATCCCCTTCCCAATCGCAGACAAAGCGCATCAGAAACCCGCGCCAAAAGATTTCCTCAACCAGCGCCACCACCACCGCCGCCCGCAGAAAGCGGCACCCCAAGGCCGCCCAATACGCCAGCGGGTGGTCAAACAGAGCCGGATTGAAACCCTCCCGGCGAGCCGCCACACCCAGCACCCTGAGCAGACCCTCGGTCTTGCCGGTGCAGCCAAGCGCATCATAGAGCGTCGTCGGCAATAGCCAGCAGCCAATCCCCACCGCCCCGAAAACCACCGCAATCAACCCCCAGCGCCAGGACCAGTCAAAGGTATAACAACGCCAGTAACGGATGAGCAGGCCGATTGAAACGGCGGTTTGAATCGGATAGATGAATTGAGCGGGGTCCTGCCGCCACCATGGGGCATCGGGGTGTTTCCACTCGATGAGGCCACCGAGCAACTGGAGCAGGACCATGCAGGCCATGAAGACGGCGAGCGGGATCACATGCGCCCGAGTGAGCAGGGCCGGGTCGGAGGTGGGTTGCGGGTTGGCGTCCATGAGCGTGTCAGAGGGCCTGGGCGAAGCGCTCGATTTTGTCCATGGCGGTGCGCAGGTCGTTGAAAGCGGTGGCGTAGCAGCAGCGGAGGAAGCCTTCACCGGAGGGGCCGAAGGCGCTGCCGGGGACGGCGGCGACCGCCTCCTTTTCTAACAGGCCCATGGCGAAGTCCTTGCTGGTGAGGCCGGTCTTGCGGATGTCTGGGAAGACGTAGAAGGCGCCGCCGGGAGTGTGGCAGTCGAGGCCGATTTCGTTGAGGCGAGTGACGACGAAATCGCGGCGTTGGTGGTAGCTTTCGCGCATGGCGAGCATGGCGGGGGTGCCATTTTCGAGGGCTTCGAGCGCGGCGTTCTGGCTCATGATGGGGGCGCAGAGCATCGAGTATTGGTGGATTTTCATCATCGCCTCGATGATCGGCTGGGGGGCGCAGGCATAGCCGAGGCGGAAGCCGGTCATGGCAAAGGCTTTGGAAAACCCGTGCAGCAGCACGGTGCGCTCCCGCATGCCGGGCAAGGAGGCGATGGAAACGTGCGGGAGTCCGTCGTAACGCAGTTCGCTGTAGATTTCATCGGTGAGCACGATCAGATCGTGTTCGATGGCGAGTTTGGCGATGCCTTCGAGGTCTTCTTGGCTGGTGACGGCACCCGTGGGATTGGTCGGGAAATTGAGCATGAGCACCCGCGCTTGCGGCGTGATGGCGGCGGCGAGATTTTCCGGTTTGAGCGCGAACGCGTCGGCCTTGGAAGTTTCCACGGCGACGGCGCGGCCATGGGCCAGGACGATGCTCGGGCTGTAGGAGACGTAGCAGGGTTCGTGAAAGATCACCTCATCGCCGGGATTGAGCAAGGCCCGCAGGGCCAGGTCGATCGCCTCGGAGACGCCCACCGTGACCAGCACCTCGCGGGCCGGATCGTAGGCAACCCCGAAGAACTCCCCCACATAGCGGGCGATGGACTTGCGCAGCGAGAGCAACCCGAGATTGGAGGTATAGGTGGTCTGGCCTTTTTCGAGTGAATAGATGGCGGCCTCGCGGATGTGCCAGGGCGTGACGAAATCCGGCTCGCCCACGCCGAGCGAAATGATGCCCTCGCGGCCCTGCACGAGTTCGAAGAAATCACGAATCCCCGAACGCGGGATGGCGGCGACGTGGCGGGCGATTTTTGCTGGGTAGTCCATGGGGCGGAGCGGGCATTCCAGCAGCAGAAAGGGCTCGCGTCAAGGAACGACACTCGCCAAAGTCCCGTGTCTTTCTTGGGGCGGCACTTGGGAACGGGACTTGCCAAAGTCCCGTGTCTTTCTTGGGGCGGCACTTGGGAACGGGACTTGCCAAAGTCCCGTGACTTTCTTGGGGCGGCACTTGGGAACGGGACTTGCCAAAGTCCCGTGTCTTTCTTGGGGCGGCACTTGGGAACGGCTGTCCCGTGTCTTTCTTGGGGCGGCACTTGGGAACGGGACTTGCCAAAGTCCCGTGTCTTTCTTGGGGCGGCACTTGCCGAGCGTCGTGGACGCTGCTCTGCAACACTCCTTTCGCACGGGACTTGGGCAAGTCCCGTTCCATGGGCGCATGGAACCGACAGGGCATGGAACGACACTTGCCAAGTGTCGTGTCTTTGTCTAGAACCATGCACACGGGACTTGGGCAAGTCCCGTTCCACGACACGTACCACGTATGAAATTCTTCAATCCCTACGAGGAAATCCGGGTGACGGAACATTACCTGCCGCACTGGCAACAACCGGGGGCGGCCTATTTTCTGACCTTTCGCCTGGCCGATTCTCTGCCAAAGACGTTGCTCAGAGAGTGGGAACGGGAACGCAGTGACTGGCGGATCGAACACCCGCCGCCGCTCTCAGACGACGATGAAATGGAATATCACCGACGGTTTTCCAACAAGATCGATCAATGGCTGGACGCGGGATATGGTTCGTGCCTGCTGCGTAAAACGGCTTTCCGTGAGGTGGTGGCGGAGGCTCTCACCCACTTCTCTGGAGAACGCTACGATCTGTTATCGTGGGTGATCATGCCCAACCATGTTCATGTCTGCTGCGTGCTGCATCCAGCGTGGCTGCTGGAAAAGGTGCTGTTCAGTTGGAAACGCCACACTGCGGGCACCATCAACAAGATGTTAGGAAGTGAAGGCCGGTTCTGGATGCACGATTACTTCGACCGGCTCATCCGCGATGGGGACCACCTGCGGAATGTCATCCGGTACATTCGCCGCAACCCCGGGAAGGCGAAATTGGGGGAAGGTGATTATACGCTGTGGGAGAGCGAGCTGGCGAAGGCGGTGAGGTAGTGGGGTGGGGGGCGACATGGATCGGGACTCGCCAAAGTCCCGTGTCTTTCATGGCCCCTCAGTCACACGGGACTTTGGCAAGTCCCGATCCATGAGACGTTCCAGGTGCCGCTCCAGGTCACGTCGCCTTCGAGCACGGTGCCGGGTGGGAAATGCGCCGGGCCGATGACTGTTAGAGACCGGCAACGAAGCAGGCTGGGCACGCCGAGCGCGTCGAGTTGATCGACGAGCCTGTAGTCGTCGGACAGCGTGATGACGGGCGGCACACCGTGGCGGTCCGGGTGAAGGCGGACTTGGCCGTTGTCCAGAATCTCGTAGGCATCCGAGCGCAGGGCTAACAGATCGGCGGTGTTCTTGACCGGAGCGAAGCGGCTGCGCGGCACCTCGATGGCAGCGGCCCCGGCGAAGCACTCGATGGCGGCCCCCATGGCGGTTTCGAGTTGGATGACGGCGGGTGAGGTCTGGTCGCGGGGATCGACGGTCTTGCGGTTGCTGATCATCGGCAGGGGCAGGACGCCGGAGTCGGCGGCAAGCTGGGCCTTGAGCAAATCGAGGCGCAGCCACAGGCTGTTGGTGTTGAAGTATCGGTGGCGCTCGATGTCTTGGAACGCGGCGAGATCGGCCTTCGGGCATTGGGCGACCTCGCGCAACAGGAGGCGGCCATCGGATTTGCGCACGGCGAGGTGGCCGCCCTTGCGGTCGGCGGCGGTGCGCCGGGTCACCTCCATCAGAAACGGCGCCCCGGAGTCGGCAAAATACTTGAGCAAGGCCGGATCGAGCGTGGCGCCGAGGTTGTCCGAGTTGGACACAAAGGCATAGCGCACACCCGCCGCCAGCAGGCGGTCTAACCAACCGCTGCCAACCAGGGCCGGAAACAAATCGCCATGGCCGGGCGGGCACCATTCCAGCTCCTGATCGGCCGGCCAGGTGACCGGTGCCAGCGTGGCGGCATCGATCTTCGGGATTTGGTTTTGCATCAGCTCGACTTGCGCGGGATCTGACAGCCAGGTGGCGGTGTGGTTGATGGAAGAGGCGGGCAACATGCCCGCACCACCTGCGCCATGGGCGGACAGGCAGGGGTCGGTGTGATTGGTGGAAGAGGCGGGCAACATGCCCGCACCACCTCCGCAATGGGCGAGGTGGTGGAGTGTTTCGCGGCTGGTGCTGAAGCTGTTCATGAGCAACAGCCGGATGTTAGAGCCACTGTGTTGGCGCAGATCGAGGATTTGGCGGACCATCAGGTCGAGGAAGTTCACGCCCTCGCGGATGGGCAGCAGGCTTTTGGGCCCCTGCAAGCCCATGCTGGTGCCCAGCCCGCCATTGAGCTTGATGACCACCGCCTGGTCGAACAGATCGACCGCGGCCGCGCCGTTGCCATCGAGAACCGCCATGGATGTTAGATCCGTGGCCGGCACGATGTCCTGTTCGGGGATCAAGCCGGATTCATGGCGCAGCAGCGCCTCGTAGTTGCGGCGGAAGGCCCGGATGGGAGCTTCTCCCATGCCGACGGCGGTCATTTTGCGTTCAAAAGCGTCGAAGATTGCCATGGGCTGGGAGTGGGTGGTGCGCCCGCAGCATGAGGGAAGGGGCCCCCGCAGTCACGCCTGAAAGGACCGCCGCTGCAAAACCGTAAAGTCCGCGATCCAACGCGTTGACCCGGCGGGTGGCATGGCCGCCGTCGCCTCCATCGCGGCGCGTTGCCGATCACCCCAAACCTGAAATCCAACCATGATCCAGCAATCGACATCCGCCTCCGCACCACCCTCGAGAAGCAAGTTTTTCCCACGCCTGGTCATTTCGGCGGCGGTTTTTTCCGTGCTGATGGCCGGCTCCCCGGGGTTGGCGGCGACCGCTCCCACAGCGGGCAACCCGGCCATCCGGACGGTTTGGGATGGTGCCACCCTCGCCAAGGCACCCAAGGTTTTCCCCGCCACCGAGCGTCCCGCGAACGGGCTGCGCGCGTTGTTCTATGAGGGTGCGGATTACAAGGGCAAGCCGACCTGGGTGTTTGCCTACTACGCGGCCCCGCAAGGGACCCCGCCGGCGGGCGGCTGGCCGGCGGTGGTCTGCGCCCATGGCGGTGGCGGCACCGCCTATCCGAACTGGGTCAGGAACTGGAACAGCCACGGCTATGCGGCCATTGCCATGGATCTCGAGGGTCACCTGCCCGGCGGCAAGGACCATGGCATCGAAGGCAATCAACCGGTCGGGGCCGCCCATCAGAACGCCGGACCCGCCCGCATCGACTGGTTCGGCGACAGGGCGCAGCCCGACAAGGAACAATGGTTCTATCATGCGGTGGCCGACGTGATCCGCGCCAATTCGCTGTTGCGCTCGTTTCCGGAAATCAACCCCAAGAAGATCGGCCTCACCGGGATTTCCTGGGGCGGGACGATCGTGAGCGCCGTGGCGGGGTTGGACTCGCGGCTGGCGTTTGTCATTCCCGTCTATGGCTGCGGCTTCATCCACGAGAGCGACAACCCGGGCCTGGCGACATGGTTCCCGCCGAAAAACATGACCGACGCCCAGTTCAAGGACTACCGCACCAAATGGGATCCCTCGGCGCATTTGCCCTTCGCGAAAATGCCGATGCTGTGGGTGACCGGCGTGGCTGACCCGGTCTTTCAGATCGATATCTTCGCCAAGTCGGCCAAGACCGTGAGCGGGCCTAGCAGTTTGTGCCTGCGACCGTTTTTGGCCCATGGCCATGGCAACGGCTGGGAGGATGTCCCCGAAATCTGGACCTTTGCCGACCACATCGTGAAAGCCGGACCGCCCCTGCCAACAGTGGCCCGGCCGGAAGTCAACCCCGCCAACGGCATCGTCCATGTGAAGTACAAGGGCGAATTTTCGGAAGCCTGGGTTTACTGCACCACGTCCGGCGGTCTGTGGAAAGACCGCAAGTGGAACTTCATCCAGTGCGACCTCGGCAAGGATGAACTGGTCGCCCGGAGCCGCCTGCCGCAGGGAACCACCGCCTTCTTTGTCTATGGGTTCCGGACCCAGGGCGGCGGGCGCGACAACCACGCCGCTTCCGAACTCGTGGTGGTCAAGCCGTGAGGCGAAGAATCAATCCAGTATCACCCTACCTCCCGCTTGCCTCGAGACGCGACCTAAATTGGAATTTTTTTACCACTAGGCGACTTTTTATTTGACTAAACCTTACAATAGCGGACTCTTTGGCTAGTGATAATAGCACTAGAAAGGATCCTCCGCCATGGCATATGTCGTCAAAAAGAAAACAAAAT
>JAPLUI010000129.1 GCA_026397725.1 Verrucomicrobiota bacterium | reverse complement strand
TGGAGTGCGGTGAAAGCCCGCGGCGCATCACCGCTTTCGGAGAAAGAATGAGCTACTCGGTCGCTCCTTGAATCGCCGCCTCAGTTTCTGAAAGCGGCGGGATCCGCCGCAGTCCAAAGCCTGCGGCGCATCACTGCTTTTCGGCAGCCGCTTTCGCGAGGTCCTCGACGGTGGCCTTGGCGGTGGCGGCGTCGGCTTCCGGGAGCTTGGTTTCAAGCGCCTGGGTGAGGGTCTGGCGGGCTTCGTCGGGTTGTTTGGTGGCGGCCTGGGACATGCCGAGGGCGAAGAGTTCGCGGCCGGTGAGCGGGCGTTTGGCGGAGAGTTCCTTGAGGAGTTGGGCGGCGTAGTCGAACTGGCCTTTGCGGAAATTGAGGATGGCCAGGATCCCGCTGAGGTCGGGATCGTCCTTGAGCCGCTCGCGGGCGGCAGTGGCGAGCTTTTCCGCCGCGTCCAGTTGCTTGGGATCGTCGAGATAAACCCGGGCCAGAGCGACGCGGGCGGGGTCGAATTGCGGGAAGACCTCGAGGACCTTGGCATAAGTTGCGGCCGGACTTTCGCCGGCTTTTTCCTGCAGCGCGGCCCGGAGCATCAGAGCGGGAACATCGGTGGGGCTGGCCGCCAGTTTCTTTTCAAGCAGCGCCGGGGTGGCGGCGTCGGCAGCCGCCTTGGGGTCGGTGAGGGCGAGGAAGTCCTTGGCGTCGGCCGCCTGGGCGGGATCGCTTGGGGCCAGCTTGGCCATGATGGCGCGGGCGTCGGCGACGCGGCCGGTGCTGTAGGCGGCCCAGGCGAAATCCGCCTGGACGGCGGCGTCCGTCGGGAGTTTGCGGGCGGCTTCCTGGAGCAGGTCGTAGGCTTCGGCATGCTTGCCGAGGCGGAAATTCGCCGCGCCCAGCACGGCCGCCGCCCGCGGGCTTTGCGGGGCGATTTTGCGGGCCTGGGTGGCCGCCGCCAGCGCCTTGTCGGGCTGGTTGAGGGCCTTGGTGTAGAGATCCGCGAGGCCGAGGTGGGCGGCTTCGAGTTGAGGATTGATGGCAAGCGCGTTCTGGTAGGCGGCGACGGCGTCTTCCGGGCGACCGGCTGCGGCGAGCGCTTGCGCCTGGAAGAGAATGAGCACCACGTCCTTGGGGTCCTTTTTCACTTGCGGCTCAAGGGCGGCGAGATCCAACTTCGCGCCATCGCGCAGGATGGCGAGACGGCGCTCGGCCTCGGATTTTTCCGGGAATTCGCCGGGGAGCGCCAGGGCTTTTTCGAGCAGGGCGCTCGCTTCCGTGGTCTGATCCATCATGTAGTGGGCCATCGCGAGGTGATATTGCACGGTGGCGGCCTGGGGCAGCTCGGTCGCCGCCTCCAGCAGCAGCGGCAGGGCCTCACTGAAACTGCCGCGCAGCCATTCCACCCAGCCGAGGGTGTCGGCGATGGCCGGGGCCTTGGGAGCGAGCGAGCGGGCTTTGCGGGCGTTTTCCAGGGCCTTGTCGAGATTGCCGGTTTTCTCCGCGTCGATGCAGGCGAGGTTGTTGTAGGCGGGGGCGAATTCGGGAGCGATTTTCGCCATTTCCTCGAAGCTGGCGCGGGCCTCGTCGATGCGGTCGAGGCTTTGCAGCAGGATGCTGAGCTGCATGCGGACGGGGATGTTGTTGGGGGCGGTTTTCAAGATTCCCTGCATCCGTGCGATGGCTTGTTCCGACCGTCCGTCGTTGATCTGGATGCGCACGACCATGCCGTAGGCGGTCAGGTCTTCCGGATTGAGTTCGATGGTTTTGAGGGCGAATTTTTCCGCGTTCTTAAAGTCCTTTTGGAAGAAGCAGAGACTGGCCTTGAGGAGATTCGCCTGGGCCGACTCTGGGTGGGCGGTGAGGTAGGCCTCGGCGCGTGCCATGGCCTCGGCGGTCTTGCCCTCCTGTTGGTCGAGGGCGATCAGTTGGGAGACGAACGCCAGGTCGTCCGGGGCGAGTTTCAAAGCGCGTTCGAAGGCCGCGCGGGCCTCGACGAGTTTCTTCTGGGAGACGAGGAGCTGGCCGAGTCGCAGTTGCACCGCCGGTTCCTCGGGCGCAGCGACGCTCTGCTTTTGGAGGATGGCGGTGGCATCATCGCCGCGGTTGGCGGCGCGGTAGGCCTGGACGAGAAGGTCCTGCGCCATGCGGTTGGGCGGGTCGGCGGCAGCGAGGGGTTCGAGGGCGCGGATCGCCTCCGTCGCCTGGCCGGCCTGGAGGTGGAGACCGGAGCGCAGCAGGATCGCCTCGGTCGCCCCCGGGGCGAGCGTGAGGACGCGGTCCAGCGCGTTGGTCGCCTTGGGGAAATCGCCCGCCGCGAGGTAGGTCTTGCCGAGGGCGAGTTCCAACGGCGCGCGGGACGGGAAAGTCTTGGTGAGTTTCTCCAGCAAATCGACCGCCTTGGCGGGTTCCTTCTGCCGGAGGAAGAGCTGGGATTGGAGGACGCCCGCATCGATATCCAGCGGGCTTTTCGCGAGGACCTTGGCCAAGTATTCGGCGGCCTCGTCATCGTTTTTCGCGGCGACGGAGATTTGGGCGAGCAGCCGCCAGTTCGGTAGGTAATCCGGGGCGGCCGCGGTCGCCTTCTTGAGCAGCGCCACCGCTTCGTCCTGGTGCTCGAATCCCGCCAGCAGCCGGGCATAGCCAATCGTTTCGGCAGAGCGGAGACCGGCGAGATCGGAGGCTTTTTTCAGGGACTCGAGGGCTTTCTCAGGTTCCTTGCGGGTGGCGAAAAGGGTCCCTTGCAGGGCGAGGGCGCGGGCGTATTTGGGATCGGCCGCGATGGCCCGCTCAATGAGCTTCGCGCCGGCATCAGGTTGGCCGCGGCGGAGTTCGATGAGCGCGGAGGCCAGCAGGATGGGTGCCGCGTCGGGCGCATTCGCCTTGGCGAGGCGTTCCTCGCACTCGGTCATGGCTTCGGGCGTGAACGAGGTCTCGGCCAACAACAGCAGGGCTTCGCCATGGGTCGGCGTCCGCTCGAGCACCGCTAGCAGCTCCTTGCGGCTGTTGGGGGGGGGGAAGCCGAGTTCAAACAGGGCCTGCGCCAGCCCGACGCCGATCTCATCATCCTTGGGGCGTTTTTCTTTCGCCGCCGACAACATGCGGGCGGCATCGAACATCACGCCCTGGCGCAGCAGAATCAGGCCAAGCCCCCTGAGTGCCTCGGGCTCACCCGGTTGCGCTGAGAGCACGTTTTTGAACTCGATCTCGGCCGCCGCAAAGTCCGCCTTGTCGAAATGCTTCTTGGCGGAGCGGAGACTGCTCGCAGCCTTGGCCTCCTTGTTGCAGCCGGACGGGAGGATGACAAGGAGCAGCGTGGCGGCGGCACCGATTAACAGTCGATTGGCGATTTTCATAGGTGGTGTGGGATGGTGGAAGTAAAAGCTGAAAACTGAAAGCTGAAAAGCTGAAAAGCTGAAAAGGGGAGAAGCAGAAAGGAAGAGGTTAGTGCCCGCGCAAGCATCACTATCGAATTGTAGCGGCGCGTCTATGACCGCCGATGCGAAAGGACAAGCGCCTCGGCGCTTCTCGGTGGCAGCGACGGTCACAGACCGCCGCTACAGTGCACCTCATGCGCATGGCCTTGCGCGGGCACTTAGTGCGCAAACCTCAGCTCTTGGAGATCCGGAGTTTGTTCATCAGTTCGTAAAATGTCGGGCGGCTGATGCCCAGTTCCTTGGCGGCGGCGGAGATATTCCCGCCGTGGCGCTCGATGGCCACGGACACCATTTCGCGCTCCAATTGCTCCCGCGCCTCTTTGAGACCGGAGGTGGCGGCGGTCCCGCCGGCCCGGCCGACTCCGGTGGGGGTGGCCGGGCTGGTGGCGGAGGGACCGAACGCGGCGAGTTCCAGATCTGCGGCAGTGATCGACTGGGCATCGGCCATGATCACGGCCCGTTGGATCCGGTTCTGAAGTTCCCGCACATTGCCGGACCATGGATGGCTGAGGATCATCTGGATCGCTTGGGGATCGAAGGCCAGGCCCGTCCGCCCGTTCTGTGCCCCGAAGTGTTTGAGAAAATCCTTGGCCAGCAGCATGATGTCATCGCCCCGCTCACGCAGCGGCGGCAGTTTGCACGCAACCACCGCCAAGCGATAGTAGAGATCCTCGCGGAAACGCCCGGCCGCGAGGGCCTTGGTGAGATCGACGTGGGTCGCGGCCAGCACCCTGGCCTCAATCTCGATTTCCAGCCGTCCGCCCACCCGCTGGATCCGTTTTTCCTGGAGAAAACGCAGCAGTTTCACTTGGACCGGCGGCGGCAAATCCCCGATTTCGTCAAGGAACAAGGTGCCACCGGCGGCGGTCTCGATCAGTCCTAGGCGCTGGCTGTTGGCCCCGGTGAAGGAGCCTTTTTCATAGCCGAACAGTTCGCTTTCGATGAGGTTCTCGGGGATCGCGTTGCAATTGATCGCCACGAAGGGTTTGGACTTGAAGGCGCTCCGGCGGTGGATCGCACTGGCGACCATTTCCTTGCCGGTACCGCTCTCGCCGAGGATCAGGACCGGAACACTGGATTTGGCGACCTTGGTGATGGTCCTGAACACCTCCTGCATCGCCTCGCTCCCGCCGAGCATGCCCTCGAACATGTCCGGCCGCTCCTCGTCTTGCATGCGGCGGTAGTCGCGCTCGAGTTTGGACACATAAACGCAACGCTGCAGCAGCAGTTTCAGTTGCCCTAGGTCGATTGGCTTGCAGAGAAAATCATAAGCCCCCGCGCCGATCGCCTTGACCGCGTTCTCCCGGTCGCTTTGGCCTGAGACGATGATGATTTTCGCTGCCCGGTCGAACGTCAGCAGGCCTGCGAGGGTCGCCATGCCTTCGGTGGTGTCATTCGGGCAGGGCGGCAGTCCCAGGTCGAGCAGCACGACCTCGGGCCGTTGCTTGCGGAAGGCCTCCAGGGCGCTGCGGCGGTCGGCTGCCACCGCCACATCGTGATCGGCGGCCACCGCCCACTTCATTTGAGTACGGATTTCCTCGTCATCGTCGATGATCAGGATTTTTGGTTTCATGAGCAGGTTGGATTGGATTGAGGATAGTGAACGAGTGGCATACGGATCGTGAAGCAGGTGCCCTGTCCTGGTTGGCTCTCGACGGAGATGTTTCCGCCGTGGGCCTCGATGATTTTCTTACATTGGAACATCCCGATGCCCAAGCCGTTGGTTTTGGTGCTATGAAACGGGCGGAACAGCAGGGTTTTCACGAATTCCGGGCTCATGCCGCAGCCGGTGTCGGCCACCGTGAGCGCCACCCAATGGGTTTCCTGGCGCGTGACGACCCGCACTTCGCCGCCGTCATTCAGAGCTTCACTGGCGTTCAGCACCAGGTTGGTCACCACACTCCGCATCGCTTCCGGATCGAGCGACAGCAGCGGGACTGGCGGCAGCTCCCGCAGCAACCGCCGGCCGCCATTCAGCTTGGGCTCCAGTCCGTCAAGCGCCTCGGCCACCAGGAGATCCAGCCGACAGGGATTGAGGTTCAATTGGAGTTCGCGGCGCAAGCTGCCCAACTTCAGGATCAACTGGTTGATCCGCTCGACCGTCCGCCTCACCCCGCGGATGGTATCCGTGCGGAACTCGGGATCATCGAAGTGGGTAGGCAGGTTCTGCAGCATCAGGCTCAGGCCATTGGCCGCGTTCTTGAGATCATGAACGAAAAACGTGGACAGCGTCTGGAACGCCTCCAACTCCTTGGCCTGGAGAACCGCCTCGGTCAGCGAACAATTCAGCAGGCCGCCCGCCAACTGGTCGCCGATGCATTTGAGCAAATCCAGTTCCTCGTTGCTGTAGGGCACCCCGTTCACGCGGTCCGCCAGCACCAGCAACCCGACCAACCGTTCCGCCGCCACCAGCGGCAACCCCAGCCGGTCGCCGCCGTGGTCGAATTTTCTCGGGCAGCTTTCCCGCAGGGCCTCCGCCCAGGCCCCCGGCTCCCGCTCCAGCCCAAACGGCCGCCCGCGCTTGGCGAGTTCGGCCAGGCTCCCGGCATCCAGTTGCGGCCCGGCGACCGGCCCATGTTTCTCGGTGGACGACAGCCACTCGAGCCCCGGCGGCTCCGGCACCACTCTGAACACGGTGACGCCGAGCACATGGAAACTCTCGGCAATCACTTCGGCCGCGTGCTTGCCCAAGGTGGCCGCATCAAGCCCACTGGAGGTCCGCCGGGTGAACTCCGTCCAGATTTTGCGGAAATCATGCTCCGGCCGCCGGAAGTGCCAGCTCACGAACTGCCGGAGAGTCGTCCTGAAACGCTCCGACAACAGCATCACGGTCACCCCCACCACTCCCAGCAACAGCACCAGCGCCTGGGCGGGAAAAGCAGCAGCCCCACCGAGTTGCTCGACCCACTGCGCCAGGACTCCGACGATCACGAAATACACCCCCGCGAGGATCACGGTGACCGACCCTTGCAGCACCGCCCGCGACGGATAGATGTCGAATTTGCCAAAGCTGGATCGTACCAAGCCGACACCTATCAGCACGCAGCCAAGCACCAGGGCCACGAGCGTCAGTTTCGCCAACTCGGGATCGTAGCCGGAGAACAGCAACATCTGGCTCTGTCTGTAAACCTCCACGCCGAAGATCAAGGCCACTCCGAGAATCAGGTATTTGATCCGCCAGCGGGTCATGCCCACCGAAGCCCGGAAGGTCTTCTCGCAATTGACCAGGATCGCCAGCGTGACCATCAGCACCACGATCACCCAGGCCTTGCCCGCCGAACCCAATTGGACCAGCATCCCGGTACCTCGCTCCGCCGTCCCGAACAATCGCTCAGGAAAGGCCAGCATCAAGGCCACCGGCAGGAGCAGGGCTGCCAGCAAGAACCACTTCCAGCGGCTCAGAAACTCGCTTTGGTTGCCTCGCGCATACGTCAGACTGAAGCCCAGCCAGATGCTCGGGACGAGGGATTTCAACAGCATGGACCGCCACAGCCAAGTGCCGCTCTCCGCCGCGCTCGCCGCCAAAGCCACTTGGTAATCCAGCGCCGGCTCGGCTGTCAACAGCACCATGCCGCCGGCAAAAAGCCAGCTCGACAGCGCCGCCGGCCGCAGCACCACCGCCACCGCGCCACAAACAAGGCACAGCCCGCCAGCCGCCAATAGAAAAATCATTTGCATCATGACTCGATCCCGGACCGCCGGCGAACCAGCCAGCAGCCTTGGTTTTTCATCCTCCAAAGTGATTGCAGCACCAGGGCATCAGGCGAATTACCGCACCTCAATTGCGAAAATCCGCAATTCTCGATTGCACAAAACACCATACCAAAGCATAACACCACCGTGTCCACCCCTAGCAGCCTGTTGGCAAGTCAAGTTTGCCGCCCACATAGCAAACAGCAGAAGGGGAATTTGAGAAATCCACACCTTTTTTCACAATTTCGCATTTTTTTGTTTTGTCGGCCCGGGATTTTTTGGCCTGCCTCTTTTGAAAGGAGGACTGGAAGAGGTGATGGCCGCAACAGAACGCAAGGAGCACCAAGCTGGCTAGCAATCCCACCCCACCCTGTGGCAACGCCCAGCCAGTTAGGGCATTGGCATCGATCCAGGATCTCGGGCCCGGTGTAGCTGGAACTGTGACACGTTTATCACAAATTCGCGGGCTATCGTGGCCGAATTTCCGGGCGCATGATGCATGGGTAACGGCGGTTCCATGGCGGGCTGCCCGATCATTTCAGAGAACAATGCATACTTCCGTGTTTGCGCGGATCAACCCCCACCATCCCATGTCCCCGATCCCCACCTCACCCCAATTCTACGGCACCACTGCCGCCGTTGGCCACAGCCCGATTCGCCTGATGTCGTTGCTACGGCTCATCTTCTGCAGCGGCCCCAAGGTTCTGGTCCCCTCGCAAATCAGCGTGAAATGCGCGGTCGCGATGGTCGCGATGTGCGCTCCGGCCCTGCTCTTCCGCACGCTGCTCACGCTCCCGGCCCTTATTTTCCAATCCTCGCAACAGCACGCCTGCTTCTACTTCGCCAAGGTGCCTGACAAGGATCCGTTTCAAGTCAGAAGTCAGTGTAGCCACCCCTCTGGGCAAGCCTACGTCGGACGGAATCACCCAACCCATTACAATCCAAACAATAACGCATCATGAAACTTCTCCGCGCCTTTTTTGAAACCGGTCGGCTGCAGCAGGCCGCCTTGCTCGCATTCGCCTGCATTCTCACCATGCCGCTTGCCGCTATCGCCAGTCCGGCTTCCGGTGGCGGCGCTTTGGGGCGGGCTCGTTTCAGTTGGGACGTCGTTGATGACCCGGTGGTCAGCGGCTACAAGGTTTACTGGGGAACCGCGAGCCGCGTCTATACTCACACGGTTGACGCGGGCAATGTGACCGAAGTGATCATAGCGGAATTTTCCGAGGGGATCGAATATTTCGCCGCCGTAACGGCTTACAGCAGTACCGGGGAGGAAAGTGATTACTCCACCGAGCTGTCCTTCGTTTACGATACCACCAGCATCAGCATCGTCTTTACCTCTCAACCCCAAGCGCAGGTCGTCACGGTGGGCCAGGCCGCCACCTTCAGTGTGACGGCCACGGGTTCGGGTACTTTGACCTACCAGTGGCAAAAGGGTGGGGTCACCATCAATGGTGCCACGTCTTCGACTTACAGCATCGGCTCGCCCGTGGTGACCGATGCGGGCAATTACACCGTGGTGGTAGCCAATGCGGGCGGAAACACGACCAGCGATGCCGCGATGCTCACCGTCAACCCGGCCACGCCGGTGATCACCCAAGCCCCGGTGGCCGCCGCGATCACTTATGGCCAACCCCTCGCTGATGCCACCCTGAGCGGCGGCGCGGCGGCGGTGCCGGGCACGTTTGCCTTCACCAGTCCGACCACCGTTCCCAACGCCGGGACTGCCAACCAAGCGGTGATGTTCACCCCGACCGATACAGCAAACTACACCCCAGTCTCCATCCAGGTGAGCGTGACTGTTAACCGGGCCACGCCGGTGATCACCAAAGCCCCTGTGGCCGCCGCGATCACCTACGGTCAGCCCCTTTCCGCCGCCATTCTGAGCAGCGGCACGGCCTCGGTGCCGGGCACGTTCGCCTTCGCCAGTCCGACCACCGTTCCAACCGCCGGGACAGTCAACCAAGCCGTGGTCTTCACGCCGACCGATACGGCCAACTACCAAACGGTCTCCGTCCAAGTGAGTGTGACCGTCAACCCGGCCACGCCGGTGATCACCGAAACTCCGGTGGCCGCCGCGATCACCTACGGCCAGCCCCTTTCCGCCGCCATCCTGAGCGGTGGCACTGCCTCGGTGCCGGGCACGTTTGCCTTCGCCAGTTCGACCACCGTTCCAATCGCCGGAACAACCAACCAAGCGGTGACCTTTACCCCGACCGACACAGCAAACAACAACACGGTCTCCGTCCAAGTGAGTGTGACCGTCAACCCGGCCACGCCGGTGATTACCATTCCCCCGGTGGCCGCCGCGATCATCTACGGTCTGCCCCTCGCTGATGCCACCCTGAGCGGTGGCACTGCTTCGGTGCCGGGCATGTTTGCCTTCGCCAGTCCGACTACCGTGCCAAACGCCGGGACAGCCAACCAAGCGGTGATGTTCACCCCGACCGATACAGCCAACTACCAAACGGTCTCCGTCCAAGTGAGTGTGACCGTCAACCGGGCCACGCCGGTGATCACCAAAGCTCCTGTGGCCGCCGCGATCATCTACGGTCAGCCCCTTTCCGCCGCCACCCTGAGCGGCGGCACCGCCTCGGTGCCGGGCAGGTTCGCC
>JAPLUI010000561.1 GCA_026397725.1 Verrucomicrobiota bacterium | reverse complement strand
CAGGCGTCCGCCATCCGATGATGCCATCCCCGCCCCGTGTTTGAAAACCTCCCGCAAGGCCGGACTCCGGTGCAGCGGCCGTGCAAACTGCCCCGAGCGCCGACCGAGTTCCTCCCGGATCGCCCGCCGCAATGCCTTCGGTACGAGCCCCACCCCGGCAAACGCCTCCCTCACCTCCATGAAGTCGGCCTCCACCTGACCTTCCATCGCCTGAAGCTCGGGACTGCCCGCTTTCAGCAACTCCGATACCGGCAATTCAACCGCCTTGCACACGCCCACCCAAAAGTGCGCGAGTCCGATCTCCGAAAATCCCGCCTGCGCGGCTTCCGCCTCGCCGAGGCCCCAACAGATGTCAAGGGAGGGGGATGTCATGAAATTTGACTGTTTACCGGTTGGATCTTGGGACGGGGTCGTCCCAGCGCATCGAAAAGCAATCGGAGGTATGCATCGATCATGGCCTTTGAAACATCGCGGATGGCATCCAGCGTAATGTCCGGCTGCATTAGCGTGAAATGGGCTAACCGCTTATTACTCCAGTGATGAATGTCTGCCAAAAGCTGTTCCAATGGCCCCGACTTTACAACGGTTGACGCGCCAATAAGCTGGGCCTTTGTAATCCATGGCAGTCCGAAATGCTCGATTCCCAAATCGTCTTTGCGGCGTTTATCGATAGGCACAATGGCGCGCCTTTTGCAATCACATGTCAGGCCAAAAAACTCCAAGGTTCTTCGGCAGTCCAGAATCGCCATCTGAATGACTGGAGTGGTAAAGAATCCGCAGTTTTGTCCGGGGATCTGTACACTACGGCCACGTCCAAGCAGAGATATAGTTGCCTGGGGTGGAGGATGAGACGCCGAAGCATACTCGATGAGCAGATCGGCAACGTGCCATACAAGGCTAAAGTTATCGAGCGTGAGTTCGATGGTGCTCTTAATTACGCGGTCCTGTTCTGCAGGGCTGAGCGGAGTGATCATATGTTGATGATTTATCCGAATATGATCAATTCTTCCAATCTGGACCTTATCGAGTGCTCTATTGCATCAAAAGACGAGGCTACTTCCTTGCGAACGTCAGCAAGTTCCGTTTCTGAGTGCTGAGATAATCCCCGCTCCTTGGCATCAACCATCAGGCCATCAAACCTCATGAAGGCCTCAAGTACAGTTAACGGAATGAACGGGCGGCTACCGTCTAGTGCATCAAGAAACCCTATCTGCGCATCCTTAAACACTGTAAACTTTTCAATGCTTGTCGAAGCGAATCCGGGATGAGGGAAAGCATCGGTAAAGATGCGATCAAGATATCTGGCGCTCTTCCAAATCTCTTGCATTCTGGCAAATTCAACGTCAAATTGCGCTCGATACACAATGGTTCTACGCTCAAACCTGTTCTTCACTCCCTCAACGATTCCGGTCAGCAGATCAAGGTCCTCCTTCTGCGCTAAGTTCTTGGCCTTTTCCGCCCAGTATTTTGGCATCCAGACGGCAACAAGCCACCCTACACCAATCAATCCAAAAGTCTGTAATATTGCTAAGATCTCCTGTACAGTATATCCGCTCATAAACATCATTTTCTATTGGTGATTCTTCAGGTTAAAACAGCTTCAGTTCTTGGCAATAATCTGGCCGCAGCCCCTCATTCAAATACTTCTCCAATTCATATTCCAAGTGTGAATCCATCATCGAACGTCCCATCTTCTCGTTGATTTGTAAAAATCTTAAAACAATGTTATTTATCACTCCAGCGGGAAGAACATCTCCTCTCTGTTCCGATACTTGGCGAAATGCTGTCCCGACTTTAGAGTAAATCTCGATGATTGTTCTGTCAGAAGTAGCCGCCGTAGGTGCGCAGCCTTGACTGGTGGAAAGACTGCGGTATCCTCCTACTATCAATTTCCCAGCAGTGTCTTGAATCTCATCAAACAGGGTTTTAGGGTGGGACCCTCCGAATAGTTTTTTGATCCAGCTCATGGTTTGTTATGTCTTTTTGTTGTTGGTTGAAAAGCGACTTTTTTACTTTCTTAGTTTTTGTTGCAACCGAATTAGAATCTGTTTGAGGTCATTCCTCCCAGTGTTTGCAATTTCCACCTCTAAAATACTTTGGGCCATTCTCAGATCCTGCAAGCCTTTCGTTGTTTCCCGAAGTTCAATCAACATCTCACCGCGAAAGACTTGCAATTTGGCAAGGTCACCATTTAGATCGCGACGCCCATTGTGGCTGATCAGCCACTCTCGAATCACAATAGCTTGATCACAGAGCAGAACGGCGCCCTTTTTATCGCCCGTATGCCTGAACAGGACGGCCTTGTTCAGATATGTCTCCGACAAGGAATCCGCAACCTCGCTACGCCCTTCTTCATATACAAGCCGCTCTCGCAGCTCAATAGCACGATCATAGAGCGGTATAGCTCCATGAAAATCGCCGGATGAGACATGCAAATGAGCCTTTTTCATGTATGCAATCGCTAAATTGCAGGCGAGTTCGCGACGTCCTTCCTTGTTGACCAACCACTCCCAAATCAAAATCACCTGATCATACAGGGTCACAGCCCCACGCTTGTCGCCCAAGGCACTCACCGCGTTACCCTTGTTCAGGTATGTCAGCGCGAGGTCTTTTGCTAGTTCGCGACGCCCTTCCTGATTCACCAGTCGCTCCCGAATCGCAATGGCCTGATCATATAACCTCACAGCTTCAGGAAGGTCGCCCAAATCGCTGACAGCAATACCCTTGTTTAGGTAGGTCGCCGCGAGAAAACTATCAAGTTCGCGGCGACCTTCCTGATTGACTAGCCGCTCTAAAATACCAATCGTCTTATCAAAGAGGGCCAGGGCCTGGCGGTTGTCGCCCAGAATGCTAACCACATTCGCGTTGCTCATATATGCCAGCGCCAAATCCTTTGCCAGTTCGCGCCGACCTTCCTGGTTAACCAGTCGCTCAAAAATCGCAATTGCCTGAGCGTATAGCGCCAGCTCCTCACGCTTATTACCCAGTGCGCCTACCAAGATAGCCTTGTTCACGTACACTCGTGCCAAGTCATCGGCCAGTTCGGTGCGGCCGTCCAGATTGACCAGTTGCTCCCGTATTTCAATCGCCTGATCGTATAGCACCACCGCATCACTCCCATCGCCCAGATCGCATAGCGCATTGGCCTTATTTAGATATGCCGCAGCCAAGTCATTGAGCACATTTCGGTGGCCATCCTGACTAACCAGCCACTCCCTGATCGAAATTGCCTGATTGTAGAGGGCTACTGCCCCCCGATGGTCGCCAAGAGCGCCAAATTGAGCGGCTTTGTTCATATAGACTGCCCCCAAATCCCCAGCGAGGTCGCCGCGACCTTCTTCGTAGACTAGATGTTCCCGTATCGTGATCGCCTGATCGAAAAAAGTCACAGCAACGCGATGGTCACCAAGATAACTGAACGTATTGGCCTTGTTCAGATATGCATTCGCCAAGTCGTCGGCTAGTTCGCTGCGACCCTCGGTGTAGACCAGATGCTCCCGTATCGTAATCGCCTGATCGCAAAGAGCGACCGCCCCGAGATGGTCTCCCAGCGCATTGGAGGTATTCGCCTTGTTCAGAAATGTCGTTGCCAAGTCGTTGACAAGTTCGCAGTGACCTTCGTCGTATATAAGATGCTCCCGGATCGCAATCGCCTGATTATACTCCTCGATAGCACCTTGTTCGTCTGAGACCGTCCGATGGACCAATGCCTTGTTCATGCAAAGCCTAGCCAAATCATCCTCCAACTCCCTTCGTCCCTCAAGAATCAAGCCCTCGTAGAGCCGCTTTGCCTCGTCATAGACCGCAAGTTCCGCCACCAATTCGCCGCGCCGCGTTACTCCGCGCCGTGCCACTATCGCCTCTGCCTCAGCGGGATCCCGTCCCGATGCTCGCAATGCCTTTTCCAACCATACCTGCGGGTCCGTCCACGCAATTCCCGTTGTGTGTCGTCTCTCTTTGACGCCAGACGGAGGCAGAGTCGTCCGCTCGATTAAATCCAGCGTGCGGCCATAGTCGCAACCAAGGGAATCCCTGTAGATTTCCTGCAACTTCCCCACCACCTCAGCCAGACTGGCCGGTCGATCCAAAGGTTCTTGCTGGAAGCACTGGCTTAACAGGTCTGCCAAGCTGGCGGGCATTCGGGGAATTCCATCGTCTCCATCTTCCTCCAGATATTGTTCGAGCACCTCAGCCGCCCCGAGACCTGACATCCAAGTGACTTCCCCAGTAAACAGCTCCAACACCGACACTCCCCAGGACCAGGTGTCCGTTTTGTGCGTCAGGGGCATTCCTTGTGACTGCTCTGGCGACCAGTATGCGGGTGTACCACCGCCACTGCTGACGAGCGTGCTGCGGAACATATCGCTGACGAAGGTTTCCCCAGCCGCCGCCCTGGCGCGTGCCAGTCCGAAATCCGTCACCTGCGGCTTGACACCTTGCAAGCCTGTGTTGCCGACCCTGCCCATGAGCACGTTGCCGGGCTTGACGTCCTGATGGATCGTGCCCAGTTCATGCACGCAGTGCAGTCCCCAGGCAAGTTGGATGGCAACATCCAGCATCCGCTCCAGCGCCTGGTCCAGGCCGCCTTCATAGAGTCTTTTTGAGTCGATCCAGTCCTTGAGGCTGCCGCCCTCGACAAATTCGGCAAAGATCAAGACCTCGGTGCCTACGGTGCGAAAGAACCGGCAGGGAACGAGGTTGGGGTGATCCGGGAGATCGATCCAGGTCTGGAGTTCGGCCAGGAAAGCTTTGCGGTCGGCATCCTTCATTCCCTTGGCCCGCTTGACGGCGAACTGCAAGGCCGAGGAGCAGCTGCGAACGAGGTAAACCTTCCCCATGCCGCCCTCGCCAAGTACTCGGATAACCTCGTAATCATCCAGAAGTTGATGGCCGGGGTGCCAATCTAGCGGTGTTTGGTTTGGAAATGGGGAGCTGAGATTCATAATGTTTGTGTCCTCACGAATTTCAGATACGGCCCTCCACAATGTCGCGGCAATATCTTGCCTTTGCTTCAGCATCAGCAACTCCCAGCTCGTATGCCCTATCAAAACTAGCTGCTGCATCCGCAAAGCTGTGTTGCTCAAAAAGCATTAGTCCCCGATTTAGCCATACAGAGCCGTTGTCTGGACAAAGTGCGACGGCTCTGTCACAGCACTGAATTGCCGTCTGGTAGCTTTTCAGCTTGACGTAGGCTACACTCAGATTGATCCAAAGTGACTCGTCAGATGGGTTCAGCTCCACTGCTTTTTCATACAGGCGGATTGCATTCGTGAAATCTCCTTCTTGCCGTCGCGAGTATGCATCAAACGCAATAAGTTGGCCTTGATCCTGATTACGTGATGGATTCTCCGGTCTGACACCCTCGGCCAGAATCTTGCCGCGGAGATCGCGGATCATCTCGGTCATCGAGGGACGCCAGAGGTTTGAATTATCCAGTGATGTCACGAGGTCAGATAACTCGTTGAGGAGTGCCAGAGCCATCGCCGTCTTCCCTTGCGCAGCCTGTGCATGTGCCATGCAGAGACCAATATTGCAGAAACTCTCAGTCATTGTTCCCCTTTTCTCGACGGCCCCCAATTCCACGTAGTATTCACGGCTCTTTGCGCAGACATTCTCGGCTTTGGAAAAAGCGTGAAGATCAATCAATAGTGCGCTAAGATTCCGATAGGAAAGCATGAGTGCGCTACTCGTCTCCAATAAATGATTGGATTCCTCAGTATTTTCCAAGATACCGATGGCTTCCTCCAAAATCAACCAAGCAGTACCTGACTGATTCAATCTGCGCTTCACTCCTGCCCAATTGGAAAGAAGTCGTCCCAATACTGTGGCTCTCAGTTGGCTATGACATTGCGTTATCGCCAGACGTTCGGCGATGACCAGGTCACCAAAGAGGTTATCGGCATCTTCCAAGCTCCGCTCTTCAATCCCTTGGAGGGCTGAGTCTTGGTTCGAATTGGCAGCCTCGATCAAGGACTTCAGATCGCTTCGTCCTTCAAGTTCCAAGAGTGGTGACACTATCTCAAGAACCTGTGCATATGCGCGCACCGCCTCGCTCCACCTCTCCATCTGAAATAACACGGACGCCCTGTTGAAATGAGACTTCGCGAGCGTAACGCGCAGTTCCGGTTCGGAATTCATCCGCAGAAGTTCGGATCGATGACGTATGGCCTCGCCTATGGCCTCTAGCGCCTCATCCTTTCGTCCGAGGTCAACCAAAGCTGCTGCAAGGTTTCCAAGAGTTCCCGCAAGCAAATCGCGCGAATCCCAGTCCTCTGGGTTATTCGTGAGAAGTTGTTCCCGTAGATGAACACAGTTTTCAAACCCTGCGACAGCCAGTTCGTGGTGTCCGCATTTCTTGGCACAAATCCCACCATTGTTCAATGCCAGTGCGAGAGTGAGGATTGAGCCTTGGCACTCTGGATGATCAAGCAGGGCAAATACTTTTTCAAAAACCTTGAGTGCCTCTGCGTCCTTACCTTGGTCACTCAGAATCGTGCACAGCGTCTGGAGGCATCTGGCGGTGTCAAATGCCAATCCCGGTTCCAGTGGGACGGATTCGAACAATCCGAGAGCTTCACCAGCAGCAACCAATGACTCTTCGGTATGTTTGAATTTGCGAAGGGCAACAGCATAGGAATGAAATGCATTTCCAAGCACGATGCGCACAGACGGCTTAGCTGTATCTCTGCCCTGTAGCGTTTCAAGTGCGGATCGAAGTTTGGTCAAACAACCGTTCTCATCTGATAGGCGGCAATTCAAATCAGCCGATACATAGACAGCGTCAAGGAAGCGTTGGAGTGACTCACGCTGAGCGTCGTCCATATGGCGTTCGATAACCGGGACAACTTCGTCCATAATCTGAATCGATCGGACAAGCGATCCCTTTGCGGTGAAGGCGTCCTGGCCTCTTCGTTTGATAACATTCCCTGCAAGGCGCTCGGCATGGGAGAGCCATTGGTCCGGCGTGAGGGTGTAACGCTCGTGGCTAGGCAATTCAAGATGCCCTTCATCGCGCGTCTCTGGAGTCCGCAGTATCTTATTGTAAAGGGTCCCGGTCGAGGCTTCGTAAATTGAAACAAGTGCCTCTACAACTGCCGCTAAACTCGTCCACCGTTGTGCAGGCTCGAATTGGAAGCATCGCCGAAGCACTTCGACAACATCCTCGGGAATATGCTGTTCAGCAATATCGCACACTGCTGAGACTGTCGCATCCAAGGTTTCGGCGGCGATATGCCCCCCATAAGGACACGATACTTCTCCTAGGAACATATCCATGACGCTGACCGCCCAGGACCACATGTCGGTCTTACTCGATAAGGCCCGCCCAGCGCGTTGTTCTGGAGATGCGTATGCTGGTGTCATGCCCGCCGAAGTTACCAGAACAGGGTCACCTGCTACTGACTGTGCGCCCTTTAGCTCTGAGGTTGCCGCCATGCGTTGTCTAGCGCGAGCGAGACCGAAGTCAGCGACCTTTGGAACACCATTTTTCGTCATAAGCACGTTTCCTGGCTTTATGTCTTGATGCACCAGACCTCGTTCATGAATTGCGTGAATTCCCCAAGCGAACTGGATGGCAACATCAAGCTTCTGCTCCAAAGTATGGAGGTTGCCATTTGCAATCCAGTCTGCAAGCGAGCCGCTTTCGCAGTAATCGGCAAAGATTAGCGTTTCATTTCCTACCGTTCTGAAGAATCGACACGCGAGTATGTTTGGGTGCTCGGGCAGATCGATCCATGTCTGTAACTCAGCAAGGAATGCTTTTTGCTGGGCGTTGTCTTTGACGAGAGCTTCCTTCAGAGCAAATTTCCGCCCTGTTGTCCGACTGCGAACAAGATAGACCTTTCCCATGCCGCCGCGGCCAAGTTCTCTTTCGATTTCAAATTCGTTTAGAAGTATTGAGCCGCCCTGGGATTGAGATGCTGTTCCATCGTTGAAAGACGGAATGTCGTTGTTTGAAGGGGAAATTAGGTCTTGGTTTGACATATCGACGGATCAGCTAGAATTCAGGCATTTATATCCCTGTGTAGTTCTTCCGCATTTTGGAATCGGTCTTTGGAGTTTCTCACCAGCGCCTTGTCGATGACAGCGGCGATGTCCTTCGGCAACCCCGGCATGCGGTCGCGGATGGGGACGGGGGTTTCGTTGAGGATGACGTCGATGGGATCGCGCTTGGGGTCGAAGCGGTAGGGGAATTTGGCGGTGAGGAGTTGGTAGAGGGAGGCGGCGAAGCTCCAGACGTCGGAGACGGGTTTGACGTATTTGAAGTTGGTGATTTGCTCCGGCGGCATGAAAACGGGGGTGCCGGCGTAGCGTCCGGAGATGCTCATGCCGCTGAGCCCGGCTTTCTGGAAATTCTTGGCGAGGCCGAAATCGGATACCTTCGCCTGGTTTTGGTGGATGAGGATGTTGTGCGGTTTGATGTCGCGGTGAACGAAGCCCTCCTTGTGGGCGGCGGCGAGGCCCTCCAGCGCCTGGAGCGCCCATGGTCGGAGCGTTGTCCATGACAGGGTGCCGCCGTTCCTGATGGCCACGTCGGCCAAGGAGCCGCCGTCGCAGTATTCCATGACGAAGAAGAAAGTGCCCTCGTCCGAGCCGCTGTCGAGGAAGCGGACAATGTTGGGGTGTTCGAGTTTGGCGATGACGGCCATCTCGCGCTTGAACTGGTCCACGGCCTTGGTGTCGGCCTGAACGCGGGAGAGCATGATTTTCACGGCGACCTTGCCACCGCCGCGCTGGGGCCTTGCCAGATAGACCGCGCCGCAGCCGCCGCGGCCGAGTTCGCGCTCGATGGCGTAGCCTTTGAGCTGGAATGCCGCCTGGCCGGGTTTGCCGAAGATGAGCTGGTGCAATGCCTCGGGTGAGAGCCCGGAAAGATCGCCCTCCGGCAGGGCAGCGTTCACCTGCCGCACGCCGGGGACGTTTTGCGCGGCCTCAATGCGCACTTCGATGGTGGATTTTCCGACTGTGATCCGGTCGCCGTGTTTGAGGTCCACATTGGGATACTGGCGCTGGGCTCCCTGCTCCGGGGTTTCACCTTTTTCGCGGCCGCCGCATTTCTTGCCGTTCACATGGGTGCCATTCATGCTGCCGAGGTCGCGCAAGGATGCCTGTGGCGGGCAGGCTTCGAGCAGGAAGTGGTGGCGCGAGACCTGGGAGTCGTCCGGCAGGCAGAGATGGCAATCCGCCATCCGACCGAGCAGGAAGGTGTCATGCTCGGTGAGTTCGAAGGCCTTGGAGGTGCCGTCGGGGTTTTCGACCTGGAGGGTGACTTTGGCGGTGCTGGGCACGATGGTGGGTTATTGGTTATGGGTTATTGGTTATTGGGAAAATGAGAGGCATGTAGGAGTTATTACGGATGAGGCGGGAAATCGTCAACTTGGGGGGGAGATTGGCGGCGAGACGCCGCCAACACGGCCTGCGGCGGGACGCCGCAGCCACCTTGCGGGGACGATTTCAGTAGGCCGAGGGTGTCGAGGCCGGAGTAGCCCATGGCTGCGAGCTTTTCGCGGAGGGTGGTGATGGCAGCATGGGAGAGTTTGTGGGCGGCTTGCTTGGAGATGCCAAGGGAGGCACCGATTTCGCTGAAGCTCTTGCCGTCGCGGATGCCTGCCGCGATCTGGCGCAAGCGCGGTGAGAGGGTGCCCATCGCCTGGTTCAGGCACCGCAGGGACTCCAGGGCTGCCGCTTCGTCCGTGACGGGAGCATGCCGGGCGGGTATCAGATCAACCCGCCTCCCCGGTGAGGTGGCTGAGGAGGTGGCCGTGACGTCAAGGTTGTAAACGTGGTGCCGGTGGTGGCGGGCCTGGCGATCATGGAGATCCCGCAGGGCATTGCGCATGGCCGTGGCGGCGTAGGCGGAGAAATCACCCTTGGCGGGATCGAACGAGCGTGCCGCCCTGGCTAGCGCCTCCTGGGCGGCCATCTCGATCTCGGCGTGCGGCAAGCCCGGGATGCCGTCGAACTCCCTGGCAATTCTTGCCGCGAGGGGAAGGTGTTCGTTTACCCGTGCTTCCATGGCGAAGAGAACTTATCAGGAGACGTTCTCGCAAGGCAAGCCCCGTGATGATAAATCTTTTTCGCTCGACCCTGGGGACTTGGAGTTGGCTTTTTGAGGCACAGCTTCGGACGCGTGCCCGGCGGACACGCCCTATCGGGGGCTCATCCTGACGCTGGAGGCGTGGCGGAGGCCTTGGAGGATTTTGTCGTGGACCTTGAGGTCGAGGAGGGGATCGGCGGGGGTGGCGCGCTTGGTCCACAGTTCCTGATCCCGGCGGAAAATGAGTTCACCGCACTCCTGATTTTGGCTCGCGCCTGGGCAGGTGAAGGTATGGAGTGCGGTGGGAAGCGCAGCGCCACACCGCTGTGGCTAAGTCCCGGCGCGCGCTGCGGCCGGGCCATCGTCCGGTCCCTCATGGAGTATATGAATGGACGCGGCTGTGACAATTCTTTGTCGTACT
>JAPLUI010000154.1 GCA_026397725.1 Verrucomicrobiota bacterium | reverse complement strand
TGCCTTCGCGGGTGACCGGTTGACGTTGAACTATGCGGCCCGCACTAACGGAAAGCTGCGCGTCGAGATTCGCCACGCCGACGGGGCGCGCGTCACCGGGTACGCCTTGGCCGACGCCGTGCCACTGACCGGCGACGAGATCGACGGCGTGGCGGCTTGGAATTCCGGCTCCGACGTGTCCGCGCTGGCCGGCACGCCGGTGCAACTACGGTTCGTGCTGGAGAACGCTGACCTGTTTGCCATGCGGTTTCAGGACGACCTGCAAGAACCACTGCGCACGAGGGAGTACCATGACCATGCACCGACGGGACTTCATTAGAGCGGCCGGGCCAGGCGCAGTGTCGCTTGCTGCCTCGCGCGGATACGCGGTCCCCGATCGACCGGCAACCAGGATGAATCGTTCCAACCTCACAGTCCTTGTTCTCCTGTTGGCGGTCATCTCCACTTGGACTGCCAACCTCCGGGCGGAGAATCACCCGGATGTCCTCACCATCGCTCCCGATTTGGAGCATCCGGCCATCATTGCCGGCGATCCAGCGCCGGGGAAGATGGTGCTGCAATTCCTGCCGGCGTATGCGGGCACTGAGGTCGCTCATGCGCTTTACCTGCCGACGGACTGGGCGCCGGGGAAACGTTTCCCGGTGCTCATCGAATACTGCGGCAACGGGAGTCGGGTTCGCGATGGCAACTGGATCGGATACGGGATCACCGGCGGCAAAGGGTTCATCTGGGCCGTGCTGCCATTTGTCAGTCAGGATCACAAGCGTGACCTGGACTGGTGGTGGGGTGACGTAGCAGCCACGGTTGCGTATGCGAAGGAAGCCGTGCCTGCCCTCTGCCGGCAATGGGGCGGCGACCCCGCGCAAATCATCCTGGTGGGCCATTCGCGCGGCGCGATCGCGTGCAACTACATCGGCCTTCACGATGACGAGATTGCCAAACTCTGGCACGCGATGATTCCGTTCAGCCACTACGACGACGGGCACGACGCGTGGGGCATGACGCCAGAGGAGCAACGGCGTGCTCCGGAACGGCTGCGCCGGCTGGGAAGCATCCCGCAGTTCATCTGCGGCGAGCATACCTCCAAGTCGCGGCAATACGGCGCCGCGAGGCTGCTTGCCGCCATCAAGGAGAGAAACCTTACCACGTTCACCGCCGCGAAGAATGAACTCGGCCTGGTGCCGCTCACGGAAGCCGAGGGCACGCGGCAGTTCATCGCAAAGCATCATCCGGGCGGAAACCACACGATTGTCGATCTGCCCTGCGTGAATCACACTGCGAAGTTCATGCTGCGAGACACACCCACACGGCAACAGTTGCGGGAGTGGCTGCAAAACGTGCTCCGCAGCGCGCCTGCCATCGAACCACCACCAATGTCGGTCCAAAAGATTCCAAAGGCCGAATCCGAAGGCTTCGCCAAGCAGTTCAACCCGGTAAGCAACCTCATCGACATCGCCGGCGAACCCGAAGTCACCATGGAAACCACCCCCGCTGAATATGGAAAATGAAACACCATCCACACTTCGTCCTCACACTTCGTCGGGTACGCTTAGTCGAACTGCTTAGTCGATGGGCAAAGACGTTTCGATCAAACGGGTGGACTAAGTGTAGGCGACTAAGTGTGACCGACTAAGTGTGACGACTAAGTGTGACCGACTAAGTGTGACGACTAAGTGTGACCGACTAAGTGGATTGAGAGAAACAACTGACCTGGAACCATAATACTACCATGAAACGCACTACCCTGTATTGTTTGATAACTCTGTTAGGATGGGCGCTGCCCGGTCCCGTCAATGCCGCGGCTGCGGAGCAGGCCAAGCCCAACATCATCCTGTGCCTGACCGACGACCAGGGCTTTGGCGACACCGGCTACAACGGCCACCCGGAACTGAATACGCCCGAACTGGACCAAATGGCGGCGGCGGGCATCCGCTTCGACCGCTTCTACTCCGCCCACCCGATGTGCTCGCCGACGCGCGCGAGTTGCCTGACAGGACGCAGTCCGACCCGCTATGTGTGCATGACCTGGGGGCATGACCTGCCGCTGCGCGAGGTCACCATTGCCGAGGCCGTCCGGCTCGCCGGCTACACGACCGGCCATTTCGGCAAGTGGCATCTGGGTGGCATCGAACACGCCGCGGGCGGCACCGGCCGCGGCTTGCCTGAAAGTTTCGATCCCAAGCCGCGCCACCCCGGCAACCAGGGTTTCGACGAATGGTTTTCCGCGGGAAACAATTACGCCATCGGCTACGAGTCTCTCTATCATAACGGCGAACAGGTGCCGCCGCGACCCGGCGACACCTCGGACGTGCTCATGGCGGTCGCGCTTGAGTGGATCGGCAAACAGGCGGCTGCGAAGAAGCCGTTCCTTGCGGTGATCTGGTTCCCCTCGCCCCACGCGCCGCATGTCGCAACGCCCGAGGACGCCGCCCCCTACGCCAAGTTCGGCAAGGCGAAGGCGAACTACTACGGCGTGCTCACCGGGGTGGACCGCGCCATGGGGCGGCTGCGCATGGAGTTGCGAAGCATGAAAATCGCCGACAACACGATGTTGTGGTTCTGCTCGGACAATGGCGCGGCATCCCCCGGCTCGACCGGCGGATTGCCCGGCGGCAAAAAGTTCCTCACCGAGGGCGGCACCCGCGTGCCCGGCATCCTCGAATGGCCGGCCCGCATTCCCAAGCCCTTCGTAACCGCCGTGCCCGCCTGCACCATGGATTTCTATCCGACGACGCTGGAGCTGTTAGGCGTCAAGGCGCCCGACCAGATCGAACCGCTCGACGGTCTCAACCTGCTGCCGCTCATCGACGGCAAGATGGCCAAGCGGCCGCAGCCGATTCCATTGGTCGATGGCGGCAAGACGCGGATCATCGACAACGAATTCACCCTGCAGAACGGGCGGCTCTTCCGCTTCACCGACGGCGGACGCAAGGATGTGGACGTGACCGACCAGGAGCCGGAAGCGCTCAAACGGCTGACCGAATGGGAAAAGGAGTTTCGCGCCTCGGTCAAGAAGAACCAGGCCGCATACAACTTCAAAGCGGCCAAGAAGCCCGCAGTGAAGAAATGAACAAAGACCTCTCAATAGCGACGCCCTGACATCAGCAACCGTCAAGATCCGCAACCTGCTCAGGGGCGTGATCGAGAACAGCACCCGACCCGGATTCTACAAATGGATGCGAACGGGACGGCGGTGGATGCGTGCAACGACGCGGTGAGGTTTGCCATCGGTCTGCTGAATGATCCGGCAGCCAAGGTGCCCGCCTACCGCATCGGCATCACCACCCCCATGGTCGGCAAGTGGCACTGCCTCGGGACCGTCACGGTGCGTTGATCAATCGGAGTAGCGCCAAGTGGATCTTTGGCCGGGCTGGAGTTCGGCGAACGAACTCAGCACTTCACTCTCAAACACATAGGGGTCTTCCGCCACGTTGTTAGCCATCACCAGGTCCTTGCCATACGCATGGATTTGACCGACGCCATTCAACCAGAACTCCACCGACGAGCCATCGGGATAGTCCTGGTCCGGCTCGAAAACGAAACGTTGCACGAACACCGCACCGCTTTCGCCGTCCACCGTCGCGGACCAACCGGCGGGGCTGTCGAGTCCGATCTTGCCGACCTTGTATTGATACTGGACGCGCATCAGGCCGCGTGCCGCGTCGGCCTGGAACGACGGGTTGTTCTTTTCACCGAAGATCACGTCGTAACCCTTGGCGAACTTGCTCCGGGGATTCATCGGGCACCACGCCTGCAGGAGCGGGTTGTGGCCCGAGCGGTCGGCTTTGGCGCCATCGAGCTGGGTGTGCGCCCAGATGCCCCAACGGCGCGGTTTGTTGTCGGTGTTCTCCATGGTCGCCTCGAAACCCACGCGCGTGCTGTTAGGTAAGATGCGGACGACGCGCGACAAGCGGATGCCACTGCGCGGGTCGTTGCGGCTGGTGAGGCGGATCGCCGTTTCGCCGGGTTGGCCGGGGGGGAGTTGATGCAACTGATAGGGCTGGCCGTCGAGCACGGGGTCGGGCGGGCCGGGCCACTGTTGTTCGTTGTCCCAGCCCTGTGGTGCGGGCCAGAGTTTGTCGCCGCCGAGGTTGAACCAGCCGCCATCATCTGAGCGGCCGCTGGCTGGCGGCAGCTTGCCGGCAAGTTGCGGGTTGACCCACAGGAACTCGTGGCCGCCGAGCTTGAACTGGATGATGCGCCCGCCGACGTCGGGCAGCACCTGGAGTTCGATGAGAGGATTGGCGAGGCGAAGCGAGTGCCACCCCTGATAGGTGCTGTGGGTGGCCGGAGCCTGGTTGTCATCCCGTGCCCAGGCCTTGTCGGCGGGCCAGGGTCCGGAACCCTCGCCGGCCGGTGCCACAGGTGAAAGCAAGAGGGTCGGCAGCGCGGCGGTCAGGGTTTGGAGGCAGGTGGTTGGGTACATCGGTGGGATGGATCGTTTTGCCAGTTACTGAAGGAATTGTCGGATCCTTCCGAAAACCAAACCCCGAAGACCCGGATTTTCTCACCTGTCCCGCGCCCGCAGCGGTTGCCCACCTCGCGCGGGACGGATTTCCCCTGCTGTTCCCGTGCTCGTCTGAAAAAACTTCCCGCCCCGGCCTGTTCCCGTTAAAGTCCCTGCGAACAACGACCTGCCATCCGGCCGCCTCCCCAACGGCCGTCCCTACTCTCGCCAGACCCTTCGCTTATGTCCCGCTTCCCGCTCCATGACCTCAACCCCTGCACGCTCCGTGCCGCCAGCTTTGCCAACCTTGGCGACGCTGCCGAAGCCGTCGTTCGCCCCACCGTGAATTTCCTCAATCTCGTGGGCGCGATCATGGTGCTTATCGTCGGCCTTTGGAGCGCTGGTCCGGCCACGGCGGATCTGACCCACACCTTTAGCTCAGCCACGGACGTGCCGGTTGAGTCGGGAAGTTATGTCGCCTCTGGCAGATTGGACCTGGCTCTCGGGTATGCCCCGCAACCTGGCAAGAACCTGACGGTGGTGAAAAACACGGGACCCGCGTTCATCGCCGGCAACTTCGACAATGCGGTTCACGGCGCGGAAGTCGCCCTGACATACAATGGGACCCCTTACCTTTTCATTGCGAATTATTATGGTGGAAACGGCAGGAGCCTGGTGCTGCAATGGGCGACTCCCGGGTTGGCGGTGTGGGGATCCAACAGCAGCGGCACGCACGGCGACAACAACACAAACTCCACCCTCGGAGCTATTGCGTCCGTGTTCACCGACGGGGTCATGGCCGGCCGGACGGTGGTGGCCGTGGCGACTGGGGAGTTCCATTGTCTCGCCTTGACCTCGGATGGCCGCATGTTCGGTTGGGGGCGCGAATATGAGGGCCAGTTGGCCAGGCCCCCCATTTATGATGAAGCCGTGCCGGTGGCGGTGGGCGCCACCGGGGCCTTGGCGGGAAAGACGGTAGTGGCGATCGCCGCAGGTGACACCCAGAGCCTGGCGTTGACATCCGAGGGCCGGGTGTATGCCTGCGGATCCAACTACTATGGGCAGTTAGGCGACGGCACCACGACCAGTCGAACCGAGATGGTGGCGGTGGATGGTTCGGGCGTGCTGGCGGGCCTCAAGGTGACTGCCATCGCCGCCGGCAAATACCACAGTCTCGCCCTCGGCGAGGACGGTCGGGTTTTCGCGTGGGGGGACAACTCCGCTGGCCAGTTGGGCTGCGGCAATCAGACCGGCAGCATGGTACCGGTGGCCGTCGATTTCAGCGGTGCCTTGGCCGGCAAAGTGGTGGTGGGGATCGCCGCCGGAATCGGTTCCAGCATGGCGCTGACGGCGGACGGAATCGTCTATGGCTGGGGTGCCAACCAATACGGCCAACTTGGGACTGGAACGACAACATCCTCGTCGGTACCGGTTGCGGTCACTGCCAGTGGAGCGCTTGCGGGCAAGACGGTCACGGCGATCGCCGCGGGCGGGTGGCATGGCATGGCTCTGTCCGCCGACGGCAAGGTTTTCACCTGGGGCAACAATGGCCTCGGCGAGCTTGGCAACAACACGAGGGTCAACAGCTCGGTTCCGGTCGCTGTCACCATCAGCGGAAACGTGCAGGGCATCGCCGCAGGGGAGTACCACAGTTTGGCGGTTACCACGACGGGCGGGGTGCAAGCTTGGGGCTCTAACAACTACGGGGAGTTGGGTTCGGCCACTCTGTCGTACCGTACCACTCCGGGGGCGATCACCTTCAGCGGGGTTCTTGCGGGCCGCAAGGCAATTGCCGTTGCTGCGGGATATGATCGCTGTTTGGCGTTGATCGATTCCGGTCCGCCGCTGATCACCGCCAATCCCACCGGGAAGCTGGCGGCGGCTGGCGCGTCCGTCACCTTCGCAGTATCGGCAAAGAGCGCGTTGCCGTTCGTGGTGAGATGGCAGGTGAGCACCAGTGGAACCACCGGCCCATTCACCGATATTTCGGCCAATCCGACGGCCGCGACGACCTCGCTGGTGCTGTCCGGGGTTGCCGCCGCCCTCAACGGCTATGCTTACCGGGCGGTCCTAACGAATGCATCGGGAACGAGCACGACGCGGGCGGCGGTCCTCAGGATCGTGACCTGGGCGGCGGATTTCGGCGGGGCGGACGACCTGCCATTTCAAGGTGAGGGAATGGTGGCGACCGGCGTATTGGATGTCCAACTGCATTTTGCCCCGGTGCCTGGGACCAATTTGAAGATCATGAAGAACACGGGCCCCGCGTTCATCTCCGGGGTTTTCGACAATGTGGCGCAAGGCGCGGAAGTCCCGCTCACCTACCACGGGGTGACCTATCGGTTCATCGCGAACTACTACGGGGGAAACGGACGAAGCCTCGTGTTGCAATGGCCCTGTGTCCAAGTCGCCGCCTGGGGGTGGAACATGTACGGACAGGTGGGGGACAACTCGACCTCGGACAAGTCCGCCCCGGTGGCCATCGGTGGGCAGTTGGATGGCAGGACCGTCACCGCCGTCGTGGGTGGCTCCTCACACAGCCTGGCTTTGACCGCGGATGGCAGGGTCTTCGCCTGGGGCAACAACGCTTCCGGGCAGCTTGGAACCGGCACTACGGTGGCGAGCCTGACCCCGGTCCCGGTGGCGGCGGATGGCACGCTGGCCGGGCGAAGAGTGGTGGCGATTGCCGCCGGAAGCTCACTCAGCCTCGCCCTCACCAGCGATGGCCGGCTGTTTGGCTGGGGCGGCAATGGCAACGGCATGCTCGGAGACAATGTGACGGAGGCCAGACTGACACCGTTCGAGATCACCGCCAGCGGTCCGCTGGCAGGCAAGGTGATCACGGGAATGGCGGTGGGGATCAATCATTGCCTGGCGCTGACGGCCGAGGGCCGGATCCACGCGTGGGGGTCTAACAGTTGGCGCCAGCTTGGCAATGATTATCTCAGCCAAGGGATCAGCGGTCCGGTGGAAGTGCTGGTGGGCGGCGCCTTGGCGGGAAAGACGGTGGTGGACATTGCCGCAGGCGAAACCAGGAGTGTGGCACTAACAACCGACGGGCAGGTTTTCTCCTGGGGTGCAAACCTGAGTTCGCCGAACATAGTGTCTGGCACCGGAGCGTTGGCAGGAAAAGCCGTGACGGCGATCGAGGGGACTTTCGGGCACTTTCTCGCGCTTGGGTCAGATGGCCGGGCGTATTCCTGGGGCTCCAATTTCCGTGGCGAACTCGGCAATGGCACCGGCGTCGACAGCTCGCTGCCGGTGGCCGTGAATGTGGACGGGGTGCTGGCCGGCAAGACCCTTTCGGCGCTTGGCACCGGCATTTACCACAGCCTGGCATTGTCAACGGATGGCGGATGTTATGGATGGGGAGACTATGCCGGCAGCGGCAACACCGGCTTCCCTCTGCCCCAGAGCATCACCGGGGCCTTGGCCGGCAGGAGGGTGAACGCGGTCTCAGCCGGAATCCAACACAATCTGGCGGTTTATGGCACCGGAGCACCCGCGGTGACGCTGGACCCCGCCAACCAGTTGGCGGCGGGCGGTGCCACCGTGACGTTTTCAGCGGAGGCCCGCGATCCCTATCCGCTTACCATCCAGTGGCAGGAAAGCGCCGGGGGAGTGGCGGGACCCTTTGCCGACATCGCCGGCAATCCCACCGCGAACACCGCCACGCTGGTGCTGGCTGGGGTGACCGACGCGCAGAACGGGCACGCCTACCGGGCGGTGTTCACTAACAGCGCGGGATTCAGCATCACCGCCGCAGCCCGTCTGACCTTGGTGAATTGGACCGCGGTGTTCAACTCCGCTGGGGATGTCCCGTTTGTTTCCGATGGGGTGGTCGCATCCGGAAATCTAACGATTGAGCTGAATCATGCCCCCACTCCCGGTACCGATCTAACCGTCATCAGCAACACCGGACCCGCGTTTATTGCGGGTGGTTTCGCCAACATTGCCCAAGGCGGAGTGGTCCGGCTCTCCCACGGTGGCGTGACCTACGCATTCATCGCCAACTATTACGGCGGGAATGGACGGAGCCTCGTGCTGCAATGGCCGTGGCTGAAACTGGCGGCCTGGGGCGGCGGCGGATTGCTGGGCAATGGCACCAGCACCAGCAGCAATGTGCCGGTGGAGGTCAGGTCGGGTGGCGTGCTGATGGCCACCACCGTGGTGGGCGTTTCGGCCGGCGAGAGCCACAGCCTCGCCGTAACCGCCGCAGGCCGCGTCTATGGCTGGGGCGGAAGTTCGTCTGGCCAGCTCGGCAACGGTGGCACGGCCAGCGCCTTGGAGCCGGTCGCGGTGGACATGGGCGGAGCATTGGCCGGCCAGACCGTGGTGGCCGCCGTGGCGGGTGGCGGACACAGCTTGGCATTGACCTCCGACGGCCGCGCGTTCGCATGGGGAAGCGGGAGTTCAGGACAACTTGGCAACGGAGCCACGACCAATGGCCTGGTGCCAGTGCCGGTTAACACCGCCGGTGCCTTGGCGGGCAAGGCGCTCGTTTCCGTTGCTGCCGGTTATTCGCATTCGCTGGCTCTTACCTCGGAGGGGCGGGTGTTGGCATGGGGTTCCAATTCATCGGGCCAGTTGGGAACAGGTGTCTACAGTTCCTCCGTTCCGATGGCGGTGGACACCTCGGGTGTGCTCGCCCGCAAGCGGGTGGTGGCGATCGCCGCGGGATACAATCACAGCCTCGCACTGACCTCGGAGGGCAGGGTTTACGCATGGGGGTTCAACGATGGCAGACTTGGCAACAACAGCACGACCGACAGCATGGTGCCGGTCGCCGTCGATAGCAGCGGGGTGTTGGCCGGAAAAGTGGTGGTCGCGATCGCAGCGGCCGAATACCACAGCCTCGCGCTCACCGCCGATGGGCTGGTGGTCGCTTGGGGAAGCAATTCCTACGGCTATCTGGGAGACACCACCACCACGGCCAAACTGGTCCCGGTGGCGGTGGATACCTCCGGCGTGCTCGCCGGCAAGGCCGTGAAGTCGATTGCGGCCGGCTGGGAGCATAGCCTTGTCGTCACCACCGATGGGCTCGCCTGCGGATGGGGACGCAATTGGCAGGGAGCTGTGGGAGACGGTTCTTCAACCAACCGCCTCGCGCCCGTGGCGGTCTCCACGGCGGGCCTGTTAGCTGGCCGATTCATCACCACGCTGGCGGGCGGCAACAACCATAGCCTGGCCCTGTTTCCGACCGAAGGCGGGCCGGTGGTGACGCTGGAGCCGAATGGGCGTACCCTGGTTCAGGGGAGCGCCAGGTTGGAAACCGTGAGTTTCTCCGCTGCGGCGGCGGATGTGCTGCCCTTCACGGTGCGTTGGCAAATGAGCCCAACCGGTCCCGATGGGCCGTTCGAGGACATTGCGGAAAATCCGACGGCAAGCACCGGCACACTGGTGGTCAGCCAGGTCACTCCGGCCAGTGACGGTCAGGCATTCCGTGCGGTGTTCACTAACGAAGGAGGCAGCCGGGCCACCCGAGCCGTGACCTTGCGGGTGTTGGTGGCATCCGGACCGGTTGTTTTCGCAAGCGCCGCGGATTGCCCCTTTGCAGGCGAGCGGGTTGCGGTATCCGGCGCGTTGGATTTCCGGCTGGAGTTCGCCCCGACTCCCGGGACCACCTTGACAATCGTTAGAAATTCCGGCCCCGGGTTCATTGCGGGAACTTTCGACAATCTGCCGCAGGGAGCGGTGGTGCCGCTCACCTTCAACGGGCTCACCCACAACTATCTTGTGAACTATTATGGGGAAAACGGCCGGAGTCTGGTGTTGCAATGGCCGGTGACTGGCTTGGCCGCATGGGGCGGTAACTCATACGGCCAGATCGGTGACAACAGCACCACCACCCGGTATTCGCCGGTCGCGGTGAACCTGTCCGCGTTGGCGGGCAAGACGGTGGTGGCCGTGGCTTGCGGCGGCGAGCACAGTCTGGCGCTCACCGTGGACGGCCGGGTGTTCGCCTGGGGAAACAACGCCTCGGGACAGTTGGGCGTGGGCTCTGCCACAAACAGCCCGGTGCCACTGGCGGTGGATGTCTCCGGGGTATTGGCCGGGAAGAGAGTTGTAGCGGTGTCGGCTGGTGCCTCGTTCAGCCTGGCGCTCACCGAATCCGGCGAGGTTTTCGCCTGGGGAGCGAACTACTACGGGCAACTCGGTAACAACGGCACGGCGAACAGTCAGCAACCGGTGGCCGTGTCCGCCGGCGGGGAAATGGCGGGAAAAGCCATGGTGGTGATCGCCTGTGGCGGCAACCACGCCTTGGCATTGGCGGCGGACGGCACGCTGTTTTCCTGGGGGTACAATTCCCAAGGACAACTCGGCGTCGGGACATCCTCTTCCGTTCCGGTTAGAGCGCCGTTGGCGGTCAAGGCGACCGGCGTGTTGTCCGGCAAGACCGTGGTGAGTGTGGCGGGTGGCGGGTGGCACAGCCTGGTTCTGGCCTCGGACGGCACAGTCTGCTCTTGGGGATACAACGGATACGGTCAGTTGGGAATTGACGCCACAGGCAACCGGACGGAACCAGTGGCGGTGACTGCCACTGGCGCCTTGTCCGGCAAGGTGGTCAAGAGCATTGCCGCCGGAGACATGCATAGTCTTGCGCTGGCGGCCGATGGCAAGGCGTTCGCCTGGGGCATGGGCAGCTATGGACAACTTGGAGTTGGGTATCAGGTCTTCGGGCTCCTCACTCCCACGGCGGTTAGTTCTTCCGGATCGCTGAGCGGAAAACTCGTATCATCCCTGGCGGCCGGTTCCTATCACAGCTTGGCGACCACAACCGACAGCAGGGCGTTCGCCTGGGGCAGTGGAGTAGATGGGGCACTGGGTTACGGCAGCTACAATGATAGAACCGCCCCGGAACCCGTGAGCATCACCGGTATATTGGCCGGGCAGAACCTCGTCCGCCTTGCCGGTGGCAACAGTCACAGCTTGGCCATGTTCGGCCTCGGATATGCGCCCGTGGTCACGGCCCAGCCGGAGCCGCGCAGGGTGGCTGCCGCCGCCGGTGCCAGCTTCTCTGCGGCGGCAACCGGCTACCCGGCGGCCACCGTGCGCTGGCAGCTTAGCAAGACCGGACCCGCCGGGACTTTCACCAATATCAGTGGCAATGCGAGTGCCACCACCACCACATTGGTGCTGACGAATCTCTCCACGACCCAAAACGGCTACGCCTACCGCGCGGTGTTTACCAACAGCGCCGGCAGCGTCGCAACCACTCCGGCGGTCCTGACGGTCATTCCTCCCCCGGTCATCACCGTCCCGGTCCAACCGATGGTGCCAGCCACCGACAAGAACGGCGCGGTGGTCACTTTCGAAGTGACGGCCAATGATGTCATCGACGGCCTGTTGGCTCCCATCTGTTCCCCTCCTTCAGGATCGGTGTTTCCGATTGGAACGACCATGGTGAATTGCACGGTGACCAACTCCCTCGGGGGGACTTCCCACGCGATGTTTCCGGTTACCGTCCAGCGGTCTTTCGCATGGTATCGTGACCAATATGGCTTGCCGGACTCCGATCCTCTGGCGGCCCTGGTCCATCTTGGCATGTCATACCTTGAGGCATACGCCTTTGGAATTGATCCGACCGCTCCTGATCGCCCGCACCTGCCGACGGCAGCCATCGTGAGTGGCCATCTTGAGATTGCCTTCGTGCGCTGGTCCGGCACGGCGGACTTGAATTATGTGGTGGAACTGAGTGACGACCTGGTTGCCTGGCGTTCCGGGGCCGAGGTTACGGAATATGTTTCAGTGGAACCGCAGGACGCCGGCCTGGAGCGCGTGGTTGTTAGAGATCTCGCGCCCGTCGCCGCATGCCCCCGACGCTACGTCCGCGTTAGAATCGGACACTGACCCTGCCGCTGGATTCATTCACATCGATGCTCACAGAGCGCCGCTGATATGGCCGAGCACTTGCTGTTCCAACCTAATTGTGGATACCGCTTTGGAGCAAACCCCTCCGGACCGGCAAATCGCGACCTAAATTGGATTTTTTTACCACTAGGATTGGACTGAGGCGAAAAGCTCGTCGGGCACGCCTAACAACTTGAGGGTCGCCCGCTGGCGTTTGGCCACCTCGGAGATGAGCACCGCGCCGGTCGCATAGGACACGGAC
>JAPLUI010000302.1 GCA_026397725.1 Verrucomicrobiota bacterium | reverse complement strand
GAGCCATTAGTTGTGATGTTCGGGAAATTCGAGCGGGTGACACCGCCAAATCATCAGACTTATCGGCGTCGCGCAACAAAAAAAATACGGATTTCCGAAATATCTTTGAAAAGCAGCCAACCGGGGGACCTGAATAGTAACATTCCGATTCCTGATTCCGCTGCCCTTATTTGAGAGGGTTGCTGTCCCATCGCGCTGCCAATCACCATACCCATAGCGTCGTCATTTCCCCAGAGCAGGTGAAGAGCAGGTGAATAACCCGGAAGTTCTTGGGAGGATTCGGACTATGAAATGGGTCAAGCAGGCTTGTCACGACGTTGCAAAGGTTGCTTCCCACGTTATTGCTGCCGTGGAACCCGCATGATGAACGTGAGGAACGAAGGAATGACTGGGTTGTTCACACTATGACGATGATGATCTTATATATCAAAAAATACTCAAAACATTCATGGTCTTTCCATTTGATTGATTCCCATTGATCAAGGACATTGCCGGGACTATGGAGCGAGCGCCTTTTTCGAAAATCCTGAGCCAGGAAAGGCATGTCTCCGAGGGTTGGTACTGGCAGAGAATCGACAAGTTTTTTCAGACTCACAGTAACATCACTGCCGGGTGCTCCACAAGGCGTTTGACCTCGGCGAGGAATCGGGCGGCGACGGTACCATCAATGGCACGGTGGTCGCAGGAAAGACCGATGTTGATACGGAAGCCGGGAACCACGGCTCCGGCTTTAACAACGGGTTTCTCGACAAGCGCACCGATAGAGAGGATCGCTGCCTGCGGGGGGTTGATGATGGCATCGAAGGACTCGATGCCCCAGGCACCTAGGTTGGAAACGGTGATGGTGCCGCCGTCGAACTCATCCGGCTTGAGTTTGCGCTCCTTGGCCCGGATGGCGAAGTCCTTGACTTCACGGGAGATGGTGAGCAACGATTTGGTTCCCGCTTGTTTGATGACGGGAGTGACCAGGCCGTCGTCGATGGCGATGGCAACGGCGAGACCGATGTGTTTGAATCTGACAATCGAGTCGCCCGCGAAGGAGACGTTGATCGCGGGGACGGTCTGGGCGGCATTGACGACGGCAAGCAGGATGAAATCGTTGAGTGAGTATTTGTTGCCGTGGGTTTGGACGGTCTGCTCGTTGATGAGCTTGCGCAAATCGGCTAGGGGAGCGGCGTCGGCTTCGAGGTGGACGTAGAAGTGCGGGATGGTCTGTTTGGAGGTGAGGAGGCGCGAGGCGATGATTTTTCGAATCGTGGTGAGCTGGATGGCTTCATCGCCATCATTGATGGCTGGCAGAAGCACTTGAGGGACTGTTGGAGGTGGGAGTTGCGCCGGAACCATAAGGATTTTTGCCTTGATGGAAGCAGTGAGAGCGGCGGCGGCGGCTGCTTCAGAGGAAGGTGGGGTGACGACGGGTATGGGCGTTGGTGGTGGGGCCTTGATGTCATCGGCGACGATGCGTCCGCCCGGACCGGTGCCGGTGATGGCTGAGAGGTCAAGGCGGAGTTCCTCGGCAAGCTTGCGGGCAAGGGGCGAGGCTTTGATACGTCCGGCGTTGGCAGTCGTGGCAGTGGTAAGTGCTGCGAGTGGGCTTGGGATGGTAGGCGTGGCAGCAGGGACTGGTGGCGGCGTGCTTGGTGCTGCTGGTGGAATGAGGGTCGGACTGCTGGTGGCATTGCCATTGAGAATGGCAAGAATGCTGCCGATGGTGGCTTTTGCTCCCTCTTGGACTAGGATATTGGTGAGGACTCCATCGTCAAAGGCTTCCATTTCCATAGTGGCTTTGTCGGTTTCGATTTCTGCCAGAATGTCGCCGATTTCGATGGTATCGCCAACTTTCTTGTGCCATTTGATGAGGGTGCCCTCGGTCATGGTGTCCGAGAGTTTTGGCATTTCGATATTCACAGGCATGGCTTCGGTGGGGATGGGGCTCTGCGGGAAGAATAAAGATATGGCTGGAGTTTGCCAGTCTTTTTGTGAGGCTTGGTGATGACGCAAAAAGCGCGGGGGGCCAGGGGCTCCACCGCGCTTGGAAAGATTACCCGGGATACTGGGTCAGGGAGCGATTTTTTTCATAGTGGGGATGAGACCGATGTTAGGGCTGCCGACGGGACCTTGGGCACTGGACATGGCAAGGGTCGATTCGGCGGTGCTGCCGCAGCAATCCTTCTTCGGGCAATAGAAGTGGACGCACTGGCCGCAATTGAGGCGGACTTTCTTGGTGACGGTCTTGTAGCGGGGAACTTTCTTGGTGCTGGTTTTGACCATGCCGCCCTTACCGCTCTTGGAGTCGCCCTTGATAAAGATTTCCTCGGTAACGAGGTCGTATTTGCAGGTCTTGACTTGGCGGGTTTCGACGCGGTAGCCAGCCGTTTGGGATGGGTTGCCGAACATCGAACAGCAGGAGGAGAAGCCGAGGGAAACGGCCACGAGGGAAACAACCATAAACAGATTTTTCATGAGTCGATTAACTATTGGTTAGGCTTGGAAAGGGCGAGTCGGATCACATGCAACAGCATGAAGCTAGGGCAAATGCGATGGTGGCAATGGCGGTGGTGGTGAGCAGGTGTTTCATGTGTCCGGCGCCACAGTAGGAATGCTGGGCCGCTTGGCAATGAAAAAGACGAAGATTCAACAAAGATTGACGGAAATTTTTCGATTGTTATGGATGGACCGCAACTTCAGGCTAAAGTGAGAACCTTGGCGATGATCCGATTTGGATTTGGAAGTTGTTCTTGTTCAATGTGTTGTGAATAAATAGCGGGGGCGTCAAGGGAGCAAACTCGCTTGATCGGGGCATCCAGGGAATCAAAGGCGTGTTCCTGAATGAGCATGCCGACCATGGCAGAAACACCGCCGAAGGGCTTGGATTCATCGACGAGAACGACCCGGTTGGTTTTTCGAACGGTGCGGAGAATCGCTTCTTGATCGAGAGGGCGGATGGAGCGGAGGTCGAGAACCTCGCAGTTGATGCCGTGTTCGGATTGCAGCGTTGCGGCGGCTGCCAGGCATTGGATGACCGAGCGACCGTGGGCGATGAGCGAGACATCGGTACCTTGGCGCTTGATCTCGCCCAAGCCCAGTGGGACGACGTGATCACCAGCGGCCGGCTCGGGAACCTCGCCGGTATTGCCGTAAAGCAGCGTGTTTTCCATGACGTAAACCGGATCGTTGTCGCGAATGGCGGTTTTGATCAGGCCCTTGGCATCGGCAGGGGTCGCCGGAGCACAGACTTTCAGACCGGGGAAGGCGGCAAACAGTGCTTCGGGAACGTGCGAGTGGGTGGCCCCAACGCCGGTTCCACCATTGGCCGGGCCGCGGATGACGATCGGGCAGTGGCAGAGACCGCCGGACATGTAGCGGACACAGGCGGCATTGCTGACGAGTTGATCAAAAGCGACGGAGTGGAAGGACCAGAACATCAACTCCATCACGGGACGAACACCGAGTAACGAGGCCCCGATGCCCATGCCGATGAAGCCGGCCTCCGAAATCGGCGTGTCGAAGATGCGTTTGCTGCCCCATTTCTTCCACAGGCCTTCGGTGACCTTGTAGGCTCCGTTGTACTGGGCGACTTCCTCGCCCATGATGACGACGTTCGGGTCACGGGCGAGTTCTTCATCGAGGCCCTCGCGGAGGGCTTCACGATAGGTGAGGGTGCGGGACATGGGGGTTGAGTTACTATTATGATAGTACTAGATCAGTCGTTGAAGAAATGGCGGCCGATTCGCGCGGCCGGGGTGTTATGGTCCGTCTCCCAGTAAACATCGGTGCTGATGTCGGCGATGGTGGGGGCCGGGGATTCGTCGGCGAATTTGGCGGCAGCGGCAGCTTCCTCGGCGGCGGCGAGGTTGATGGCATCCGCGGTTTCCTCGGTGAGGATGCCGGCAATGATGAGGCGGCGGCGAAAGAGCGTGATGGGATCGTGGTTTTGCTTGTAGTGCTCGATTTCCTCGGGCGTGCGGTATTTCTTGGCGTTGGCATCGGCAACACTATGGCCGTAGTAGCGGTAGGTATCGATTTCGAGGAGGGTGGGCTTGTGTTCCGTGCGGGCACGCTCCATGGCGATGTGGGCTTTGGCGCGGACCTCGAAAACGTCCGAGCCATCGATGGCGTCCCAGGCGATGCCATAAGCTTCGGCACGCTGGGCGAGGCAACCGCTGTAGGCGGAAGACCGTTGTTGAGAGGTTCCCATCGAGTAGCCGTTGTTTTCGATGACGAAAACGACAGGAATTTCAAACAGGCCGGAGAGGTTGAGGGATTCGTGGAAGGCCCCTTGGTTGACAGCGCCATCGCCCAGGTAGCACACACAGCAGCCTTTGCGGCCGAGATACTTGAGGCCGTAGGCGAGGCCAAGACCGAGCGGGGTCTGGCCGGCGACGATCCCGTGACCACCCCAGAAGTTCTTGTCGGGAGCAAAGAAATGCATGGACCCGCCCTTGCCTTTGGAGCAGCCGGTTTGTTTGCCATACATTTCCGCCATGCACTCATTCATCCCCATGCCAACCGCGAGGGCGTGGCCGTGATCGCGGTAGGCGGTGATGAAGTGGTCATCGGGCCCGGCGAGGGAAATGGTGCCGACGGCGACAGCTTCCTGACCGATGTAGAGGTGGAGGAAACCGCCCATTTTGCCACCGTTGTAGTGCTTGAGGGCCGTTTGTTCAAAGCGGCGGATGCGAACCATCAGGGTGAAAAGCCCGATTTTCTGCGCTACGCTGAGTGCTTGGTTGACGGCAGAGGTGGCGAAATCGAGAGCTGGCGTGGTGGCACTGGACATGAGGCTACAGGGAGGGAAGGCGGACTTTGGTCAACTGGCCCGAGGCCGATGGCCCGGGATTAGCGAGTGGCCGACGCGGTGGCGGGCGCAACGGCCAATGCTGGCAGACAAATGCGGGCACTCAGGAAAATGCCGGTGAAAAGGAGGTTGGCGGCGGCAAAGTTGCGCAGGAAGACCCAAGTTGGAATGAGATCTCCGGGAGCACCGAGCCAGAGCGCCTGGCAACAGCCGGCGAGGGTCTTGGCGTAGCGGGGATCACACAGCCAGGCGGCACCGTTGGTGATGAGGTGAAAGCCGAGGGCTGCCGTGACCGAGCCGACGAGCAGGGTGGGGAGGCTGCGCGTGGCCAGGGAGTTGCCGATGACAAAGGTGACTGCAAAGGCTGCTAGGGTAGTCCCAAAGACCAGCGGGTCCGCCACCGGGCTGTTGCCCAGAAACAGCAGCGGCAGCGGGTAACTCAGCACCCAGGCGATGAGCGGAATGACAAAACCACGCCAACCGCTGGCAAGCAATGCGCCGCAGAAAAACAGCGCCGCAAGAGGTTGGAAATTCGGCATGGTTTCCGGAAACGCCGCCCCCAGGGTGCGGAAGACGATGAGAATACCGAGGATGAGAACCAGTGGAAGTGCGCGGTGCATGGCGGAAAGGTGAGGGGTTTCTTGCCGATGTGCGAGAGGAAATTTCATGGCTCGTGAGGGTTTTTCATTTGCCTGCCGGGCGGCGGGGTGTATGAGCTGGGCCATGGATTGGAACTCACTGGTGGAAGCGGCGTGGAAGGTGCGGCAGAACGCTTATGCACCCTACTCGAATTTTCAAGTCGGAGCGGCGGTGGTGGCTACCGATGGCAGGATTTTCGTCGGCTGCAACGTCGAGAATCTGTCCTATGGCCTGACGACTTGCGCCGAGCGGGTGGCCATCGGGGCCGCAGTGGCGGCCGGGGCGCGTGAGTTTCATGGCTTGGCGGTGGTGGCGGATACGGCGCTGCCGATTTCGCCCTGCGGTGCGTGTCGGCAGGTCTTAGCGGAGTTTCAAGTGCCGCGGGTGATGCTGGCAAACTGGTCGGAGCGCTTGGAGTTCAGCTTGGAGGAATTGTTGCCACGGGCGACAGCCGGAATTCTGGATCGGCCCGGCTGAGATGTTCCACATGGAACTTCCGTGGTTTCGGTGCTTGAGTGGCGCGGCTCTCCCGCTAGGGTGGCTTTCGGACGATGTTCAGATACCCGAAAAGCTACGATGTGATTGTGATTGGCGCCGGCCACGCCGGGCTTGAGGCGGCCTTGGCGGCGGCCCGGCTGGGGTGTGAGGTGGCAGTGCTCACCCAGAATCTGGATACGATCGCCCAAATGTCCTGCAACCCGGCGATCGGCGGTCTGGCCAAAGGACACATGGTCCGGGAAATCGATGCCCTGGGCGGTGCGATGGGACTCAACACCGACGCCACCGGAATCCAATGGCGCATGCTGAATGCTTCCAAGGGTCCGGCGGTTCGCGCGCCGCGGGCGCAATGCGACAAGAAGGCTTATCAATTCAGGATGAAGCGCATTCTGGAGGGGACGCCGGGGGTGGACCTCCATCAGGGCAATGTGGCGGATTTGCTGGTGGCGGGCGAGCGGATCGAGGGGGTGACGACTTCGTTGGGGATGGAGATTTCCGGGCGGGCGGTGATTTTGAGTGCGGGGACCTTCATGCGGGGTCTCATGCATGTGGGTTTGCGCCACGAGCAGGGTGGCCGGATGGGCGATGCGTCATCCACGGTGTCTGATGCCTTGCGGCGCTTGGGCTTTCAGGTTGAGAGGTTCAAGACCGGCACGCCGTGCCGGGTCAATGGCCGTTCGTTGGACTTGAGTCGATGTGAGCGGCAAGATGGCGACAGCCCGGTGCCGCGCTTCAGTTTCATGGCAGATACATTGGAGCGCGGGACCGACGACCTGTTCACGCTGAATCCATGGGGCGATCCGACGTTCCACATGGAACAACTGCCCTGCTGGATCACCTACACAAACGCGGCCACTCACGAGATTATTCGCAACAATCTGGATCAATCGCCGCTGTATTGCGGGGTGATTGCGGGGGTGGGGCCGCGCTATTGTCCGTCAATCGAGGACAAGGTGGTGCGGTTTGCCGAAAAAGGGCGGCATCAGGTATTCCTGGAACCGGAGGGACGGCATACGCTCGAATTCTATGTGAACGGGGTTTCCACGTCACTGCCCTACGCGGTGCAGCTCGCATTCCTGCGAAGTATCGTCGGCTTGGAGAGATGCGAGATCCTGCGCCCGGGGTATGCGGTGGAATATGATTACTGCCCGCCCACCCAGCTTCGGCCCACCTTGGAAACGAAGCGCGTGGACGGCTTGTATTTCGCCGGGCAGATCAATGGCACCTCGGGTTATGAGGAAGCGGCAGGGCAGGGCTTGATCGCTGGAGCCAATGCGGCGCTCAAGGTGCTGGGGAAGGCACCTTGGGTGCTGGGGAGGGATGAGGCGTATCTCGGGGTGATGGTGGATGACTTGGTCACCCGTGGCTGCGCCGAGCCCTACCGCATGTTCACGAGTCGGGCCGAGTACCGTCTCTTGTTACGGCAGGACAATGCGGATCTCCGGCTCACGCCGAAAGCTGCGGCCATCGGTCTGGCCAGTGGTGGGCGGGTGCGGCGGGTGGAGGAAAAGCAGCGGGCGCTGGAGCGGGCGTACACATGGGTTCGGAACACGGGGTACGCCGGGGTGAAGCTCGACCAGTGGTTTCGTCGCAGCGAAAATTCATGGAGCACCCTGCCCGCCGAGCTGCTCAAAGAGATTCGCATGGAACTTTGGCCGCTCATCGAGACGGATTTCAAATACGAAGGTCATCTTGGACGTCAACAAACCCAAATCGATCGCATGGCACGTCAGGAAGGCAAACGGCTGCCTGAGGACCTCGATTATGCCGCGATCCGTGGGCTCAAACGGGAGGCGCAGGTTCGTTTCACGGAAATCCGCCCTGCCACCATCGGCCAAGCCGGGCGCATTCCCGGGATCACCCCGGCGGATCTCGCCATATTGATGGTTTGGTTGGAAAAGCGAGATCGGGAAGGGGAGCGAGCGGTGGAGTGAGGGGGGGCTGCAATCATCATATCATGGAGGTCCGAAAAGGGCCATGAGCAACAAGAGTCAGCGCCGAATCGCTTGGCGGCACAGCCCTCGTCAAGGAGGTCTGTCGGCGGATTCCAAAAAATAGGGGCTGCTTTAACCCTTCCCATTTTCCTTTCTAACACGGAACCCTGCGGGCGCGGGTGACAAACTGCGCGAATCGACAACAATCGACCATCAAACGCTTGCTCCCGGGGAACGCCCGGCGCATACTGCCGCGTCTTTTCGATCTGGCGCGATTTTTCCTGACGGCGTTGGCACCTGTAAGCGCCGCGAGGTTTTTTGCTTGGTTCCATGAATCCTTGAACAAAGCCCTTTGCCTGGAACAACTGAGCCCCCTCATAATCTATCTATGGCCTCGCGCTGGCACACGCCCTGCTGGCGTCGTCCAGGGCGGTCATCCTCCTCTCACCCAAAATCACTCAACCCCCCTATTGAACCATGTGCGGAATCGTTGGATACATCGGAAAAGCGGAGGCAGCCACCGTGCTCATCAACGGACTGCGGCGCCTTGAATACCGGGGCTACGACTCGGCCGGCATCGCCATCCTCGACGATGATCGCCTCGTCGTCGCCAAGGCCCCCGGCAAAGTCGCCAGGCTCAGCGACAAGGCACACGCCGATTGGGCACCCGAGCTATTACAGCGTGCCTGCACCGGCATCGCCCACACCCGCTGGGCCACCCACGGACCGCCCACCGAGGTCAATGCCCACCCGCACCTCGACAAATCCGGCAACATTGCGCTGGTCCACAATGGCATCATCGAAAACTACCGCTCCATCCGGTCCCGCCTCGAGGGGAGAGGCCACTTTTTTTACTCTGAAACCGATACCGAAGTCCTCGCCCACCTCATCGGCGAGTGCGACAAGGGCGACCTCTTCCAGGCTGTCTGCGATGCGCTTCATCAGGTCGTGGGCACTTTCGGCATCGCCGTGCTTTCGTCACACGAACCGGATCGCATCATCACCGCCCGCCGCGGCAGCCCGATCGCCATCGGCATCGGCGATGGTGAAACCATCATCGCTTCCGATGTTTCCGCCATTCTCGCCCACACCCAGCGGGTGATCTATCTGAACGACGACGACATCGCCATCGTTACCGCCGATTCCGTCGATGTCCGCGATTTGCACAATGTCCCGGTCACCCGTGAGATCGCCGAGCTTGGCATCGATCCCGCCGCAGCGGAAAAGGGCGGCTTCGAGCACTACATGCTCAAGGAAATTCACGAGCAACCGGACGCTCTGGGCAATGCCATCCGGGGCCGTCTCGACTTCAACCTCGGCACCTCCATGCTGGCCGGCATGGGCACCTCGCCCCGCGAACTCGCGGAAATCGGTCGCGTTGTCCTCCTCGGTTGCGGCACCTCGCTGCATGCCGGGCTCGTCGGTGAATACGCCTTTGAAGACCTTGCCGACATTCATTCCGAGGTTCAGCAAGCTGCTGAGTTCCGCTACCGCAATCCCATTCTCGGCAGTCGTGATTTGGTCGTCGCCATTTCCCAATCCGGGGAAACCGCCGATACCCTGGCCGCCGTGCGCGAGGCGAACCAGAAAGGGGCGTTTGTGATGAGCCTGTGCAACGTCGTCGGTTCCACCATCGCTCGTGAAACCGGCCGGGGAGTCTATCTTCACGCCGGTCCCGAGATTTCCGTCGCCTCCACCAAAGCCTTCACTTGCCAGGTTGTCGTGCTGCTCATGATGGCGCTCAAGCTCGGCCGCGGTCGCCGCTTTTCCCGCGAAGACGGCATCAAGTTCGCCCGCGAAATCGAGTCCCTCCCCGCGCTCGTCGGCAGGGTCATCCTCCAGAACGAACGCATCGCCCAAATCGCCGCCGAATACACGAACAACGAACACGCCTTCTTCATCGGCCGCGGCCCGATGTATCCCGTCGCCCTTGAAGGTGCTCTCAAGCTCAAGGAAATCTCCTATATTCACGCCGAGGGTTACCATGCCGCCGAACTCAAACACGGGCCGATCGCCCTGTTGCAGGCAGGCACCCCGGTCATTGCCATCGCGTGTGATGTTCCGGGCAAGGACAAGATCCTCGGCAACATCGAGGAATGCTGTGCCCGCGGTGCCCGGATCCTCGGCCTCGTCACCGAGGGCGACTATGCCACTGCCGAGCGCATGCATGACGCCATCTTCATCCCGCGCTGCCATCCGTTGGTCGCCACCATTCCTGCGACCGTCGCCCTCCAGCTTTTCGCCTATCACGTCGCCCGCCTTCGCGGCTGCGAAATCGACCAACCCAGAAATCTCGCCAAAAGTGTCACCGTCGAGTGAAGCCACGGAGCGTCGGCTTCAGCCGACGTGGCATGCTGGCTCGTAACTACTCAGGTAGCCTCCCGTGCCGGGAGGCCATTTGGGTTATTGGGCGAGATGACCGCTGCGCTCCGGTTCCGCCAGCCGCCTCTCTTCAGCGGAGTTCAGCGGGTTACCTCCGGGCTCGGGATGGCGGCGGCGGCTGTTTGCTCGGCATGAGGGGGACGCCCAGGAAGTCGCGGCGCAGGGCCGCGAGGGTGCCGAGGCCGTTCTTCCTGGCCGCATCTTCGGGCTTTCAAAATGGCAAAGCCGCGCTTAGAATGCTCGCAGCGATGAAGTTCCAAGCACTCATTTCCGCCATCACGTCCGGCCCGCCCCGTTGGTCAAGGGTTCTGCTGGCGGTGCTCGTTGCCGCGCCGCTGGTGGCGCAAACCGCAGTTCCTGACCATACTCCGGGCGTGCCGACCCCGGAACCGCCCGCTGCCGTCAGCCCGCCCGGCGGGGGGGCCGCCAGCGACGGTTCGATCATCACCCGACCTAACGCGCGTGCCATCACCCAGAAGATTCCGGCACCACGCGGGCAAATCACGGACCGGGAAGGTCGTCCCTTGGCCCAGAACCGGGTTGTCTATCAGGTGGGCCTGCAGTTCAAGCAATTTGAAAATGCGGATCGTGAATTCATCATCCGCTGGGGGCGGAGCCGGCTGGATTCCCTGCGCCCCCTGCTCAAGTGTCCGCTGCCCAAGACGGACGACGAGCTATACGATCACTACCATAACCGCCGTTGGATCCCGCTCCTGGTGTCCGGACAAATCGAGGAGAAAGAGGCCCGGGCGCTCGAATCCAGGCTCGATTCGGGGCTGGTGCTGCACCCGGTTTACCGGCGCCATTACCCGCATGGCGAGTTGGCCGCACACCTCATCGGTTACTCCGGCAGCGTCGGCAAACTGCCCACCGGACCGATCAGCCGTAACGAACCGATGTGGGAGGAAACCGAGGGCCGTGCCGGTTTGGAAAAGCTTTATGACAGCCAGCTTACCGGCGAGTTCGGCACGAAGCGGCTGTTGTTTGATGAAAGCGGCAACAAACTGCTTGAAGAGCAGGTGTCCCGGCCGCGACCGGGTGGCACCATCGTCACCACCCTCAATCTCGAGTGGCAGCAACTCGCCGAAAAAGTCCTTCGCAACGGCTGCCGTCGCGGGGCTTTTGTGGTGATCGACGTGGTCACCGGCGAGGTGCTGGTGATGGCCTCGCGCCCGTCCTTTGATCTCAACCATTTCATTCCCGGCATCAGCGATGCGGACTTCAAGGCCCTGCAGGATGATCCCTCACAGCCCTTGTTCGGACGGGCATTCCAATCCGCCTATCCGCCGGCCTCGTCGTTCAAACCCGTCATCGCCCTGGCCGCGCTCAACAACGGCACCATCACCGCGGACACCGAGATCGACTGCCCGGCTGCCATTCGCGTCGGCAATCACGTCTTCAACAACTGGAGCAAGACGCCCGAGGGCTCGATCGATGTCCGGCGTGCCTTGGCCCGCTCCTGCAACCCCTGGTTCTATCAGGTCGGCATCAAGGTCGGCCCGACCGCTTTTCTCAGCTTGGCGCGGCGCCTCGGGTTTGGCGAGCGCAGCGGACTGCCACTCATCGGTGAAACCCCGGGCCTGGTACCCAACGACGAATGGATGCTGAAAAACGAACGCCGCCGGATTCTCGATGGCGATACCGCCAATCTATCCATCGGGCAGGGCTCGCTGCTCGCCTCGCCGCTGCAGGTGGCCCAGGCAATGGCCGGCATCGCCAATGGCGGGGCGCTGCCACGACTCCAACTCATCAGCCAGCTTCAGGACACCCGCGGGCGGGTCGTCAAAGTCACGCTGCCGGAACGCCGGAATTGGCTCGGCCTCGAGCAGAAGGCCGTCGAGGTCGTGCGGGCCGGCATGAGTGATGTGGTGGATGCCGGTTATGGGACGGGCCGCAGCGGGTCCTTGAGCTACACCACGCTCTGCGGCAAGACCGGCACGGCGCAATGGGGCCCCAAGGCGAAAGGCCAGAACCTCGCGTGGTTTGCCGGCTTCCTGCCCAAGGACAACCCGCGCTACGCCTTTGCCGTGCTTTATGAAGGCCGCCCCGGCGAGAAGATCGCGGGCGGCCGCATGGCGGCGCCGATGGTGCGCAGTTTCTTCGAACCGATCAAAGACGACATCAAGGAAATCATCGCCCCGCCACAGCGCGCGCTGGTGGTCGTCGATGAAAATGATCCCAACACCGCCGGCGGAGGGAAGAAAAACCCGGCTGCGGATTCGGGTGCCACCCCGGTGGCAGAACCGCTGCGGGCGCTTCCGGTGGATGAGCTGAAGCCCGAGGGGAAAGCGCTGGAGCGTGAGCTGTCTCCCCGCACGACCCGGGCCCTTCCCGTGGATGACGACGAGGTCATCGATGAGAACATCGAAGACCCCTGAACAGTTTAGGCTGGACGTTTGGCCTGAACTGCTTCAGACAAGTCGTCCCGCGCCACCAATCCTGTCGGCCGGGAGAACCTCGAATCAATTCACTACCCCAATATGGACATCCAAATCACCACCCTCTGTGACTTCGCTGCCGACTACAACGGCAAGCTCGTCATTTCCGGAACTTTCGACACGCTCATGGCCCGTGCCGTACCGGTCGTGCATCCTTCCTGCGCGCTTGCCATGCGGATGTGCTTCACCCCGGAAGACGCCGGCCGGCACAAGCTCTCCATCAACATCATCGATGAGGACGGTGAATCGCTCGATCCCAACAACATGCCCATCGAGCCGGAATTTGAAGTGCAGCTTCCCAAGAACGTGCCGTTCCTCACGCGCAACATCGTGATGAATCTCCAAGGCCTGCGGTTCCAGAAACTCGGCATCTATTCCATCGACATCGGTTGCGATGGCGAAATCCTCGTCCGCCTGCCCTTGCGTGTTCTGCACGTCACCCAAGGTCCGAATGGTGAAACCCAGATGGCATAATCCGTGATGGCACCTGCCGGTGGCATGGTGTAAGATCCCGCCATGCCCCAGCCTGCCAGTTTCTCCTGTGCCCTCATCACCGGTGCCTCCTCCGGTCTCGGTGAGGAATTTGCCCGGCAACTCGCGCCACGGGTCGATAAGCTTGTCCTCGTGGCGCGACGCGAGGCGCTGCTGCACCAAGTCGCCGGGCGTCTCCGCGAGTTGCATCCGGCGGTGGAGGTTCTGGTATATGCCGCCGACCTCAACGATGCCTCCGAGCGCGAGGATCTGGTGGAGAACCTCATCCTCCAGCGCTTCATCCCCGATCTGCTGGTCAACAACGCCGGCCTTGGCGATTACGGCGAGTTCGTCTCGGCGGACTGGGTGAAAATCAAGGCCATGCTCGGTCTCAACATTGAGGCCCTCACCCATCTCACCCACGCGCTGCTGCCAGCCATGATCCGGTGCGGCAGGGGCGCGGTGCTCAACGTCAGTTCGCTGGCATGTCTGGTGCCCATGCCGGACTTCGCCGTGTATGCCGCGACCAAGGCTTATGTCACCAGCTTCTCCGAGGCGCTGCGAATCGAGCTGAAGGAGCACGGCATCCCGGTGCTGGCCGTCTGTCCCGGCCCGGTGAAAACCGAATTTGGCGAAGTCGCCCGTCGCCGTGGCGATGCGCGGCAAATGCCTGGACACCGGTGTTTCTACCTGCCCAAGGCCCAGGTCGTCGCCGAGGCGCTCACCGCGCTCGATGGCAAGCGTGCCCGCGTCTATCCCGGCCTGAAAACCGCCGCCGCCGCCTTCGTGATCGCCGCCTTGCCGCTCATGGCCATCCGCTTCGTCATGGGCTTCCGCCCGCGGAAAAGTTAGAGCACCGGTGTCCCGCCCAAGCCGGTTCGCTTGGCGCATCCTGAGGGGAAGTCGCGTCCGGAGTGTTTGATCAACAGCCGGATCAAGACCTACCTGTTTTCCAGACAAGGTCCCGCCTCCCCATCGTGACTGGTGGCAGCGCAGAGTGTCCTTTGCAAGGAATCCCATCGTCGTATCAAGATACGATGATTTGTATCTTGCCAATTGCCGGAAAGCCGGTATTTTCCGCACATGCCAATGGCCGATCCGAGTTCCGATCTCGAAAAATCCCTCGCTGAGCGCATTCTCGTCCTGGACGGGGCGATGGGCACGACCATCCGCGCCTACGGGCTGCTGGAGGCTGACGCCCGCGGCACCCGCTTTGCCAATGCCGACAAGGATTTGCTCAACAACGGCGACATTCTGTCCCTCACCCGCCCGGAGGTCATCGGGGACATTCACAGGTGCTTCTACGTAGCCGGTTCGGATATTTGCGAGACCAATACCTTTTCCGCCACCGGCATCGCCCAGAGCGAGTTCTTCGTCGAGGACCCGCGCGAACGCGGCGGTCGCAAGGATCCGGAATTTTACCAGACCATCCTCGAAAACCCGTTTCTCAACGACCTCGCCTGGGAAATGAACGTCGAATCCGCCCGCCTCTGCCGCAAGTGGGCCGACGCCATCGGCAGCGACACCGGCCGCCGCCGCTACGTGGCCGGGGCCATCGGGCCGCTCACCGTCTCCCTGAGCAACTCCCCGGACCCGGACGACCACGGTTTTCGGGTGGTCACCTTCGATCAGGTTCTGGCCGCCTACAAACACCAGATCCGGGCGCTAATCGCCGGCGGTAGCGACCTCCTGATGGTGGAGACGATTTTCGACTCGCTCAATGCCAAGGCTGCCATAGTGGCCGTCCTGGAGGTGTTTGACGAGGACGGCCTGCGCCTGCCGGTCATCATTTCCGCCGCCGTGGGACTTGGCGGGGAAACCATGATCTCCGCGCAAAAAGTCGAAGCGTTCTGGAACGCCTTCGCCCACGTCAAGCCGCTGGCCATCGGCCTGAACTGCTCGCTCGGCCCCGACCTCATGCGCCCGTTTCTGGAGGAACTCTCCGACTGCGCCACCACTAACATTTCCTGCTATCCCAACGCCGGTCTGCCCAACCCGCTGGCCCCCACCGGCTACGATCTCGGCCCGCAACAGATGCATGATTTCATGGCGGACTTTGCGCAAGCCGGTCTGCTCAATCTAGCAGGCGGTTGCTGCGGGAGCACCCCCGAACACATCGCCGCCATCGCCAAAGCCGTCGCCTGCATCGCGCCGCGGGAAGTGCCGGTGCTTCAATAAGATTGACCGCAAAGCCGCAACGTCCGCCAAGGGGAGCCAAGAAAGATACCTTCAAATTCGCTATGCCAACCATCCCCCACGCGCTTCGGCTTTCCGGCACCGAGGCCTACAACCACACTTCTGACAAACGCTTCCTGATGATCGGCGAGCGGGCCAACGTCGCCGGGTCGCCGCAATTTGCCAAGCTCGTTCGCGCCGGCAACCTCGAGGCCGCCCTGGAAGTGGCACGCCAGCAAGTCGCCAACGGTGCCAATGTGATCGACATCTGCTTCGATGACGGGCTGATTGATGGCAAGGCAATGATGACCCGCTTCCTGCATCTGTTGCAGGGCGAGCCGGACGTCGCCCGCGTCCCGATCATGGTTGATTCCTCAAAATGGGAGATCATCGAGGCCGGCCTCAAATGCCTCCAGGGCAAGGGCATCGTCAACTCGATCTCACTCAAGGAAGGCGAGGAGAACTTCATCAAACAGGCCCGCCACATCATGCGCTATGGGGCGGCCGTGGTCGTCATGGCCTTCGATGAAAACGGTCAGGCCGCCTCCTACGAGGAGAAAATCCGCATTTGCGAGCGGGCCTATCGCCTGCTGGTCGATGCGGTCGGTTTCAATCCGGATGATATCATCTTCGATCCTAACATTCTGACCGTTGCCACCGGCATCGAGGAGCATAACAACTATGCGGTCGATTTCATCCAGGCCACCCGTTGGATCAAAGCGCAGCTTCCCGGCGCCAGGGTCTCCGGCGGCGTTTCCAACATCTCATTCGCCTTCCGCGGCAACCATGCCGTCCGCGAGGCGATGCACTCCGCCTTCCTCTATCACGCCTGCCTGGCCGGCATGGACATGGGCATCGTCAATGCCGGCATGCTCGAAGTCTATGACGAGATCCCCAAGGAACTCCTCGAGTGCGTCGAAGACGTGCTGCTCAACCGCCGTCCCGACGCCACCGAGCGCCTGCTCGAACTTGCCGAACGCTTCAAAAGCCAGGGCGGCAAGAAGATCGAAGAAGACCTGACCTGGCGCAATGGCCCCGTTGAAAGACGCCTCGAACACGCCTTGCTCAAGGGCATTGACCGCTTCATTGACGAAGACACCGAGGAGGCCCGCCAGCAATACGGTCGCCCCCTCAAAGTCATCGAAGGCCCGCTCATGGACAGCATGGGAGTGGTGGGCGACCTCTTCGGCATGGGCCGGATGTTCCTCCCGCAAGTGGTCAAGTCCGCCCGCGTGATGAAGAAGGCCGTAGCCTGGCTGACCCCGTTCATGGAGATGGAGAAACACTCGGTCGCCCACAACAAACGCTATTTCCGCCAGCTCGCTGCCGGGGAAACAACTCCCGCGCCCATCACCCTGGCCGACGGGTTTTCCTACACCCCCTGCCCCGGTCTCACCGATGAAGAACGCCGCGTGGAAATGGAGTTCGCCGCGCAGTTGTGTGCCAATCTGCCGATCACCAGAAGCTGCTACGAAAAGCGCTTTGGCATCATTTTGGATCATCACGCCGCCCAGGAACTCAGCCCGACATACTCCGCAAACCGCGAGTCCCGCCAACGTTGGAGCATGGCCACCCTGGAACCCGCCGGGGCCTTCATTGACTGGCTATTCCATCGGAAACTGGATGAATTCAAGGACCTGCCCGAGCAAGCCCTGATCGGCTTCAACGTCGGCGGACAAGGCAGCGGCAAAAACAGCGCCACGATCCACTTGGGGGTCGCCGACGCCAACCTCGTGATGGCCGGCACTCTGCAGGATCTGGAACGCAGCAAGGTCCACCTCGAGGCCGCCAGCGCCAGCGGTGCTTTGGTGCAAATCCGCTTCGTTTATTGCCCGTGGCAACTGGCAGTGGAGAACCTTCTCCGCCGGACCACCGAAGAGGGAGCTTGCTTCGTGACTCTCCAACACGCCGCACAGGGACACTATCAGGCGGCTCGGTCGGCATTGGAATTCATCGACCGCTTTGCCGGCAACCCATGGTTTTCCGCGTGGATTGCCGATAACAGCGAATTCACCCACCCGATCGAGAGGGACGCGGATTGGTTGCGCCAACACCTTCACCCATCGAGCCAAGAATTGCTTGATACGGGGTACCAGCTCGCATACGCCTTCTTCGATGAGCATCGGCACGACCAGCGCTACCACCCCGAAATCCTCACTCGCTTCGTCGGTGGACCGGCAGGCGAAGGAACGTCTCAAACGTCTGGGAGAAACTTCCTTGAGACTGCGGCGGGAAGCGGGCGAACGCCGGAAACAGGCCGCGAAGGAGCACCCGAAGGCGGTGCCCCGTTAAGTTGCTTTGAAGATGACGCCCCGGAATCCGCCGGGCGCTTCCTCATCGCCACGGTCAAGGGCGACGTGCATGACATCGGCAAGAACATCGTCGGGGTCGTGCTCTCGTGCAATGGTTACGAGGTCACCGACATGGGCGTGATGGTTTCCTGTGACAAGATCCTCGACAAGGCGCGTGAGATCGGCGCGGATGTGATCGGCCTGTCCGGTCTGATCACGCCATCGCTGGATGAAATGGTCCATGTGGCCAAGGAAATGGAACGCACGGGATTCCGCGTGCCCTTGCTCATCGGTGGGGCCACCACCTCCGCCGCGCACACGGCGGTCAAGATCGCCCAGCATTATTCCGGCCCGGTCGTGCATGTGTTGGATGCCTCGCGCTCCGTGCCCGTCACCACCTCACTGCTGTCGAAAGACCAGCGCGACGCGTTCGTGGCGGAGAATCTGACCAAACAACAGCAACTCCGCGACGCCTTCCTGGGCAGACCGAAAAAGGCCACCCTCACTCTCGCGGCAGCCCGCGCTGCCGCCCCGCGTTTCGACTGGTCCGCCTACACTCCGCCAGTGCCCGCGTTCCTCGGAACCCGGGTCTGCGGGCAGGAGGCCCGCGCCACGGAAGGTGCTCCGGGCAGTTTGCCCGGAAGCGACCTTCGCAGCTTGGTCGATTTCATCGACTGGACGCCATTTTTCCACACTTGGGAGCTTCGTGGCGTATGGGACCGCGAGGCCGGAGTGCTCAAGACCAAGCACGCCGAAGCCGCTGCTGAAGCGGCGCAACTCCATCAGGATGCGCTGGCTTGGATCGAGCGCATCATCACCGAAAACCGCTTCGAGGCACGCGGCGTGTATGGGTTTTTCCCAGCCAATTCGGTTGGCGACGACATCATCATCTGGACCGATGAATCGCGCACGGAGGAGCGCACCCGCTTCCACAGCCTGCGGCAGCAAACCGCCAAGGATTCCGGCAAACCCAACGTCGCGCTGGCCGATTGGGTGGCACCCTGTAGCGGCGATCACCGGTCGCCGCGGCTGACGCCGACGTTCCTCTCAACGGACCAAGCCATCGCCAAAGAAGATGCGGGGCGCCTTGCTCACTGGAACCAGCGGGCTTACATCTTACGAAACCCGCAAACCGCTGGGTTGGATGATTGTGAGTTCGTGGGAGAAGGCGGCACGCCAGATGACTCGCGGCGACCGGCGATCGTCGCCGCGGACTACCTCGGCGGCTTCGTCGTCGGCATCCACGGGGCGGATGAATTCGCTGCGGAATTGGACCAGGCCCACGACCCCTACGGCTCGATCATGGTCAAGGCCATCGCCGACCGCTTTGCCGAGGCCTTGGCCGAGTGGCTGCACCATCGCGCCCGGGTCGAGTGGGGTTACGAGACGGAAAGCGAACTCACCCACGAGCAACTCATCCACGAGAACTACCGTGGCATCCGCCCTGCACCCGGCTATCCGGCGCAACCGGACCACACCGAAAAGCCGCTGCTCTTCGCGCTGCTGGGCGCGACGCCGGCCACCGGAGTTGTTCTAACCGAGAGTTATGCCATGCACCCCGGGGCCGCCGTGTGCGGTCTATATTTCTCCCACCCGGAGAGCCATTACTTTGCCATCTCCGAAGTGCAACAGGACCAACTCGAAGACTATGCCCGCCGCAAGCACATGTCCGTGGCCGAAGCCGAAAAATGGCTGGGCCCGTGGCTCGGCTATGTTCCCTAGCCACACACTCACGATGACGGACCGGACGATTGTCCGGCCGCAGCGAGCGCCGGGACTTAGCCAAAGCGGTGTGGCGCTGCGCTTCCCACCGCACTCCATACCTTCACCTGCCCAGGCGCGAGCCAAAATCTGGAGTGCGGTGGGAAGGGCGCAGCCCGCCACCCCGCTTTGGCTCAACCGTTAGAGCAGCGGGGTTGCCATGAGGTTCGGGCCGTCTCGCGGGTGGTCACGCCTCTGTGGGCGGAGAAGCGGCCTTCTCCAATCACACCAGCTACAGGATGGTTTAGCTCAATCGTAGAACAGCCCTCAGCTTGGGAAATTCAGCGTGACTCGAATTCATTCATGTTGTTTTTCGACTTGACTCGAATTTGTGCATTCCTAAAACTGCCCGCATGCGGCGTGCGCTACTACCTATCCTGAGGGCGGATCTTGCCGAAAAGATGGTCTTCCTCGGCGGTCCCCGCCAAGTGGGGAAAACGACGCTTGCGCTCAGCCTGCTCGATGGTGCCAACGCCACGCACCCCGGCTACCTCTCATGGGACGATCTCGCGGACCGGAAACTGCACCTCGCTGGGGCCTTGCCCGCCGACCAACCGCTGTTGATTTTCGACGAAATTCACAAATACCGCCAGTGGCGGGGGCTGATCAAGGGGATCTACGATAAACAGCATGACTCGCGCAGAATCCTTGTCACGGGTTCCGCTAGACTCGATCACTACCGCAAGGGCGGCGACTCGCTGCAAGGCCGCTACCAATCGACTTCGTCGTTGTGCGTGGCGGCAAGCCGGTCTTCGCCGTTGAATGCAAGACCGGCGAGCGCGACCTCAGCCGGAACATCCCCTACTTCGCCGCCCGCTCCGACATCCCGCTCTTCTATCAGGTGCATTGCGGGGCCAAGGACGTCGAGTTCGCCGCCACGCGAACTCGCATCCTTCCACTCACCGTGCTGGCAGGCATCCTGAAAATATGACGCGCCACGAGCTGCCACTTCAGACTTCTTGATCCGGGGGACATAAATCCTGATGGCTGCGCGGTCCTGCCTTTCCATAGGGTGGGGTGTGACCGCCGGGCGCGCCCACTGTCCGCCGTCTGGGGGCGGAACCGTGCTCTGTGCGTCAATGGGCTCATTCATGGTCATCTATTCGCCGCCACTCCCGCCGGGCGCCGCAAGCCCGGCGAATTCCAGTTCCAACCCCTCCACCACCCGGCGGGCCTTGGCATCACGCAGCGTCCGATTCACCAACGCGCTCACATACGATGCGTGCCCCATCGCGAGCCGCGACGCAAGCCACTCGTTGGGCACCGCCGTGCTCCGCCGGACCAGCGCGGCGCAGGTCACTTTGCCGGGGTCGTTCTTTTTCAGCAGCGCCAACTCCGCCACGGCGACGGGCATGCCCGTGCGCCCGCCCAGCCAGCCCACGATCCGCTCCGCCGCCGCCTCGTTGTGGCGCCGCCACCGCCCCTCCCGAGTGATTGCCGCGCTTGCGGATTTTGGCCCGCGTTTTCTCCAACATGCCCAGCAGCTTGTCCTTGAACGCAGGGATTGACCATCAGAACCCACGCGTGGATCCGCCACCCGTGGCTGCCGCAAACCTGCTCCAGCCAGTGCCGGAATGACTCATGGTCTTCCTTCCCACGAAAGAGCTGCTTGCCCCCGTCGCCGCAGGCCATGACATGATACACCGCGCCCGCGGTACTGGAATCTCAACTGTCTTGCCATGCCCAACCTTCCCGCCCGGAACCGGACCTGTCAATCAGAAAGTTAATAAATTAAAGGACTGGCCCCGTCCACAGACACCATTTTATGGTCCAACTCCACAAGCGTGCAGCGTTGCAACGCTAGTTCAATCTCAGGAAGATGGATTTCAAACATCAACTTCGTCGCCTATAATCCCAAGTTGCCAGTGCGGACCAGAACCAGCTTCCAAGGACGACCGTGCAGAAGATGGGAGTAGTAGAAATCCGTGTCTTTAGTCACGACCACCCGCATCTCGGCCATGGAAACTTCGTTCAATAAGCCATCGCGCGACGCGTTCTGATCAGGCATGTCCAGCGTGTGAATTGCATCATGTCCTGCTGCCTGAAACACGGCACGCAGGCTGGGCGGTAAGTGTGCATCGATCAGAAATTTCATGCCGCATCGAAGTGCACGGTCCGAAGTTTTAGAGATTGTGCCGCAAATTGAATGCAAGCTTGCAGGTCTTCCCGCTCCAAATCCGGAAATTCCGCCAGCACGTCATCAAACGAATCGCCGCCAGCAAGGTATTCAAGGAGCGATTCGACGGGATAACGGAGGCTGCGGATTACCGGCTTTCCATGGCAAACGGTGGGATCAATCGTGATCCGGTTCAACAGCGTGGCGTGCTCATTCGGCGGAGCGTTCATGGCGGCAGCGTAAGCCCGTGATGCCGTATTGCAAGACTAACTTTTGCGGCTCCCGGCATCGGCAAGACCAGCCTCGTGAACCTGCTCACCCGCACGCTCGCCAGCCACCCCGATGGGAAAGGCGCGGTGGCCATCGCCGACATGCTGATGCGGATGCGCGGCAGAAAGGAGGCCGGTGATGCTGCGGACCGTAGCGGCGCGTCTGTGACTACTTTTCCCCTGCGGGAAAAGTCGCACTTTTCCCCCGTGGGCGTGGTGCCAGAGCTTGGTCTGTGCTTAGGTTTCAGATTTCCAGTTTCGTCCCGTCCAGCCCTGCGGATTCCGCCGGGCAGGCAATGTCTAACCCCTAAACGAAGATGACCAGCCGAAAAAGAACGCAAGGAACGCCAAGACAATCCAGGAATGAGAACCGCGGATTACGCGGATTACGCTGATATTTTGAGAGTTACGCCAGAATGTTGCTTCACTCAAAAGGCGAGTGATCCGGTTTCCCATTTCTTGATCCGCGTAATCCGCGTAATCCGCGGCTTTCCCAATTCCGTTCCAGGATAGAAATCGTGAATGAACTCGACCGCTGCTCGAAGGACGCCCAGGACATGCTCCTCACCTACCTCGACCGCATGAGGCCGGGCCACGCGTTTCTCGGCACCACGAACCTCAACCTTGTAGCGGCGCGTCTATGACCGCCGCACTTTGCCCTCGAGGGCGAGACGCCAAAACTTTGCCCATGCTCTACAATTTCAGCATTTTTTGCCGATGGCCATGCCGGTTTGCGGCTGCGCCGATTGTTCCAAGTTCGCTATCGCTCACCCCGCGTTCAGCGTTTCAGTTTTGATCCCG
>JAPLUI010000386.1 GCA_026397725.1 Verrucomicrobiota bacterium | reverse complement strand
GCTTGCAAAGGGGACTGGCTTCTGGCACTTTGTGTCGGCGCTGGTTCCGTGTGCGCGCTTTCCTGAGGAGCCCGGTGCGGTAATTCCGCACGCCGGGATCTGCGAGGGGGGCACCGGGCAACCGGTGTCCCTACCTCAATGACGCTCGTTTCTTCATGCGTATGGCAGAGGTGTCGAAAGATGTCGGTCAGAAGTGCAAGAGCGGCCCGGTATCCATCACTCATGTCCCTCCAAGACAGCTCGACGCCCTTGGAATCGGCCAGCCAAAGACCATCCGGATCAACCCGCTTCACAGTCATTCCGTTCGGCATCAACTCGTCCTTTAATAGTTCAAGCAGGACGTCCAGTTGTTCTTTCTCTCTCGATGAGGGATCACGCGACGCCTTGTGATCAAGATCGATCAGCCACCGATCAGCAGGTGAGAGTGATGCAGCCTCCTGAAACATGGTAGCATATGGAGCCGTTGGCCGAGCCATCATAATCTCCGTGGCTTCTGAGGACGCTCCAAAAACCCGGCGGAATGGTCCATAGCCGCAAGAAAACCATCCCGAATTGTTCTTGGACCAAATTGTCCGTTCGGGCAGAGATTTCTTTTTTGTTCCCTTTTCCGGCTTCGCGAAAAGCTCGGTCTGCTTACCGCCGTTCGCTAACGTGAGATCTACAGGAAATGGCTTCTTAGGCGGCGGTCCTCCGCCATCCAGACTTGTGTCATCGGCAGCACTTGTGACTTCCAAATGAATCGCTGCGGTTTTGTCTTCGCTGAAAGCATTCACCCAACGATTGAGACTGGGTTGAAGGGAACGCGTCGTATCTGGACCTACCAGTCCCATCACGATAGCCTTAAGAAGCGTGCTTTTGCCCGAGCCGTTGTCACCCGTGAAGACCGTCCAACCCGCGTAGCTTTTGTCCGGGCGCTGGAGATCAAATTCAAGGCTCTTGAAGCCACGAATGTTTGTAAGTTTGATCTTGTGAATATACATGACGAGTTTGTTGATAAAGTGTTCAGGGCATGGTCCAGCAGAGAGTGAACAACGAAAAGGATGTGACCGAATGTTGCAGCTTTCCCTCGATCTTGTCGATCAGCATTTCCCGCTGGCGATCAATCGCATCTTGGGCTTCGAATAGCGAGTGTCGCTTTTCATTCCGCTGTGCCTCGATTGCTTTGATCTGTTTCTGGCTGGCGAGCTTTTCCTCGAGCGTCAGCGCGGTGATCGCGGCCCGACGGGTTTCCTTGATCTGGCGGTCGAATTCCTTGATTTCTCGTTCGAGGCCGACTTTGAGGTCATCGGCCCAGCCGTCGAGTTTGGTGGCTTCGGCCTCGTAGAAGAGGACGTTGCGTGCGGAGACCTCGCGCTGGATTTCCTCTTGGCGAGCGGCGGCGAAAGCATCGAGCCTCCCGGGTGCCGGAAGATCAAGGACTGAGGCGGTCGTTCGGGCCGGCAGGGTGAGCATGCGGCGCACCTGGTCCTCGTCCAGCATCGTTTCGTCATCAGTGCAGGCGGCGAAAATCAAATGATCCTCGGCCTGATCCATGGATTCCACGGTAAGGAGAGAAACGGCGAGAGAGCCGGCTTTTCCGCGCAGGGGTTCCAAAATGCTGATCTTGCTGCCGTGGTCGGCGTAGCGGAACTCGATCTCGGCTAGAGGCAGGTCGCGACCTTTGGCCTGGTCGATGAGGCGCTCGGCGAGCGGGTGGCCGAGACGGTAGAGGTGGGCCTCGCCGGAGCGGCGCGGGAGTTCATAGCGCCCGAGTGGGATGTTCGGAAAGGGTGAAGTATGAAGGATGAAGGATGAATCGGTGCCGAACTCGGCGTGGCCGTTCAGCTCGTGCCGGGTGAGCTGCATGAGCTGGCGCTCGAAGCGGTTGAGGAATGCGCGAGAGGCATCGTCCCGGATCTTGAGCTTGTCCCGCACTTCATCGTCGAAATTTTCGAGCAGTTTGCGCCGGGTGTCGGTCATGGCCTCGTTAATCTCGAAGCTCAGTTCCAACTGGAGTTGGTCGAAGGCGATTATCACTTCCTCCGGTTTGCGACAGTTCTGGTAGATGGCGGCGATGCGCTTTTCAAAATCCACGCCTGACTCGATGCTGCCAAGCACTTCATCACTGGAGCCGAAGACACCGGTGAATAGTTGGAACTTTTCGTCTAGCAATTTATAAACCCGGAGGTCGGCCTCGTTTTTCCGGTTGAGGAAGTTCACCACCACCACGTCATGCTTCTGCCCGTAACGGTGGCAACGGCCGATGCGCTGCTCGATGCGCTGGGGATTCCACGGCAGGTCGTAGTTCACCACGAGCGAGCAAAACTGGAGATTGATGCCCTCCGCCCCGGCCTCGGTGGCGATCATGATGCGGCCCTCCTCGCAGAAGTAGTCCACCAGCGCGGAGCGCATGTCGGCACTGCGGGAGCCGGTGATTTTGTCGCTGCCCTGATGCCGCTGCAGCCAGCGGGAATAAATGGCCCTGGAGGTGTCGTCGGCATTGCTGCCGTTGAAGAGAACGATGCCCGCGGCATACGGGGTATCCGCCAACAGGCGGAGGAGGTAACTCTGGGTCTTGCGGGATTCGGTGAAGATGATGGCTTTTTCCGCCGCACCAAGTTCCTTGGCCTTGGCGAAGGCAACCTCCAGTGCCTTAATGAGGGCCTTGCCCTTGGCGTTGTGCTCAATCGCCAGGGCGAGCCGGGTGAACTCCTCCAAGTCCGCGATTTCCTCCCGCATGGCGTCCCGGGCCTCCGCGCTGAGCGGCACGGCGGGATCGTCCTCCCATTCCTCGGCGGTTTCATCGAGCGCTTCGTAGTCCTCATCGAGTTCGTCTTCGAGGGAGGTGGCGACTTCCTCGGCCATTAGCCGGGCCTTGAGCCGATTTGCAATGGAGGTAAGCGCCCCGGCGATGGCGAACGATGAGGAGGCGAGCAGCTTCCGCAGCACCAGCGTCATGAGGGTGCGCTGGCTGGGCGGCAGGGCTTGGAGGTTGTCCCGGCGGAGGTAGTCGGAAACGAGGTGGTAGAGATGATCTTCACCATCACTCGGGTCGAAGGGCTCCACCATGGCGTGGCGCTTGGTGAACGGCACGTAGGCGGTGACCTGACGGCGCAGGGTGCGGTGGCAAATGGGCTTGAGCCGGGCCTTGAGCGTATCGAACACCTGCTGTTGGTTCAGATTGGTGAACTGGTCCCGGAAGCTCTTCAGATTTCCGAAGGTGTGATCGTCAACAAAGCTGCCCAGACCGAACAACTCTAACAGGGAATTTTGCAGTGGCGTGGCGGTGAGCAGCAACTTGTGGCGGTCCTGCAACGCCAGCTTGAGCACATTGGCGATGACGTTGGACGGCTTGTAAACATTGCGGAGGCGGTGGGCTTCGTCGATGACTACCAGGTCCCACGGTGTGCGTTGGACATCGGCGGCTTTGGCGCGTGCAAATTGGTAAGAGCAGATTACAACCGCCTCCTGAGCGGGTTCGAAGGGCTGGAAGTGGCCCTTATTGATCGCGGCGTTGTAGAACTTGGATTCAAGGATTTCGCAGGGCAGAAAGAATTTTTCGGTCAGCTCCTGATGCCATTGTTTCCGGAGGTTGGACGGGGTGATGACCAGAATCCGGCGCTTGCGTTCCGCCCACCGCTGGGAAATGACCAGCCCCGCCTCTATGGTTTTGCCCAAGCCGACTTCGTCGGCGAGGATCGCCCCCTTGGATAAGGGGGATTGGAAGGCGAACAGCGCGGCGTCCACCTGGTGTGGATTCAGATCCACCTGAGCACCGGCAACCGCAGCGGCAAGCTTCTCGATACTGTCGGAGGGACAGCGCCGGGTCAGCTCGTAAGCGAGGTGTTTGGCTTGGTAATCGGTAATGCTCATGAGGAAGTGGGCCCTCAGCGGCGGTTTGCCCCATTGGAGAACCGCTGTTCCGCGAAGGTTAATCCGACCCTCGGAACTAAGGCAACCGAAAACACCGGGCGGGAGTCGCGTCCGGTGTCATTGGCCCGCACGGCTGGGCGATTCATGGTCGGATTGGAATTGCTTGTCTCAATGAGACAAACCGTGTTCTTCAGAGGCGGAGGCGTTCGGCAAGGGGGAAATCGGGGAATTCGAGTGGGATTTGAAAGGTAGCGCAGTGATCGGCTGCAGGGATTTCCAAAGCGGTGGAAGTGTTGTCGGTTGACACCACCGAGAAACAGGCTGACAGCAGCGCGAAGAGACCCATGCGGCCGGGGAACGGGCTGATAGGGCCGTGAGATGATTGGGGCTGCCCGAGGGTTGAAAGGACGATGTATGGGAACCGCCTCGCATGCTCAGGGAATGGGGTGCCAGCACGCAGGGCAACATTTCTGGCGGTTGGTGATGGTCAAGGCGCGGGCTGCGGCGGGATTCCGGCGTCGCCTTTGGGCTAGGCGGGGAGACGGCGGGGTGCATGCGCCGTTGTCGCGGGTATGGAGCCACGACCTTCCAGTCGTGGGCCAATGAGGGGCGAAAGGAAAGCGCTTGCGGCACAGTTCTTTCGCGCTTCATTGGCAGGTGGGCGGGGACGCCCACGCTCCTTGTGGCTTCGCGCAACGCGTTCATCAGTCGTTGCGTTCCTTGCGTTCTTTTGCGGCCAACCCGGCGGGCATGGGCGGGTTCCACCATCGCTTGAAGCTCTCACAAGCCTTTGTTGCCGACTCAGATCCTCAGGTTCTTGCGCAGGCGTGTGAGGGCGGCCACGGTCTCGTCGGGAATCAGGCCGTGCTTGTCGGGCGGCACGTCTAACAGGAAATTGGCGCCGCCCGCGCGGCACGTCTGGTACTGCTTCAACAGATCCTCGTCGGCCCGCGGTTTGTCACCGGCCACCCAGAACCAGTCCCGGCCGATGGGGTCGCAGACTTCGCCCGGGATGTAGTATTTCTTGCCCTCGATCTCATGCCACTTGCGATGGCCGGTACCTGCCGGGACGTTGCGTTCGATCGCCAGCAGGTCCGATGGCCACGCGTAGGCGACGGCGTCGGGGTTGCCGATGCCGTTGTTCATCATGATGAGCGTCTGCGGCTGCAAGGCGGCGATGTGCTGATAGAGAAACGTCCGGTAGCCGCGGCCGAGCACGCCGGGAATGTCGATCCACACCTCGGCGATCGGGCCGAACCGGGTGAGCAGTTCGGTGATCTGGGCGGTCTGGAAATACTGATAGAGCGAGGTGGTGTAGGGTGGCAGGTTGGGATCGGGGCCGGGGATGCCATTCATTTCCCCCCACGGGCCGCCGTCCGAGGGCGTTTTGCTGCCGAAACGATTGTGGTTGTCCCAGGAGCAATAGTAGAAGCCGGGCAGGACACCCTTCTTGGCGCAGGCCTCGCAGAATTTTTCCAACACGTTCGTCTGGTTCGTGCTGTTGGCCACGGTGTAGGCGGTGTGATTGCTAGGCCACAGGCAATGCCCGGCCACGTGCTTGGTCGTCAGCACGGCATACTTCATGCCCGCATCCCGGGCCACCGACACCCACTGGTCCACATCCAGTTTGTCGGGTGCGTAGGTCGTGGCGGGGGCCTTGCCGTCGGGCAGTTCGTTCTGGACGAAGGTGCTCATGCCGAAGTGGATGAACATCCCATACTCGAGTGCCTCCCACTTGCGCAACTGGGCGAGCGACAGTCGCTGGCTGCCGGTCGCGGCCGGATCTGCCGGGGCCTCCGTGGCGGTGTCCGCCGCCAACGCGGGGAGCGTGCAGGCGGCCAGGCCACCCGTGGCGGCTGTTGTTAGAAAATCGCGGCGTGTTAATTTTGACCGGTTCATGATGGCGGTTGGGTTGGTGGTGTTCGATTGTGTTTTGCTTCTGCTTGTGGTGGCAATTCTCTTGTTAGAGAGCGGGAACGGAGAAATGGTAAGGATAGGACGGCATTTCTTCAACCACGGATTACCGGATTACACAGATTACACGGATTGAAGAAATTCTCTATGTAATCAGATGAATCAGTGCCATCAGTGGTCCAGATCACCCGGTTCCCCCAAGTTCAGCCGAAATCCCAGTTCAAATTCTTCATCCGAGCAATCCGTGTAATCCGTGGTTTTCAATTTCCGATTCAGGTTTACCGGACCGCCGTCGTGTCGATGGGCACATCGCAGAACGTGAGGGCGGCGATGCGGTTGGTGCCATAGATGAGATTGGTCGGCTTGCCATCCCAGTCGCGGCCGGAGATGTAGCCAATGGTTTTGGCGGTCGAGGGGGCACCCAGCTTGAGGGTGATGAGGTTGCCGGCGGCCGAGCCGGCGCTGACGGCAGCCTTGACGCCGTCGAGATAGATCTCCTTTTTCATTTCATCCTGCCACCTCATCGGCTGACCGAAGTCGAGGGCGATTTCATCCTTGGCCGCACTGGTGAACCATGTCCGGTTGAGGTTTGGTGCGGTGACCTCCTTGGCCGGTTTGAGTCCGTAGTTGTCCACTTCCACCAGTGGACTCATCAGATCGCCCATCTGCTCATATCCTTCCAGGTCGAAGTGGCACAATCCACGCCCCGTCTCCGGGGTCGCGATGCCCACGGTGGACATGACGCGCAGGTTGGAGAAAATCCTTGGCAGCGTGCGCTGCACCTCGCGCAGTTGGTCGTCCTTGGGGCCCATATTGCACGGTGCCGGCCAGACTTGGAAGACATAGTAATATCGGATGTTGGGATAATCCTGTTTCCAGGCGGCCGTCATGTCCACAAAGTACTGCTGATAGGTTTTGTAACTCCAGTCGGACAACCCCATGCCGCTGTCGTTTTCGCCTTGATGCCACAGCACGCCGCGAATGCCGTGGGTCAACCGTGCCTCCGACACGCGTGTTAGCAAACTGCCGTAAACCTTGTGGATGTTGACGTATAGCTCGCCGCTCGCGTCGTAGTGATTGGCTGGATTTGGCTGGTGATACGAGATGGGGGTGCCGCCGGCGGCGCCATTGATGATGCAAATGGGCATCCGGTGTTGTTCCAGCAGGGTCTTGGCGAGTACCATGCCCCAGGCACCGATTTGATACATGCCAAAGTCAGGAGTGCCCCACTTGCGGGCGCGCCGCGCGGTGCCCCACCCGCCTTTACCGTCCCGGCTCAGCACATTGCCGTAACTGCGAATCCACTCGCTGGTGTAATAATCCTCTTCCGGCGGCGTCCCGTTATTCGGCACGCCCGCTTCGGCATTCGACTGGCCTTCGATGATATAGGCGTCACCGCAAATCAGGTTCGTGACGGTTTCCAACACCTCTTCCGTGCTGCCGGTTTTGGTGCCGAACTCGACCTTGTATTTGATCAGGCCGGGTTTGAGTTTGGCCGTGAACGCATAACTCTGGTCCGCCTTGGGCTTGTGGGTTTCGGTATTGACGAGTTTGTCGTCGGCATAGAGCTTGAGAAACACCGATTCCGCGGGCTGCTCCAGAGTACCGTTATAGAAGAGCGAGCCCTCGTTGTTGTCGTCGCGGGCATAGAACTGGTTGGCCACCGGCTTTTCATTCTTGTCCGGAACACGCTGCACCCAGGCGTCCTTCCTGGGTTCGGTCACCAGGATGTTGGCGGTGGCGATGGAATCCGCTCCGCCGTTGTTGAGGGTGATTTTGACGGTGATATTGCCGCTGTATTGTGATCGCTTGAGGATCAATTTGTCGCCGGTGATCTCCCTGGTGACCGCGCCGCCACCGACACTCCAGGTGGTTTTGAGTTCTCCTACGCCTTTGGCCTGCATGGCGGCCAGGTTACTGATGTTAGAAACCACTTCGATGGTATCGCGGCCATTCCATGCGCCCGGGGCCTTGAGGGTGACCGCGGGTTCGGGAATATCCTCCTTGATGGTGACCGGGATGTCCTTGGTCTTGGTGCCATTGGCAAAGACCGCCTTGAGTTGCAGGGTGAGCGAAGTATCCTTGGTCACCCGCCCGGCAGGCAGGGTATAGGCAAGCCGGTCCACCGCGACGATGGTCTCCGCGCCATCCCGCGTGACGATCCAATAAAGCTTCTGTGCGCCACCCACTTTGGCGACCACCGTGGTGCTGGTGCCTTCCAACATGTTGATGGCGGCTTGGCTGACCGCAAAATCCGTGCCCGGCTGCGCCAAGGTGCCTACCAGAGTTTGCTGGGGTCTCTGGTTTTCGTATTCCAATTTGACCCAGTCGGCGGAGCGCGTGACCTTGGAAACGCGCACCTCGTCGATGTCGCCGGCAAACTTGTTGCCGCCGATCTCCATTCGACACGGCGCATGGAGATCCATGCTGGATACGGCACTGCTGCCGGCGAGGACGCCATTGATATAGATCAGCGAAAAGCCGAGCTTGTAAGTGTGTTCCACATGATACCATTGCTGCAACTGAGCGGAACCCTTGGCCGTTACGGTCGGGCCGTAAAAAGTGTTCATTTCAAAGGTGTCCGGGCTTTTCGCCATGATGCTCACCTGGCGCTGTTGCGGGCCCTGTCCCCACCAAACGGCGGTGGCATCGTTGAACTGATCCGCCTTGACCCAGACGGCCGTGGAGTTGGGATCGGTTTTGATGGGAAACGTGGTGATCACCTCGCCGCAGCCGAGCGACTGGCCCGCGGCCACATGCCGGCCTTGGCCGATGACGCCCGCGCCCGTGGTCGTGCCCTTGTTGGTGAGCGTTACCGAGCCGACTTCATCCTTGAGCGCCTCGTCAAGATGCAGGACGCTCAGGAAGCCGTTGTCCGCGTTGAACACCGCGGCGCCATTCGATTCGTTAGTCGCATCAGCCTGGCCCCAGAACACCTTGATTTCCTGGCGTTCGTTGCCCTTGATGGCCGGGATGCGCACCCAGACGCTGGCCGCGCCGCCGGCCGGATCCCAGGCCTCGATCTGATAGGCCAGGGCTTGGCCCGCTGCCGCAAAGCGCAGGTCCTCGCCCATGGCCTTGGCCTGGCTGAAATCAAAGAAATCCTTGGTGAGCCGCACCAGAACCGGAAAGTTGGCTTCCGTGGCGGTGGCCGGCAGGTTCGCCCCGTCCGGGGTGGTGAGCAGGTAGATCGAGCCCGAACGCTGCCAGCCCGGATATTGCGCCGGGGCCGCTTGGAGCAGCGCCAGCAGCGCAAGTGTGCCTATCGTCAGTTGTCTGGTCATGGTCATGGTGTTGATTTGATCTTCAGTTGATGTTTCCGGCAAAGGCCGTCGAGCATCATGGTGATGACGGTGCAGGTCATGCCAAGGTATTCCACCCCTAACTTTTGTCCGGACACCGAATCGTAGCGTTCGCTGATGCCGTTCTGGATCGCATTGGCGACGGTCTTGTCGGCGATGTCTGCGGCCAGCTCCATATGGCCATATGAGGCCAGGCCGCTGGCAATCTGATAGTTGGTGGCCGGCCAGACGTCACCGCGCCAGAAGGCGCCGGAATTCCAGCGCTTGTCGTTGCGGTTCACGGTGGGCACGGGCAGCGGCGTGTTCCAGCCCGGGGTTTGCAGGGTGGCGGCCATGCGTTTGGCCATGGCCGGGGTGGGCACGCCTGCGGTGAGCGGAATCCAACTGCCGATGGTGCCGCCGGGAACCTTTTCCATGGTGTCGCGCTTCACGGTTAGAAACAACCCCGCCTCTTCGTCCCACATGTGTTTGCGCATCGCCGCGACCGCCATGTCGATCTTTTTCTTGCGGCGAGCGGCCATTTCCTGGTCACCCATGCTGAGTGCCAGGCGCATCAGGCTTTGCTCGCCGATAATCAGATAGGCCGTGTTGCCTGGCACGCACAGATCGCCATACCACGCGCCCTCCTTTTCGCCTTTGCGCTTCGGGTGGGTTGTCAGCTTCAGTCCGTCCATGTTGCATTCGTAATCAAATGTTTCAAAGCGTGCGTGCTGGATGTCGCCGCTATAGGAGCCCACTGAGACAAGTCCGCAATCGGTCACGTCGCGTTCGCGCCAATACCACTCGTGGAAGCGTTCCAGCGGCTGCAAGCACTGCTTGACCAACTCCCGGTCGTGGTTGCGCTGAGAGACCCGCTCCACTCCCCAAGCCAGGATCGCGATCTGTGAGTAAGCCGGGAATTTGACCCAATCCTTGTTGCCGGGCTGGATCATGCAGGGGATCATGTCATGGGCATAGTCGGGCATCTCCTTGTTCCAACGCACCTGGAAGTCCCAGTAGTTCTGGAACACGTCCCGGATGATCTGTTCCTTGCCCGGCAACAGGCTCAGCAGATCCACCACAAACATCGTGTCCCAAATCCATTGGCCGCGATAGCCGCCACCCGGTCCGATCCAGTTGTGCAGCATGGGTTCTGCCGCCGGAAAGATCTTGCCGAGGATGCACTTCTGATAGATCCCGTCCGCCAGCTTGAGCACCGCAGGATCCGGCGACTCGAACAAGCCGCTTGGCAGCTTGTCGGCCTCCGCGGCTAACAAGTTAAGGAACGACGGGTCGAGGAGACCCGCAAGTCCCGCCGTGGCGGCGGTGCGGATGAATGTGCGGCGATGGAGGTGCATGATGGTTGGTGGGTTAGGTGAGGACATGGGTGGCGGTGGAACTCAGGCCGCTATAACTACCAGCTCCTGAGGTGACGACGGGACTTGGCAAGTCCCGCTCCGTGGCTATTTCCGGAACCCGATGGTGCCATCCTCGAGATCGGCCTGGATGAGGTCGCCGTCGAGGAACCTGCCATCCAACACATCGAGACTGAGCGGGTCTAACAAGTGATGCTGGATCGCCCGCTTGAGGGGGCGGGCGCCATAGACCGGGTCATAACCCTGGTTGCCGAGGAACTCCTTGGCGGCGGCGGTGAGGGCGAGGCCGAGGCCTTGTTTGGCCAGCCGCTTTCTAACCCGATCCAACTGGAGATCGACGATGGCGGTAAGTTCCTCACGGGCGAGGCGGTCGAAGATGATGATTTCATCAATGCGGTTGAGAAACTCGGGGCGGAAGTGGTGGCGCAGGGCCTCGGTGACCTTGGCTTCGCGCTGCTCGGCGTTGGACTCGTGCAGGATGTGTTGGGAGCCGATGTTGGAAGTCATGATGAGCACGGTGTTGCGGAAGTCCACGGTGCGGCCCTGGCCATCGGTGATGCGGCCGTCATCGATGACCTGCAACAGCACGTTGAAAACATCGGGGTGCGCCTTTTCGATCTCATCAAAAAGCACCACCGAGTAAGGCTTGCGGCGGACCTGTTCGCTGAGCTGGCCGCCTTCATCGTAGCCGACATAGCCGGGGGGCGCGCCGATCAGTCGTGAGACGCTGTGCTTTTCCATGTATTCGGACATGTCGATGCGCACCATGGCGGCTTCGTCATCAAACAGGAATTCCGCTAGAGCCTTGGAGAGTTCGGTCTTACCGACGCCGGTGGGGCCGAGAAAGAGGAACGAGCCGATGGGGCGGTTCTCATCCTGCAAGCCGGCCCGGGCGCGGCGGACGGCGTTGGCCACGGCAGTGATGGCCCTTTTCTGGCCGACGACGCGCTCGCCGAGGCGGCGTTCCATGCTAACCAATTTCTGGCGTTCACCTTCCTGCAGGCGGCTGACAGGGATGCCGGTCCACGCGGCAACGACGCGGGCAATGTCCTCGTCGGTGACTTCCTCCTTGAGCATTGCGCCGTTTATCTGGAGCGAGGTGAGTTGGTCCTTGGCGGCCTCCAGCGCCTTGTTGGCGGCGGGCAGATCGCCGTAGGTGATTTGGGACGCGCGGGTCAGATCGCCGATGCGCTGGGCGCGTTCGGCCTCGCCCTTGAGGGTCTCGATTTGCTCCTGGGCGGCGCGGACGCCATCAATGACGGTCTTTTCATTGCGCCATTGGGCCATCATGCCGGAGGACTTCTCGCGCAGGTTGGCTTGCTCTTCCCGGACTTTCTCCAGGCGCACGGCGGAGGCCTTGTCGGTTTCCTTTTCGAGGGCCTTCTTCTCCATCTCCAACTGCAGGATCTGCCGCTCCAACACATCGATCTCGGTCGGCATCGAATCGAGTTCGATCTTGAGGCGGGAGGCGGCCTCATCGACGAGATCGACCGCCTTGTCCGGCAGGAAGCGGCCGGAGATGTATCTATCCGAAAGGGTGGCGGCGGCGATCAGGGCGCCGTCCTGGATGCGGACGCCGTGGTGGACTTCGTAGCGTTCCTTAAGGCCGCGGAGGATGGCGATGGTGTCTTCGACCGAGGGCTCGCCGACCATGACGGGCTGGAAGCGGCGTTCGAGGGCGGCGTCCTTTTCGATGTGCTTGCGGTACTCGTCAAGGGTGGTGGCCCCGATGGCATGCAGTTCGCCGCGGGCAAGCTGGGGCTTGAGGATGTTAGAGGCATCGACCGCGCCCTCGCTGGCGCCGGCTCCGACAATGGTGTGGAGTTCGTCGATGAACAGGATGATCTGGCCCTGGGAGTCAGTGACTTCCTTGAGGAAAGCCTTGAGGCGGTCCTCGAATTCGCCGCGATACTTGGCGCCAGCGAGCATGCCGCTGACGTCCATGGTGATGATGCGCTGGTGCTTCATGGCCTCCGGAACATCGCCGGACACAATGCGGCGGGCCAGCCCTTCGACGATGGCGGTCTTGCCCACGCCGGGCTCGCCGATGAGCACCGGGTTGTTCTTGGTGCGGCGCGACAGGACTTGCAGGACCCGGCGGATCTCGTCGTCACGGCCGATGACCGGGTCGATCTTGCCGGCGCGGGCCAGGGCCGTTAGATCGGTGCCGTATTTTTCGAGGGTTTGGTATTTGCCCTCGGGGGTGTCGTCGGTGACCTTCTGCGAACCGCGCACGCTGTTGATGGCGGTGAGGGCTTTTTTTTCATCGAGGCCGACCTCCTTGAGCAACTTGCCGGCAGGCGAGTCGCCCTTGAGCGAACCGAGGATGAAATGCTCGACGCTGAGGTAGTCGTCGCCGAGTTTTTCGCGGGCCGTGTCGGCGGCGTCGAGCGTGGCACGCAGGCCGACGCTGATTTGGGGTTGGGTGGAGGCCCCCTGCACGCTGGGTTCGCGGCTGAGGGCGGCGGCAGTGGCGGCCTTGAGCCGCGGCACATCGACCCCGGCCTTCTGCAAGATGGGAGTGGCGATGCCACCTTCCTGCTGCAACAGGGCGAGCAGGACATGGGCGCTTTTCAACTCCGAATGGGCGGATTTCGAGGCGATGCTCTGCGCGGATTGCAGCGCTTCCTGAAGTTTTTGCGTGATCTTTTCGAGTCCCATGAGTGTGGCGGGCGGGGTTGGTTGAGTGGCAAGTGATAGCTATCACGGCAGCTTTGCCGTGTCAACCACTCAACTAAGGTTGACGAGTCCGCCGTTCCGGGCCCATATCCCGTCCGGCAATCCAATGAAATTCTCCGCAGTGCTGTTTGACTTCGATGGCGTGCTAGTGGACACCGAATGGGCGATCTACCAGGCATGGAGGCGCATGTTCGAGGCCCACGGCCACGCGTTGCCGCTGGCGATCTACACCCGTTGCATCGGCTCGGACTTCGCCACCTGGTCGCCCAAGACCCACTTGGAGGATCTCACCGGCACGGGGTTCGACTGGCACGATCTGGATGCCCGCCGCCAAGGCGAAATCACGGCGGAACTCGCCGACACGGGGCCCATGCCGGGTGCCAGCGCCTTGCTAGAACGGCTCGCCACCACGGGCACGCCGTGCGCGGTGGTCTCCAGCTCGTCACGCCACTGGGTCGATGGCTGGCTGGAGCGGCTCGGACTCGCCCGCCATTTCCAAACCACCATCTGCCGGGGCGACGCGCCGGCGATCAAACCGGCACCGGATTTGTTTCTAGCCGCTGCGGCGCGGCTGGGCGTTGATCCATCCGCCTGCCTGGTGATTGAGGATTCGCTCAACGGCGTGATCGCCGCGCAGGCGGCCGGCATGACCGCATGGGCCGTGCCCAACCGGGTCACCGCGGAACTCGATTTCGCCATGGCCGCCCGCGTGTTCGCCGATCTAACTGAAGTGGCGGAGGCATTGGGCGTATGACTGAAGAAGCCATGGAGGGGCGACGGATCACGGAGGGGCGATCTCCGAATCGCCCTGGACCATGAGGCGACAGTGGGAAGCGGTTCCCCAATCACTCATTGGCTTTTCATGGGCCTCGGCGGTTCGGAGACCGCCGCTCCTTGAGACGATGCATTCCGGCTTTGGCCTTGCATCCCACCCTGCCTCTCTCATGATCCGGGTTGTGGCCCGCTGGTTGAAAGGCGCGGTGAAAATCGCGAAATACATCGTCCCGCCCGCAGTCGTGGTGGCGGGCGGGTGGTGGGTCTATCAGAACATTGCGCGAGACGGCGGCGGCACGATCAGTGGGCTCGCGGTGCTGACCTCCAGCAGGAGCCTCAGCCACGACCGCACTGGTCCCGGCGGGGTCCGCTACTCGGTCGATACCGCGCTGGCCTCCTACCGCCTGGCAATGCGACCGGAAGACGCGCACTCCCGGCGCGTGTTTGCCAGCTACGGCGCGGCCCTGCGCCATGCCCGCGAGCACCAACTCCCAAGCATCCCTTCCACCTCGCTGGTGCTCGCCACCTGCGCGGCCACCGACTACCGCCTGCATGCCGCGTTGGAACTCGCGCTCGACCGCGACCCAACCATCGGTCGCCGGGTGCTGCTCCGCCAATGGCTCGCCGCGACGCTCGCGCACCGCCAGCAAGCCCCGCCCGCAGCCCGGCCCGCCTACGACCGGGCGATCCACTATCTGGCCACCGCCGTGCTCATCCAGGGCGATGAGCCCCAAGTGCCGGCGGATTTGGCCCGCCCGACCGTGGCCGAGGCCCCCCATGATCCGCCGCTCGGGCCATGGGCGACCTCCCCGGAACTCGGCCTGATCTGGCGGCGCGACCGCTTTCTATCAAATGGACTGCCGCTCGATGACGATACCGCCGCCGCCGCAGTGGCCGTGCTCGCACGAACCCAGCCTGCGGGCTGGCAACAGCAATCGGCCGTTTCCCAAGTGCTGTATGGCAAGCCCGCCGGACTCACGTTCGAGTCGCTTGCCGCCCGACTCGCCCGGTTCCCGGACGCCGACCTAACCGGTCCGGCGGCGGTGGCCTGCGTGCGCGCGGCGGGTGACTCTAGCAGCCCGGCGCCCGCCGCGCTGGCGTTCGCCACGACGCCGGAGCACGCGGTGTTGGAGCCACTGGGAATGAAGGCGTGGGATGATCCGCTCGGCACGCTGATCGCCGCGATCCGAGCTGGCAAAATCTCGTTAGAACCCGGTCCCGACGCGGGTTTCTATCGTCACCGGTGGTTCGCCTTGGAAACGCTGGCGGCTCCCGGCAAGGCCCCGGAATCCTACAAGCTCCAGCTCAGCGCCGACTACCAACGCCGCTGGCAGCGGGCCTTTGCCGCAGGGTTCGCCGAGGGCCGCTCCGGCTTTGTGAAACGGCTGCCGATCACGGTGCTGGGAATGTCCGACCCTGGCACCATCCCGCTGGACGTGGCCCCGGAATTCAGCGCGGAACCCGCCCCCATCGTCTATCTGCGCTTGGCGCGCGCCTACCGGATGTTGGCGGACGGCCTCGCTGCCGCCAATGGCGAAATCTGGCGGGAACTCCGCGACGCGGACGGCAACCCGGTCGCAGCCGAACTGCAGCGGAAAATCGAGCGGCTCTACGGCCTCGCCGCCAAAGTCTATCGGGAGGTGGGGCATCCGCTGCCACTGTTGGAAAACGAAACCCAACTGGATTTCGCCGCAGCGGAAGCGGCGGCGGCGGAGTGGCTCGCGGGCTTGGAGTCCGACCCCGACGTGACTCGCGATGCGCGGTTGCTCGTCACGCTGGCCAGCGATGGCTGCGGCTCCTACCGCTGTCCGGCGGTGCTGGGTGTTAGGTTGGAGCCGGTGGTGTATTCCTGGCTGGAGGAGCCTGAAGTGAGCGGCAACATCAAGCCCCGCTTTGTACCCGCCCGCTACTGGCTGGCCTCGCCCATCCCGGCCACCCTCACGGTGACGAAGATCCCCACGCCCGCGGAATTTCGCCACCAATGCGACAGCCACCCGGAAGTGCGGGAACTCTGCCGCGCCTTCGGCCACAGCCCGCCACAGTTGCAGACCCCGGAACGCGACCGCTGGCCCTGGCTGCTGGCGGGGCTGGCATTGTTAGGCGGCGCGGTGGTTGCCTTCCGGTGGTGGTGGCGGCGGACGAAACGCACTCGGTGGCTCACTGTCGGCGGCGTGGCTGCGGCTCTCGCCGGACTGCTCGCCATGGCCGTCTATCATCCGCCACTTTGGTTGCTGCGGTGGGGCTGGGTGAAACTGGTGGCCGCACCGAAGGGCATCGCCCAGATGGCAGAACGCGGGGCGGCGCACTGGCAAGGCGAGGCGAAACGCGCCTTGTTCATCTCGCTACTCAGCGATCCAGAGGCGCAGGTGCGCTACTGTGGAGCCATGCTGCCGCTGTTGAAGGACGACGGTTCGCCTTGCCGCTGGACTTTCACGGCCGCAGAACTTGTCCTGCTCCGCTCGCGGGTCAACGACGAAGTCCCCGAAGTCGGCTGGGCGGCGTGGCGGGTGCTCTGCGAACATCAGGACGAACTGCCGTTTCTGTTGGAGGAATTGGCCCGCACCACGACCTCCGCGAATGTCCGCCTCCGGCTCTATCCGCTCCGGGAACTTTACCCGACGCAGCCTGCGGTGATCGCCGCCGCCCTCAAGCTGGCCGCCGACCCGATCCCGGAGATCCGGGCGGAAACGCTGCCAAACCTCGCCGGATGGAAACCCGCAGTGCCTGCCTTAACCGAAGCCGTGCGGGCCGCCACCACCGACCCCGCGGCCGTGGTGCGGCGAGCCGCGGCATACCAGTTGGGTGGCTCGGCGGGTACCGCCGCCGACGTGCCCCGCTTGCTAGCCCTGTGGCAGGACCCGTCGGAAGCCGTGCGCAAAGCGGCTTTCCGTGCGATGGAAAAACGTACCGGAAAATCCAACTCCGCCGCCACCATCGAGCCGCCGCCCCGCTGGACCGACGCGCCCATCCAACAGGCCTTGATCCGCTACGCGGCAATCCCGACCGCCACGTTTGACGAGAAACTAACCGCCACCCGGCGCCTGGCCGAGCCCGCCGTGCTACGCGAGTGGTGTCGGCGGCTCCTGCCGGAAGCGGAGCAACTGCCGGATGTGCCGGTTGCCGCCGGCCCTTCCCGGCACCCGCGAAGCCGTGTCCTCGCCTTGCTCGCCACCCGCTGGGTGCTCGCCGACCGTTATGCCGAACTCACCAAAGGTGACCGCTCCGAGCAGACTTCCGACCTTGCGAGCCACCCCGCGCTGTTGACCCGCCTGACCCGCTGCATCGCCGAAAACCGCGACCCCGCCGCCACCCTCGCCGTGCTCCGGGAAACCGCCAACCAACCCAACAAGGACCGAGGTTGCGCGCGGGCCCTGCTTGACCAACTCGAGCCGCCCCCAGCCAAGTAGCCTCGTTGGCGACGCGCGAAGAAACGTCCCGCCTGCTCCAAAATCCGCCATTTTCGCCTGATTTATCGGGCATTTTTCAAAATGGGTGGAGATTTCCCTCTTTCATCGGGGAAATCTTGAATTCATGCTTGATATTTCATGCCGTTTCGCTAGTTTCACTGGCGGATTCGCTGTGTTGCGGCAGAACCATCGGCCGCCGCTTGATTTACCATGCAGACTGACCAACTGACCTCCCTGATTGCCTGGCATCGTCGAAAGGCGGGATTGAGCCAGACGGAACTGGCACGGCACGCCGGGGTGAGCCGCTATGTGGTGCAGGATCTGGAGGCGGGCAACGGGCGCACCACCTGGGCCAAATTGATGGCGGTGCTGCGGGTGTTGAATGTGGCGTTGAAACCTGTCGGGCCGCTGGTGGAACAATGGAAATCGGCAAGGAGAGCGCATGAGTGACGTTCGACGCGAGGCGGCAATCCGCCAGCACGGATGCTTGGCCGGGCACCTGGCGGAGAGTCATGACGGCACCTGGGCTTTCACCTATGCGAAGGGCTATGCCGGCCCGCCGGTTTCCTTGACGCTGCCTGTTCGCAGCGAAGGCTACGTGTTTCAGGGCTTTCCAGCCGTGTTCGAAGGACTACTGCCCGAGGGCCCGCAGCTTGAAGCACTACTGCGCAAGCACAAGATCGACCGCGCCGACGCCTTCCGCCAACTCGTCACGGTCGGGGCCGATCTGGTCGGTTCGTTGACTGTCAGCGAGGAACCATCCGGCCCTCCACTCGAGTCCTCGAAAACGTGAATTTGTGAATGTTAAGTCAAGCTTTTGATATCCCCCACGCTCCAGATTGATATATGATTTCTGCACGGAGCGTCTCGGCCTTGGCTCCGTCATCGTCGATGATATCCTTCGCGACCTGAGCGCGGCCGTTCCCGGTTGGAAGGACCTGCGGCAACGCTGCCAGCTCCCCGCCGCGAAAAAAACCGCCTATCTGGAACTTCTCGCCGAGCGCCTGGCTAGGCTCGGGCTGCTTGCCTGAGTGCCTCCGCACGCCCCACTGAGCGCTGGCTCATCCAGGTCTTCGCCACCGGGAACAAAACCCGCTGCCGGTTCCATGCCGATTGTCATTTCGCAAACCATATGACAGACAAATAGTAGTAATCCATATTGGCGTCGCCGGTGAATGGGGTGCCAGTGAAAGCGAACAGCCAAAGCCATCAAACGGTTCGGCGACTGCGGAGAACCAGCGCTAGGCTGACTATCAGGGTAACCAAGTGAATCCCGAGGCCGATCAGAGCGGTATTCGCCCCCCCAGTCAGTTCACGTTCCAAAGGCACCGGCTCCCAGCCATTCGAGGCGATGATCCGCCAGAGCGAATGATTGGCTCCCGCCACCAAAGCCGCGAACGAAGCCACCGCAATCTCAAAGGCCATCACCACCATCAGCAACTGTGCCAACCGACTGCTGCGGTGCCGGAGCATAACCACCAGCCCCATCACCCAAGCGATGCACCCAAGCGCGACTATCACCTCGGGCACCGCCCGCCACGACAGAAACCCAAGCCACTGGCCAGTCAGTGTCAGCATGGTCATGACTCCCTCCCGAGTGCGGCAATCGCCGATTGCCGCTGATCGCGCCGCCACGCCCGGGGTGCGATGGCTAGGCTAATCACCAGCGCGCTCAGGTGAATCCCTATTCCCAACAGGGCGGTGGTGGTGGAGTAGTATAGGTCTTTGGTGGCAATCCATGGATCAATCGAATCGCTTCCCATCGCCAGGGTCCACCCGGCTTGTTCGCGGACTTCGAAGATGAAGAAGGTCATCGAGCCGACCGCAATGAGCAGTACGAAAACGAACTGCAGGCCAGCCACCCCGCGTCCGCCCTTGCCCCGAAGCACCATGACCACCGTGATCACCCAGCCGCCCAATCCCGGCACCAGAAACAGCAACCACCGCCAAAGGAGCCACCAAACGAAGACGGCATCAATGCTCTCTTTCACCGGCGCCGGACGGGCAGCCTGAACAATCAAGCCAATCCAATCGCAATTCAATGGGGTTTGCACGGGGCCACCGTAGCCAGAAGTTCGGCGCGAGGCAAGGGGATCACTCCAAATTATATGACAGACAAATTGTCGCGCACCAAAACAGTTCATCCCCCAATCTTTCACGGCATGCCGCACTGTCCGATCACGCTCGACCTTGTTCCCGCTGGCACGGCTTTCACGCGTGCCAGGTTGCGGGCCTTGCATCCCAAACTGACCCGACTGGCTTCGAGCTGAAATCTGGCAAATCACCCCGCACCCCCACCATGATCGTCAGTGGCGTCAACCGCGCGGTTTTCTAACAGTCCGCAGCATCCGAATTCCGGTCAAGGCAGCTTCCACTCCGTCCGGTGCTTGGCGTATTCGGCCTTTGGCAGCAGCACATAGACCGGCTGGCGGGTGGGATCGAGCCGGGCGATGAGGTCGCGCATTTTGCCCTCGGCCATGGTCGTGCAGCCGGCGCTCGGCTTGCCACCGGCGGCCCGCCAGATGTGGAAGAATATCGACGACCCGGCATTGGGCACGACGGTGGGCGGTGCGTTGTGGGCGATGAACAACTTCAGCGCGTGCGCCGGATCGTCCTGCTTCATCTGTTGCTTTTTCTCCCATGCCGTCGCCGGCTCGTGGTCGAGCACGAGATGTTTGTTATAACTGGCGGATGCCGGATCCTCCACCCACAGGTCGCGGGAGCTGACCTTGTGATAGTATAACTGCGGGTGCTTGCGGATGCTTGCCGCATAACCCCACACGCCGCCGATGTGAAAAATCCCCGCCGGAGCGCGGAAGTCACCTTCCCGCTTGGTGCTGGCACCGGCCGGCACCGGATGCACCCCGAGCCCCCACACCAGGCCGTTCTTGCCAAGACGGGCCGGCCAGGGCTCCCCCACCCGCTGCCATCCGCCAGCACGCTTTTCATAGAAGCTGAGCGTGGCATGCGAGTCGTTCCATCCGTCAGCCAAGCCCACCACACACTGGGTCGAATCGGCCGGCAGCCCCGCCGCCGCGACAGGGCCGGCCATGGCGACGACTGCCGCGACTATCGCTAATGCCTTCATGTGCCGGCCACTACGGTTTGCTCATCCGGAATGTTTCAAGCGCCAGGGGCCGGCGTCACTTCGCAACAATCTGATAGACCGCGCCGCTGTGATCGAGGATGAACAGATTGCCCTGGTTGTCCTCGGCAAAGCTCGATATCAGGGCAATCCGGCCGGCGGCGGGCTGGAGCGCGTCGGTGTGATCCTTGAAATCCGCCGCCTTGCCATCCTTGAGAACCAACGACCAAATGCGCGGATTCTGATAGTCGGCGAACACATAACGGCCCTGGAGTTCCGCAATGGGCCCGCGATAGACGTAGCCGCCGGTCACTGACAGGCCCTCCTTGGGCCCGCTGCCGTGCGGGTAAACATACACCGGCTCAATCGCGCCCGCCGGGGCCGCGCCACCGACGCCCTCCTGGGGAGTGGCCACCGCTCCTTCGCGCAGCCGCCAGCCGTAGTTGGCGCCGGCCCCCTTGCCCTTGGGCATGAAGTTGATTTCCTCCCAGGCGTTCTGGCCCACATCGCCGAACCAGAAATCGCCGGTCTGGCGGTCGAACGAGCAGCGCCAGGGATTGCGCACGCCACTGGCCCAGATCTCCGGCTTGGCTGCCTTGTTGTTTACAAATGGGTTGTTGGCCGGAACTTGATAGCCCCGGTGGGGTGAGACATCAAGGCGCAGGATCTTGCCTAACAAAGTGTCAAGGGTCTGGGCGTGGTTCTGCGGGTCGTTGCCCGAACCGCCGTCACCATTGCCGATGTAGAGCATTCCGTCCGGGCCGAAACCTAGCCAGCCGCCGTTGTGGTTCTCATAGGGCTGCTTGAATCGCAACACCACTTCCGCGGTCGCCACCTCCGTGGTCGCATGATTGTCAGAGGAAAAGCGCACGATCCGCGTGAAATGTTCGGTGTCGGTGAAATTGACATAGTAGCGCCCGCTCAGTTGGAAATCCGGCTCGAAGGCGAGCCCTAACAGGCCTTCCTCGTTGCCCTTGCGGCTCACCTCGCCGCGGATGTCCAGGAACGGCTCCGGGGAACGCTGCCCGGAGGCCAAGTCCACGATCCAGACCCGGCCCGCCTGCTCCATCACCCAGAGCTTGCCATCGATGTTCCGGGGCATGCCGGCCCATACCGGCCGTTCAAAGCCGGCGGCCACGCGCCGGACCGCGATGGCCGCCGCACCGGAAAGCGGTGAGATTGTTAGAATGGCCAGGGCAAAGGTGAGGTGTCGTGAAATCATGGCGGTACCATAGCTGGGTTTTCCATGAGCGCAAAAAATAATTGCTGCCGTGCAGGGTTCCGCACGGCGGCTTGGTTTGGCTTGGCTGAATTGAAACTCTCGCGGTTCCGTTCAGTCCTGGTCACCGGCAAGGAGCTTGAAGGCCACGGCGGCAACCACGGCAGCGGCCAGTTGCGTGACAAGATAAACCCCCAGCATCGCCAGCGGCAGTTTGCCAATCACCGCCAGGCCGGCGGCGACCGCCGGATTGAAGGCGCCTAGCGAGATCGAGCCGACCGTGAAGGCACCCACCAGCACGATGCCGCCGATGGCAATCCCGTAGAAGGAATTGCCGGCGGTGCCTTTGGCAGTGGCCGTGTTGAGCACCGTCCAAACCAGCGCGAAGGTGAACAGAAACTCGGCAATCATCACCGGCACCGTCTTGCCATCAAGGTTCGCGGTTTCCACCGTGCCGCCGGGCACCAAGGCCCGTGCCGTGAAGACCGCGACCACGGCCGCCAGCACCTGGGCCAGCCAGTAAAACGGCAGGTCCTTGAAGTCGCACTTGCCACGCAGACACACGCCAAGGGTCACGGCCGGGTTGAAATGGCCGCCGGATAGGTGTCCGCCGCCATAGATCATGAAGGCCAGCACCAAGCCGATCGCCACCGGGGCCATGGCCCCGGCAGTGCCGAACACCGCCGCCACGCAGACGGTGAGGACGAGGAAGAATGTTCCGATAAACTCAACGATGTAGGATTTGATTTTCATACGCACGTTGTTCATATCAGAAATTTTCAGCCAAGTCAATCGGAATTTTGACAAATCATCTTGAAATCCAAACTTCAATACGGGCTCCGCCACCCGGCGGCGCCAGCGAAGCGGGAGAAGCTCGCGTTCCTAACCGGACGACCGCTGCTCATCGGCGCGGCGGCCCTGCCGCCGCCCAAGCCGGAGCGCCCGCCCAAGCCATGTCCGTGCTGCGGCGGGCCGCTGTTGTTAGTGCGCAAGATTGCAGTGCCGTGGGAGGCCGCCCGCGAGCGCAGGCGTGCCCGCGCCCGGCCGCCTCCCACACCCCTGTGCCGGCACCCGCCCTCATGATCCCACATGATATCCATCCGCCTCACGCATAAGCGAAACTCCCGGCCCCAAGCGGGCTTGTTCAACCAACGGGTGCAGTCGAAACGGGGGCTCTATCGAGCCCCCGTTTCGCTGCACCCATTATTGTTCGGCCTTGGCTGGTGGGGTCCGGGTCCACCGAGCCTTGCCGAAGGGCGCTACTCTGCCAAAATCTGCCCGGAGCGGCAAGCGAAAAACTCGGCAGCGAAAAGTTCGGGATGACCATAATCTTCGCAGCGCTCTCGCTGGGAAAGT
>JAPLUI010000575.1 GCA_026397725.1 Verrucomicrobiota bacterium | reverse complement strand
CATCGAAGGCCCCAGCTACCGCATGAAAGACCGTATCGAAAACTGATCCCCCCCCGGGCAAACGCCCGATCTAACCGTGCCTAACCATCCGATTTTCAAACCGCCCGTTCCATCCGACGTTCACGCCGCCGCCCACATTCGACCTCCGGGAAATCCTCAACCGCCGCGAGTCATCCACTCTCCAGGCCACCGCCGCCCTGCTCCACCGCGAGTCGATCTGCCCGGCCGACGGCCTGGCCCTGCTCGATGGCCTCGACGAAAACTCGCACCGCCATTCGTTCTCTGTTTCCGAGGACCTCAAGGACGCCGTCCGCGAATGCGTCGAACTTCTTGCCAACGAAGCCGTTTACTACCTTCGCGAGGTTCGCAAGGAAGCCGTGTTTTCCACCCCCGATGACAAGCTCGCCGGCGCCCTCACCGGCGATTGCCTGCGCTATCTTTACCGCCTGCTGTTCTGTCTCTATCTGGAAGCCCGGCCCGAACTCGGCTACCTGCCGGTGAAGTCGGAAGTCTATCTGAAAGGCTACTCGCTCGAATCCCTCCGCGATCTCGAATCCGTCCCGCTCGATACCGAGGAAGCCTCGGACGGCCACTTCTTCGACAAGTCCATTCGCCGCCTCTTCGACCTTGTCTTCCAGGGCCGCAGCCTCGGCCAGTACACCGAACTCGGCTTCGAGCCGCTCCGCTCGATCCACGACGACTTTGAGATTCACCCGCTCAAGTCCCACCTCTTCGACCCCGACCGCACCCGTTATCTGACCAAGGTCCGCTTCCGCAACCGCATCCTCCAACAGGTCGTCGAAAAACTCTCCCTCGGCCGCCAGGGCACCGGTCGCAATGCCCGCCGCGGTCGCATCTCGTATGCCCAGTTAGGCATCAACCAGCTCGGGGCTGTTTATGAAAACCTTCTCTCCTACTCAGGCTTCTTCGCCAAGGAGGACCTATACGAAGTAAAGCCCGCCGATGAGGAGCACGATCCGCTCAAGCATGCGTTCTTCGTCACCTACGCCGAACTCGCCGCCTACACCGAGGACGAGCGCGTGTATCAACCTGCCCGCCGCGACCAGCCGAGAAAACTCCTCTGCCACCCGAAAGGGCAATACCTCTATCGCCTCGCCGGCCGCAACCGCGAGAAATCCGCTTCCTACTACACCCCGGAGTCGCTCACGCGCTGCCTCGTCAAGTACGCCCTCAAGGAACTCCTCCCCGGCAAATCCGCCGACGGGATCCTTCGTCTAACCGTCTGTGAGATGGCCGTCGGGTCCGCCGCCTTCCTCAACGAAGCCGTCACCCAGCTCGCCGAGGCCTATCTGAAGCTCAAGCAGAAAGAGACCGGCCGCATGATCCCGCACGAGGAATACCTGTGGGAACTCCAGCGCGTGAAAATGCGCCTCGCCGACAACAACGTCTTTGGCGTGGACCTCAACCCCGTCGCCGTCGAACTCGCCGAAATCTCCCTCTGGCTCAACACCATCCACGAAGGCGCATTCGTCCCCTGGTTCGGCCTCCAACTCGCTCACGGCAATTCCCTCGTCGGTGCCCGCCGCGCCACCCACCCGGCCGGCCTCCTGAACATCCTCCCCCACGCCAAGGGCAAAACCGCCACCAAACCCCGCTGGCCCGACGCCGTCCCCACGCCCGTGGCGTGGTCCGGGCATCCTGCCCGAGACCTCTCTCAACCATCCGATAGATCAGAGGTCGGAGATCAGAGGTCCGAGGTCACCAAAGACGAAACCTTCGCGCAAAACGCCTCCTCTTCCGCCCCAACGGGGCAAAATATCCCAGCCCAGGGCATCGCCCTGGGTTCCAATCCCACCCCAAATCCAAGCCCTGAAGGGGCGACACCATCGCCCAATTCCGCCACCGATCCCGCGCAACGCTCCTCTTCTCTTGCGTCTTGTGTCTTGCCGTCTTGCGTCTCCCTCCCCCCACGCAACGAAGGCGATATCTATCACTGGCTCCTCGGCGACCCCGGCATGTCCCTCTACGCCGACAAGGTCGTCAAAGACCTCCGCGGCGATGCCATCCGCCAGATCAACGCCTGGCGCGCCGGCTTCTGCCAGGCTCACGACGCCCAAGACCTCCGCGCCCTCCTCCAACTCTCCGCCGCCGCCGACCGTCTCTGGCAACGCCACCTCAACGACACCATCCGCGTCCGCGAAAAAACCACCGACCCGCTCCCCGTCTGGCCTGACTCTTCCGATCCACGATCCGCAATCCACAATCCACAATCGCGAAGCACCACCCACAACAAAGACCAGATCTACGCCCGCGAAATCCTCCATCCCTACTCGCCCTATCGCCGCCTCAAGCTCGCCATGGACTACTGGTGCGCCCTCTGGTTCTGGCCCATCGAACAGGCCGACCTCCTGCCCAGCCGCGACGAGTTTTTGATGGAAATGAGCGCCCTGCTCGGCGCGACTCCCACTCGTCCCGACCGCGCCACCCAAGGCGAGTTCCTCTCGATGCTCGTCGAGGTCAACGGCCAAAGCCTCGAAGTCCAGCCCCAGCTCGATCTCGACGACCCCTCCGGCGTGCTCAATGTCGATGACCTCTGCAAAAAACTCCCGCGCCTCAAGCTCGTCGCCGCCCTCGCCGAGAAACGCCGCTTCTTCCACTGGGAACTCGAATACACCGATCTCTTCGCGCGCCGTGGTGGCTTCGATCTCATCGTCGGCAACCCGCCCTGGGTGAAGATCGAGTGGAACGAAGGCGGCCTGCTTTCTGAGAAAAACCCCGCCTTTGCCATCCGCAAGCTCTCCGCTTCCAAAATCGACGAAGCCCGTGACGCACAATTCGAGCTACCCGGTCGACTCGCCGACTACCTCAATGAATATGAAGAGTTCGAGGGCACTCAGAACTTCCTCAATGCGCTTCAAAACTATCCGCTGCTCAAGGGCCAGCAGACCAATCTCTACAAGTGTTTCATCACCCGGGCCTGGGAACTAGCCAGTCAGAATGGTACTATCGGATTTCTCCATCCAGAAGGCGTTTATGATGATCCTAAGGGAGGAGGATTACGACGGGCTCTTTATTCGCGGTTGCGCACTCATCTTCAATTTCAAAACGGGATGTTCTTATTCGCTGAAGTCGCGCACCGCGCGAAGTTCAGCATTAACATTTATCACACACCAGTTTCCTCGCTATCCTTCGCTCACGTCGCCAATATCTTTGCCGTTTCCACTGTAGACTCGTGTTTCAGCCACGATGGTAATGGACCGGTTCCAGGAATCAAGAGTGGCGGCGACGACGAGGACGACGACTCCACCAAGGCACAGTGGACTATTATGGGGCACCGCAACAGAATTGTCCGGGTCGATGAATCCACTTTGGAGCTCTTTGCCAAACTTTACGATGAGGAAGGTACTTCTTCGATCGAAGCCAGACTACCTGCACTTCACGCCGAACAACTTGTTAGTGTCCTGCGCAAGTTTGTAAAATACCCGCGACGGCTTTCCAACCTCATCGGCGAATATCTCCCTCTCGAAATGTGGCACGAGACAAACACACAAAAAGATGGAACGATTCGCCGCGACACCCAGTTTGCCAGATCCCCTCATGAACTGATCCTTTCGGGTCCTCATATCCAAGTTTCAAATCCAGATTATAAGACGCCCAGAGCTATTTGTACCGAAAAGAATCACTACGACCTTTTGGACCTCGAAACCCTGCCAGACGATTATCTGCCGCGTACCAACTACGTACCCGCATGCACACCCGATGAGTACACCCGCCGCACCTCAACAGTCCCATGGGAACCCGGTAAACGGGTGACTGAATTTTATCGATACTTGAGCCGTGAAATGCTCAGTCAATCCGGGGAACGCACGTTGATTCCGACGATCTCCCCAAGGGCAACCGGTCATATACACACGTGCATTACCGTCGCATTCAAAGAAATTCATGAGATGGTTTCTTTCGTTGGTGGATGCGCATCTATTCCGATCGACTTCTGGATCAAATCAACCGGCGCGGGACACGCAAACTCTACTGCTCTTGGACAATTGCCGCACTTCATCTCATCGACCGCACTCGCCTCTCGCACCCTCGCCCTCAACTGCCTGACCAGCCACTACGCCGACCTTTGGTCCGAATGTTGGGACGATGCCTATCAAGGAGAAACCTGGCTCGGCGACGACTCGCGTCTCGACCCGGACTTCTGGCGCAAGCTCACCCCACAATGGACCCGCGACTGCGCCCTGCGCAACGACTTCGCCCGCCGCTGGGCCTTGGTCGAGCTGGACGTGCTCGCGGCCCGCGCGCTTGGCCTCACCCTGGAAGAGCTGCAAACCATCTACCGCATCCAGTTTCCCGTCCTGCGCGGATACGAGGCGGACACCTGGTATGACACCAGCGGTCGCATTGTCTTCACGTGCAGCAAAGGCCTCCCCGGCCTCGGCCTCACCCGCGCCGAGTGGAACGAAGTCAAGGACATGCAGTCCGGCACGATCTCCAAAACCTACCACGACACCACCCTCCCCACCGGCCCTTACGAGCGCACCGTCACCTACACCGCCCCCTTCACCCGCTCCAACCGCGAGCAAGACTACGCCGAGGTGTGGGACAAACTGGATTCATTGCCATGAGCACTCCAATCGTCAAACGAGTCTGCACGAAGACACACAAACTCTCGATTGAGCGACTCAAGGGAATCCGATCACTTGAGGAAGTCTTGCTCGAGGACAAGCCCATCACTGGAATTTTCGGTCCCAACGGCAACGGGAAATCCACGATCCTCCACGCACTCGCAGCGGCCTATCAAGCTCCCTCCCATGCAAAGGGGCTCCACTATCAGCGATTCTTCCCCAGGCTGGATCAGGACATCTGGAACGGAACTCGTTTTCGGTCACCCACAGCGGCACGTTTTCCAGTGGCACAACTTTCGCCGAACACGCTGAACCCTACTCCAAAGGGACAGAAACAACCCGCTGGCGCCCATTGGAAACCCGACGACCGGAGCGCGAGGTAATCTATATCGGCATCCGTTCATGCCTGTCCGCCCTTGAACAATACGTCCATCACGACTTGTCCGGCGCAACGCGAACCGTGCTGACCGACAGGAGAGACAAACGGGCATTGACCACAATGGGGACGATCCTCAATGGCCAGTATGAATCGGCTGCCGAACTAACGCTGGCCAGCAAGCCAACCCGAAAATACATTTCCTTCGAGAGAACCGATCTCGCCTGCGAATACGCAAGTGTCACCATGGGTGCTGGGGACCAGCGATTGTTCGATATGTTGAGAATGATCGAGAGAACTAGAGACAATCCCCTGATTTCAATCGACGAGATCGACCTATTGCTTCATGGAGATGCTCTGACGAAACTCATTGGATTTCTTTTTGAACACTGCACGGATAAGTCCAAGCGGGTCGTATTTACCTCCCACCGGGAGGAACTGCTTGCGCATTCGGAATGGATCAATATCCGCCATATTCACCGGGCTTCTGACCGACACCGGTGCTTTCCAAGCACCGATCCTGACTCGCTTCATCGGCTCACTGGCAATCGTGTGAGACCCTTGGAAATCTTTGTCGAAGACCCGCTTTCCGAAGCAATAGCGCATCATGTCGCAAGCACCCTCCGCCTTTCCAAGCACGTTCAAGTAATTCGATTCGGAAGCGCCACAAATTGCTTCTCCCTCCTTGCTGGCCTAATGCTGAAGGGAGAAACTTGCGAAAACTCCCTCTTCGTTCTTGATGGTGACATTTACCGAGATCCTGAAGAACGAGCTACTCAGATCGGCAGGGCATGCAGTGGCAATGATGCCCGCGCCACACTGATTTGCAACCAAATGCCCGGCTTGGTCGCTGACTACGTTCTCCCGGCTGGAATAAAACCCGAACCTTTCATTCACTCACTCATCATTGGATTGGATCGAAACTCCCTTCTGCCGCCCGAGTTGGAAATCAGGAGTGCCGCAGATGGGATCGTCAATCCTACCGACCTCACCAATTTATCAACAACATCATCGGAGAAATGGGAGGAAATCCACAATCTCAGCTAGATCGGATTGTATCTCTCGCGGCCACACACCCTGCATGGTCCGGATCCGTTGAACCCGTGAGGTCCTGGCTGTCCAGCCGTTCGGAAGCCCTCAATCTCATTGGCGACATAAGCAATATCTCCTCATAAAATATCGAACTCAACCTCGGAAGTCCATCGCAACTTTTCTCTATGCAAAACGCCATCGAATCCAAAATCCAAGTCGCCCCATCGCCTGTGGAAATTCCTGCGGTGCATCACCTCACCCGGGTCTGGAAGGTCGCTTCCCGTTAGAGTGACGATGGCAATCCGGGCAGCTCGATCCTCGACATTTTTAGAAATCACAATGTGGTCTTTGTGGGAACATGCACGGATCATTTCAGCAAAATTGAAGTTGGCGATCTAATCGTCGTCGCAGATGGTTACCGAATTGTCGCATTGGGTCCGGTCACAGGTCCCCCGGCTCCCCTCCCGGATCTAGCGGTGGATTTCACGCCAACTGAGGAGGGCCGGTTTGATTGCGAGGATTGGGTCTGGGGTTGCCGAATCGACTACGTCAACATTGCTGGCGAGATTGAGGATCCTGAGGAATATCGTCGGCGTGGTGCTTGTCACGCCATTCACGGACGAGCTGATGAGTTCCGCCTTATCTACCGGAACTACCGCAGGCAATTCGAGGAGGAGAACCAATTTGAAATCGACGCACGGAGTTGCACTCTGATCTCCAACCCGAAAAGCGCCAACGATGTCCTTTGGAGGGGAGGACTCCGGTTCCACCTTAACCGAAAGATGTGCGACGGTCTCAGGCCGCTACAAAACACACCGCCCGACCATGTCCCTGCTTCCTGACACGCCGGATTTCCGGCAGATTCTTGATTCCCTGACGGTTTCCACCGATCCGGGGGTATGCCTAATTCGCGCCGAGATCCCTGGCAGGCTCGCGAATGGCGGCCTCGTTGTGTTTCCTCCGCTTTTCTTGCACTCAAGCCAAGAAGGAAAAATCAAGCTTGCGGCATTGTCACGCAGGCTGATCGAGTCCTGGCAAGGCACGGAACACCCGACGTCTGCAAAGATCGCTGAACCTGCGCTGGCAGTCTTCTCTTTGTTGAGGACGGGTTATCCGGATTCCCTTTCCCTCTTCAATCGTTTGCTGGAAAGCACGGTGCCTGTGGACGTTTCGCATTTTGCCGTGTTTCCTGGCACCGCGCAGGAGGGGAAGCCGGCGGAGTTCGCTGGATTTCGTATGGGAGCGGTGCAAAGCCTCTCTCTCCAGCACCGCAGCACCCGGGCTCGCTCGGACTACTTCGATCTTCACGGGAAACTGCTTCAACATCGATGTTGCATCGAGAGCCCGATCTACAAACGAGCCGTCATGGGCTTCCTCGATCTGTTTTGGCAGGCACCTTCCCGTCAAACCATACCCAATGAGCTTTTTTTCCAAGTGCTCCTCAGCTATTACGAGGCACTCACCTTCTCATACGCCGAGAGGATGTGGCAGGACCTCGACGACAAGCAGTCGATTGGCGGGGCCGCGGGATTGGAGGCATTCGACGTACCGAGTCTTAAGAGAATGCCAGGTACCATCTTCGTCTCAGTGTACTTGAATCAAACAAGACACCGCTGGGATGGGTATGTTGTCCCGTTGGCGCTATCGATGTTCCACATGAACTCCTGGGTTGGAAATCCACCGATCCTCAAGACCCTGAATGCCTATCAAGCGGATCTGACATTTCCAAGATCTCCGACGCTCTCCCAAGTCGCCCGCTTCGGTGTCCGCGCCCGGCGTGCCGCAAACCGGAGCGATTGGGCGGAGGCTCTGCTGAATTTCACAATCGCGCTGGAAATGCTCTTCAGTGAGAGGAACCAGACCGGCCAGGCCGTTTCCCGCCGCTTCGCCGTTGTTGCCTCTGAACCGGTGCCCGAGGCATTCGCGGCCCATCGCAAGGAAATCCTGTCCCTCTACGACGCCCGCAGCCAATACGTGCATGCCGGCGTCACGCCATCTCAGACCGCGGTGGAGTCCATGACCGGTCTGTTCGAAAAGGCCCTCGCGGTGTTGGTTCGTTTGGAGAGGAAGCACGTTCTTCACGAAGATGAGAGTTTTGCCCGCTGGATCCGGCTCCTGGATTGGATCGCCTCCGGCTATGAGGCAGGCCAGGTGCCGGCCACAGCCGTCCTTGAGGAGGCCGGGCTGTGCGTGGTAGGCGGGGGGGGCGTTTCGACCGTAACTCCCTGATTGTGAGCATCCTAGCGCAAGAAGGCGGCAACATCCCATTACCCAAGCCGGAAATTCCCGCCCGCCCAAAGCCAAAGGATGAACCACATGTAAACAGGCTGGACGAGGTGCCCCGAATTCCCTTACGCTCCTTCCAAGCAATGGCGCTGCAACGACAACAGAACCTGGACGAAGCCAAAGACTGGTTCACCCGGCTTGGCATGGCGGTTCACGCCAATACGGCACTGCGCCACTTGGACTGCAACATCGAGGTCGAAAACTTCTTCCGCGACTTGCTGAACCTCGTTTTCGGCTGGTCGCTGCGCAACGCCAATTGGTCCGGATCCGTCAACCAGGATTCCTTTGATCTGGAAGATCGCAGGAATCGCATTGCCGTGCAAGTCACCAGCACCACGTCGGCAGCCAAGATCCGAAACACCCTGGAAAGCTTCATTCCGTCCCACCGTGACGATTTTGACCGGCTGATCTTCGTTTATCCAAGCATGACGATAAGTTCTTCGTCTGCTGATTTCAGCAAGCAGTTGTCCGGGTTCGGTTTCAATGCGGCGAGTGATCGAATGGGTCTGGGCGACATTCTCCGTGAGATCCAGAATTTGAAAGTCGGACCACAAGACGCCGTCATAGGCCTGCTGCGTCGGGAATTAAAGCCGCTGGGTGCGGCACTTCAGATGGGAGTCGATCGGAACGTGGAGGTAATCATTTCGATCATCCGTTACATTTCGGAAGGCACCCCCTCTTCGGAGGCTTTGCCGGAAATGAAGCCCGATGCAATTCTGAAGCTGACCCGTTTCCAGGAGCACGCGGAGTTTCTCAAGCGGCAATTCACCGGTTACGTCGGGTTCTACCGCGCTGCAGAGGAGGCTCGGCAAGCCGTGGGATACGACGCCGTGCGGGCTCTCCGTTGCGCCGCCTGGCTGAAGGACGGAGCCTGTCCGCGCTTGAGGATCACGGAGGTGATGCCAAGGAAGCCTTCAACGCCTTGGTGGAGCATCTCTGTGACCGTGAGAGGCAGGCAGGCAGGGATTACGAAGAGAATGCCGTCCGCTACTTCCTTGCCGACGAGTTTGGACGGTGCAATGTTTTCCCCAACCCAGTGCCACAATCGCCATGACCTCCCTTGTTTCCAAGGACGAACCCCTGAAGGCCTCCATGGTCCATGTGGGCTACCTGATCCTGAAGAAGTTGGAGAAGACTCAGGATGGCAGGCTTTCGCTGACAGAGATCGCGGCGCACTTGGCAAAATATGGCGTTACCAAGTCGCGCCCAATGACCTTTGCGCTGATCTTCCTGCACTTGGCCGGGATCGTTGATTTCAAGGCTCCCTACATTTACAAACTCACCCAATGAAGCTGCGCCTGCACCGGTTGTCCTCCGAGCCCAAGTTCTTCGAGCCGATTGCCTTCGGTTCAGGGGTTAATCTGATCTTGGGTGAAATATGGGACGAGGACCAACCCCAGGGAAAAAAGGTGAACGGCGTGGGCAAGAGCTTGTGCGTCGAATTCATTCACTTTGGGCTGCTGCGGGATTTCGAGCAAACCCGAGTGGCGAAGATTCCCAAGGACAAGCTTCCTGATGGCTTGACCGTGGTACTTGACCTCTCAATCCACGGTCAGCCCCTGCAAATCCGTCGCAAGCCCGAGCATCCCAATGAACCTACCATCGTTCGGAATGGACAATCCGTCACCTTTGGAAATCTGGACGAGGCGACTCGATACCTCGGCGATTTGTTGTTCGCTGATTCGGAGCCGAATGGCTTCGTCAGTTTTCGCAGCCTGATGAGTCTGCTCATGCGGGACGAAACGTCAGGATTTTCGGACATTCTGAAAACGATGCCCGCAGCAAAGTCCGTTCCGGGGGATCGACTGCCTCACCTCTACCTTTTGGGGTTGGATGTTGCCCAAAACCGGCGACTGTTGCAGACCATCAAGGAAATCGACACCCAGACGAAGGTGCTGGCTCAACTCAAGGTGGACCTCACCAAGCACGGGGAACTCCGCATTGGCGATATCGCCGCCGAACTCAATCAAGAACAGAAGGATGTTGAAAGAATTGAGCAAGGACTGGCCGACTTGCGAGCGGAACCTGCCTTCGCCCAAGTGGAGAAGGAATTGAATGGGCTTGAAATCCGGCTTGGCGAACTTCGCGCCCGGCGCAAGGGAGTCAGCTTCCAAGTTGATCAGATTCGCTCGCTCCCGCAACCTGAGGTGATCGATGAGACGGATATTGCGATCATATACAACCGGGTGCGGGCGGGGCTTGGTGAGCTTGTGACAAAGTCGCTGGAGCAGGCAAAGGCGTTCAAGGCGGAGATCGACACGTTCCAGCGTTCGCTGTTGAGTGATGAGTTGGCGACGTTGGAGCGCGAGCAACGCGAGCTAACCGAGAGAATCCGCGCTCTTTCCACCGAGCACTCTGCCCTGGTGGCCCGTGTCGATCGAAAAGGCACGCTCAAGGAACTGCGCACCGGTCTTCATGTGGCCGTGCACAAGCAACAGGATTATTACCGGCGCACCGCGCTCTATGAGCAATATCGTGAGGCGGAGCAGTGCAAGGAAGACCTCAAGAGCGAGCGACAACAGGCGTTGGATGCACTACGCAAGCAGATCCACGATCACAAGGAAATTGAGACATCCATGAACCATGAAGTCGCAGAGATTCACGAGCGCATCATGGGCATCCGCAATGCTTCCTTCACCCTTCACGTGAACTCGGGCGCGAACGTCAAGCACCCGCTCGATTTTGATCTCCGCATCGCGGACGATGGCAGTCAGAGTGTCAATCGCACGAAGGTTTTCATCTATGATTGCGCTCTGATGTTTGCCACATGCACCCAAGGTCGGCACCCCCGATTCCTTCTGCACGATAACATTTTCGACGTGGATCAGGACACGCTGGTGCAGTGCCTCAACTTCCTCCAGGAGAGGATCGATGACGGAGAGGACTTCCAATACATCCTGACCCTGAATCGTGAAAAGATTGAGGTGGAAGAACGCGCCAATCAAATTCGCCTCAGCGTCAACGAAGCCAGAAAGGCGAAACTCACCAAGGCTGCGTCGTTTCTTGGATTCCGCTATCAGGAAATCCATCGCCGTGGGCGAGATCACGAATGAATCCTTCTCCCGTGCTTCCCTCCATCCTCAGCCGCGAAATCAAGGAAGGCATCGCACGCTTTCTGCAGAGCACGTTCCCGCCCTCGACCCCGTGTTTCGATGGGGCCCTGGATGCCTTGCTGAATGCGGCGGGAGCGGTCTTCAAGGGACCGTATTACTCGCTGCGCCTGCCATTCCAATGCGCCAAGGAAGCCCGGCTTCCCTTCGCCTTGGTCTCCTTTCCTTTCCGCCGCCCGCACCACCATCAGGCGCTGGCCTTCGAGCGCCTTTGCGGTGACGCCCCCGGTTCCACCCTGATCGCCACCGGCACCGGATCGGGCAAAACGGAATGCTTTCTCTATCCAATCCTCGATCACTGTGCACGCAATCCGGCCCGCAAGGGCATCAAGGCCATCGTCATCTATCCGATGAACGCCCTGGCGACCGACCAGGCCAAACGCTTTGCACGGGCGGTTCACAACGATCCCGCCTTGAAGGGCAAGATTCGGGTCGGCATGTATGTCGGCGGTGAGGGAGATGAATCCACCGACATGGCGGAGGCTTGGCCGATCACGTCGCGCCACGCGATGCGCAAGGAGCCACCGGACATCCTGCTGACCAACTACAAGATGCTAGACTATCTGCTTATCCGGCCGGACGACCTCGGCCTGTGGGCGGACAACGACCCGGAGACCCTCAAGTTTATCGCGGTGGACGAACTCCACACTTTCGACGGCGCGCAAGCCACGGATCTGGCATGCTTGCTCCGCCGGCTGAAGCGTCGGCTCAAGACGCCCGCGGCACACCTGTGCTGTGTCGGAACCTCGGCCACGGTCGGCGGCGAGGAGAGTGCCGAGGGATTGATCACTTATGCCGAGACACTCTTCGGGGAGTCGTTCGAAGGTAGCGGAGCCATCATCCGCGAACATGTTCTTGACCAGGCGGCTTTCACCAGCGGCTTCTACATCCGTTACACCCATGTTCCGGGCCGGGAAGCGGAATCCATCCTTCGCCCGGCGGCTTGGCAGGACCTCACGGCCTATCTGAAAGCCCAATATGCCCTGTGGTTCGAGGAGGAGGCGCCGGAGGATATCGATGAGATGGAGTGGCGAACGAACCTCGGCGACAAACTCCGCGAGCACAGCCTGCTGAGGAACCTCCTGTTGTTCTTCGAGCGACACGGCAAACCGCAAGTCGCGGAGCCGGACTTGATCCAGGAGTTGGCTTTGATCAATCGCGACCTTCAGGAAAAGGACCTCGCCTATCAGGTTCTCGACAGCCTGAACTCACTATGCGCCCACGCCCGCTATCGCAACCCGGAGACCGGCACCGTCACACCCTTCCTGAAGATCCACGTTTACCTGTGGTTGCGAGAACTGACGCGGATGGTCGCCACCGTCGATGCCAAGCCCCGCCTTGCCTTTTCCGCCGACCTCAAAAAGGACGACTTAAGCCGGTGCTTGCCGGTCGTGCATTGCCGTGACTGCGGGACCATGGGCTGGGGAGGCACGATGCGGGCGAACGAAAGTCGGGTGAATCCCGGTCTCGACGATTTCTATCATGCGTGGTTCGGCCGGGAGGTGAAGCTCCGGTTGCTGATGCCACTGGATCACCACCCGGACACCCCGCAGGCACACGACAGTCTGATCCATCAGTCCGTTTGCGGCCGCTGTCTTCAGATGCACGACGGGCATCCCGCCAAGTGCAATGCCTGTGGCGAGGCTAACCAGATTGTTCCGGTCGAACTGCACGCCCGGACACTGAAGCGGCTAAACCACAACGTGGCCGACGTTTCCTGCCCGTCCTGTCAAAGTCCGACCGGGCTGACCATCATGGGTTCCCGCTCGGCCAGCCTCACCAGCGTCGCGCTGGGCCAGTTGTTCGCTACGCCCTTCAACGACGACAAACAAGCCCTGGCGTTTTCCGACAATGTTCAGGACGCCTCCCACCGGGCCTCGTTCTTCGCGGCGCGCACCTTCCGCACCACCCTGCGCACCGCCATCTGCAAGGTGCTGCGGCACGCCGAGCATGGCATCAACCTCAGTGATTTCGCGGAGCGATTCATCGGCCATTGGACGAAGCACCTGTCACGCGAGGATTTTGTGGGCACCTTTCTTGCTCCGAACATGGAGTGGAAGGAGGACTATGAGGCACTGCGACGGGAACTGGTCTTGCCGAAGGATACCCGCCTCCACGAGTTGGTCGCCAAGCGCCTGCGCTGGGAAATCCTGGCCGAGTTTGGCTATCAGGCGCGCATCGGCAGAACCTTGGAAAAGAGTGGTGCGGCCATCGCTTTCATTCCACCCGCGGAACTGCTTGCCCCCGCAGAGACGGCTTGTACCAGGCTCCGGGAACACCAGGGCGGTTTCGGTTCTGTTAGCCAGGAGGATATGCTCGTTTTCATGCTCGGTTTGCTCCACCGTTTGCGGGTTGCCGGCGGGTATCTCGATAGCACTCTCGAATCCTATATCAAGGAACGGGGCAACACATATCTGCTGAACAAACTCGATTGGACTCCGGGTTTTGGCCGGGTGGGGCGTGCCCCGACATTTTTCATCAGCGGCTCCGCGGCGGGGAGATTCGAGCGGGTCGTCGGCACGGGCACTTCACCATCAGCGCTCCAGCGATGGGCCATGCAGACCATCCGCATTCCGGGTGGCATGACCCGGGACACGGCCACTCCCGTCATTGAAGCCGCGCTCGCGGCACTCACCCAGGCCGGTCTCCTCGGAGAAGTCGTGCTCCAGGACGAATTGCGTGTTTGGGGGCTCATTCAGGATCGCGTGAGAATCGATTCCGAGGTGGTTCAACTCGGTTGCGATGGGTGCGGGCATTCGGTATCCACCGCTGCGGCGGAGGCTGCCCAGTGGGCTGGCATTCCCTGCTTGCGGGAGGTCTGCGGAGGGCATTATGCCGCCAAGGATCCCGGTCCCAGTTACTTCGCCGACCTTTACCGCTCCGGCGATGTGTCCCGCATCCACGCGGCGGAACACACCGGCCTGATCAAACGCGATGAGCGCGAATGGATCGAACGCCGCTTCATGACTTTGCCCTCGGAGCGCACGGCCACGGACCCGAACCTGTTGTCCTGCACGCCGACGCTGGAGATGGGCATCGACATCAGCGACCTATCCTCCGTCGTTCTTTGTTCGGTTCCTCCGGAGACCGCCAATTACATCCAGCGAGCCGGGCGTGCCGGCCGCCGGGACGGGAATGCCTTCTCCCTAACCGTTGCGAATGCCCAGCCACACGACCTATATTTCTATGCCCAACCCGAGGAAATGATGTCCGGGGAAGTGCGTGTGCCGGGCGTCTTTCTTAACGCGCCCGCCGTCCTGGAACGACAGTTCATCGCATTCTCCCTCGACCGCTGGATCGAATCATCAAGCCCGCCTCCCACCTATCCGAGGATTGTCGAGCCCGCCTTGAAGAATGTGTTGGCTCCGTCCAATCCGCCAGTCGGATTTCCTTTCGACCTGCTCGACTTCATCCAGTTGCACACCGGCAGCTTGTTGAAGGAGTTCATCAGTCTGTTTCAATCCGAAGGCGAGGGATTGGAACTCGCAGCCATTGAGTCGATAGAGCGCTTCGCCCGCGGCAACCGGGAGAAGGAGGGCTCGCTCGCATGGAAGATACTTACCCGTTTCCGTGAGAGCGCAAGGGAATGGGAGGACCTCAAGAAACGCCGGGCTCAGATGCGGGACCGCATCCGCAAGATCGAGGCGCTCAGCGTTCGCGACGAGGAAACCGAAGAGGAACTCGACGAGCTGCGCAAGACCGCCAACGGATTGGCATCCATCATCCGCGAAATTGGCGGCAAGAGCACACTGAACTTCTTCACTGACGAAGGACTGCTTCCCAACTATGCTTTCCCTGAGCAGGGAGTCACGCTGCGCAGCATTATCCTTCGGAAAAAAGAGCGCCATTCCGACGGCGAAGGCGGCTCCTATGATTCATTGACCCTGGAGTATCAACGTCCCGCCGCTTCCGCCATTCGTGAACTTGCGCCGGGCAACAACTTCTACGCTCAAGGACGCCGCCTCACTGTGGATCAGGTGAACCTCCGGCTCTCCGACCTGGAATGGTGGAATTTCTGTGACGAATGCTGTCATATCGAACGAATCACCGAAGGTGTGCAGGCGGGGCAATGCCCGTGCTGTGCCAGCCCGAACTGGGCGGACACTTCATTGCGCCGACAGATGCTCCGCATGCGGCAATTGATCACCACGGAGTTCGACCGTTCCTCGCGCACGCAGGACGATTCCGACGAGCGCAACCCGGTCTTCTACAGTGAGCAGATGTCGGTTCACATCCCGGCTGAAGAAATCCAGAAAGCCTATGAAGTCACGGGTGGCACCTTGCCCTTTGGCTTCGAATACATCCGCTTGGCAACCTTCCGCGAAGTGAACCTCGGGCGGGAGGACGCCACCGCCCAAAAAGTAAAAATCGGCGGCACCGAAAGGTCCGGAGTCGGTTTCAGACTCTGTCCGAAATGTGGCAAGGTCCAGGGCGCAAGACCCGAGGGCAAGGAACTCAAACACGACATTGCCTGCCCCTACAGAAAAAGGCCGGATGCCACCACTCCGCTGGAAGCTGTCTTTCTCTATCGGGAACTGTCCTCCGAGGCACTCCGCATTCTCGTTCCAAGTGTGAGCGCGAAGGAAAGCGAGGAAATGTCATCATTCGTCGCCGCCCTCGAACTCGGCCTGCTCGACTATTTCAGGGGGGACATCACTCACTTGGCGAGTTGCACGGATTCCACACCCATTCCCGGCACGTCATTCTCCCGAACCTATCTGGTGGTCTATGACCGCGTCCCGGGCGGCACGGGCTATCTGAAGGAACTCGCGTCATCTCCGGACAAGCTGCTCGATGTGCTCGCAAGGAGCTACGCCACGCTCAGGAAATGCGCGTGTGCCGCCACTCCGGATGCCGATGGCTGCCATCGGTGCATCTTGCGCAACCAGCGCCGAAAGGGAGCGATGCCGTCGCGATCAGTGGCCTTGGCCATCCTCGAAAAGATCCTCAGCCAGCGCGATCAACTCCGGGAAATCCGTGGGCTCTCGGCCATCGACATCAATCCGCTGCTGGAAAGCAAGTTGGAGAGAATGTTCCTCGAAGCCTTGGGTGATACCGAGGGATTCACTCTGCAGACGGAGGTCATCGAGTCCCGGTCCGGTTATCGGCTTACGGCAGGAAAGACCGTATGGGAGGTGGTTCCACAGTGGGATGTCAATGCGTCTCCGGTCGTTCCCTTGGCATGCCGCCCGGATTGCATGCTGCGACCGGTGCGCAGGGATTTCTCGCTTCCCATTGCGGTGTTCCTCGATGGCTTCGCCTTTCATGCCGACGAGGCAAACGGCAAGAACCGGATCGGCGACGACATCGCAAAGCGGCAAGGCCTCATTCACTCGCGCGCCTGGCTCACGTGGAGTTTGACCTGGGATGACCTTGTTTCGAAGCCGCAGGATGCCACGCAACTTCGCCATCCCGCGCGGGAAGAACTCGCAGTCGGCAGAGCCCGGCAATTGCTGGCGCATCTGGTCGATAAGGAGACCGCGGAGTCTATCCAGCACTCGCATGGTGATTCACCGTGGCACTCCCTGGTCGCCTATCTTAGCCAACCCGAAACACTGAATCGCCGGATGCATGCCTTTGCGGTGGCGGCCTCCATCACCCAACTGCAACCCGCTCCAGCGGACGCCATTCTGGAGGCGCTGGAAACCATGCTTTCCCCGATAGGACAACTCTGCAATCCTCTCCCCAAGACGGCGGACGCTTCCAAGCTCGGATTCCTGAGCGATCCCGGACCTGACTCCCGTTGGCGAATCCTTTGCGAACTGCCCAAGGAGGCGGTGACTTCCCGGGATCCAAGCGGGTTGCGTGTCCTGATTCGCTTTAACGACCACTTGAATCTGGATGCGGACTGCCTCGCGCCGGACTGGAAGGGGCTGCTTTCACTTCACAATCAGCTCCAGTTCCTGCCTGGTTCGTTTTTCGTCACCCATCGCTCGCTCGGTTCAGGCGCGAGCAATGGCATCGATGAGGCGTGGTTCGACCACGCGGCAGCCAATCATCCAACGCCTCCTGTCACTGTGCCCGCCGAGCCGTCTGACTCATCGGACGTCTGGCTGCCGGACGCGTCTCTGGTTCATGCCGATGCCCTGCCATTGTATGCCGCGATCTGTGCCGCGGATTTAACGTCACCGGTGCTCGGCTACGAATTGTTCTCTCCCTCGGGCATCATTCTTGCCACGGCGGAACTCGCCTGGGAAGAGTCAAAGCTGGCCGTGTTCACGCACGACCAAGCCGACGATCTTCCTCATTTCAAACAGAGCGCCTGGCTCTGCATTCTCATGGATGACAGCAGCGACCTGGCCGTGATTCTCGAACAGATAAACACCCACCTGACACCATGACCTCAACTTCAACCCTTAGCGTCGGATTGGGGGACGACTTCCTCCTGGCTTACGGTCAGTTGCCAAAGACCAAACAAAAGAAGGTCCGGGAATTCATCGAGAAGTTTCGTGAGAACCCGACAAGCCCCGGGCTCAACTATGAGAAAATCAAAACCGCAGCGGATCCCAATTTGCGCTCGCTGCGCATTGATCAGGATTTTCGGGCCATCGTGCTGAAGCCGGAAACCGGCGACGTTTACCTGCTCCTATGGGTGGACAAGCATGACGATGCTTATGCGTGGGCCACGGGGCGTTCATGCAGGATTCATCCGGAAACAGGCACGCTGCAAGTTGTCAAGAGCGTTCCCGAAGCGGCAATCGCGGAGGGTCCAGCAGCAGTGCCGCAGCAGGTTGCGGCCGCCCAGCCGGGTTTGTTTGACGCATTCACGCGCAAGGAATTGTTGGAGGTGGGCGTGCCGGAGGAATGGCTTGAGAGAGCCCGCCTGATCAAGACCGAAGACGAACTCGACCGGATCTCGGAAGACCTGCCGGCCGACGCCTACGAAGCGCTGCTGTGCCTCGCCGCCGGATTTTCTCTCGATGAAATCAAGGTGGAACTCGGTCTCACGGCTCACGGACAGGTGGACACCAGCGACTTTGCCACGGCCATGGCACGCGAGGCCTCGCGCCGGCGCTTTGTGGTGATCACCGAGGATTCGGAGATGGCCAACATCTTGTCCTATCCGCTCGATCGCTGGCGGATTTTCCTGCACCCGTCGCAACGGCGGTTGGTGGAAATGAACGCCAAGGGTCCGGTCCGGGTTCTCGGTGGTGCCGGGACAGGCAAGACCGTGGTTGCCATTCACCGCGCCAAGTGGTTAGCCGAGAATGTTTGCGAATCTCACGAGAAGATTCTTTTCACCACCTTTACCACCAACCTCGCAGCGGATATCCAGGCCAATCTCCGCAAACTCTGTTCCCATGAAACCCTGACCCGCATCGAAGTCGTCAATCTCGATGCGTGGGTTCGCCGTTTCCTCAAGTCTCAGGGATTTTCGGAAGTGATCGACTACCGTGAGGACCGCACCAAAGAACTCTGGCAACAGGCACTCACCGCCACTCCGCTGGATTGCTCGCTCACCGCCTCCGAATTGCGCGAGGAATGGGAGCAAGTCGTGCAAGAGCAGAATATCACGGACCAAGTGTCTTACATTCGCGCCCGCAGGGTTGGTGCCGGTAAGCGGCTCAGCCGGGAACAACGCATCAAGGCGTGGCCTGTGTTCGATGAATACCGCACGCTGCTGCGCGAAAATGGCGTTTGCGAGCCGGCCGATGCCATTCGCAAGGCACGGGCATACATCGAGTCCCAGAAGATCCTCTTGCCCTATCGCGCGGTCGTGGTTGATGAGGCGCAGGATTTCTCGTCGGAGGCATTTCGCCTCATTCGGGCCATGGTCTCGCCTATCCGTGCCGCGCAGGGCAACGCTCTCTTTATCGTCGGTGATGCTCATCAGCGCATCTATGGCAGAATGATTGTCCTGTCCCATTGCGGCATCGACGTCGTGGGCCGCAGTCGCAAGCTCCGCATCAACTACCGCACCACCGAGGAAACGCGGGCATGGGCGCTCTCGATTCTCAAGGGTTGCACTATCGACGATCTTGACGGTGGCGTGGACGACCAGCGGGGTTACAAGTCGCTCGTCCATGGTGAACCTCCGCTCATCGTGAAGTGCGCGAACGAAGATGCCGAGACCGCTGCGATCCTTCACCGGATTAAGGATCTGCGCGACAATGGAAGTGCGGATGCAACCATCTGCATCACCAGTAGGACACACTCCAGGTTAGACGAGATCAAACACGTCCTCAAGCGCGAGGGGATACCGGCTTTTGAAATCAGTGCACAGCAATCCGATAACTCGGAGACCCCCGGTGTCCGGCTTGCCACCATGCACCGGGTCAAGGGCATTGAATTCGATCATGTGATTCTAACGGCCGCAGATTCTCCGTTCAGCCCTGACGGCGACGGCATCACAAACTTCAAACAAGTTCCTCTGGTCCAGCGTTGCTTGGTCTATGTGGCAGCAACGCGGGCGCGTATGACCTTGTTGGTGACAGTCGCGACTGGCGCGGCATGACCAGATTCCAATCAACCTAACCGAAAACATGCATGAAAACAACATTTGGTCTGGCGCTTGACGGGTTCCGTTCATCAACCCCAGCCTCAATCATCTGTATTGCGGGCCGTTGGGACTGGTGTCGGTTATGAAGCTCCGACTCGGTTTGACCGAGTGAGGAGTTGCCTCAGCGCATCATAGCTCCCAGAGTTTGGCAAGTGGTACTGCTAGAAAGGCGCCGTCGCAGAGGGGCAGCATGCTCAGACATCCTGACCCGCAGGGAAAGCGGATGATCTTATCGGCGTGAACTTATGGTGCAGATTGGTGCCGGGGTAGGTCGTTTCGGTGGTGTTGAGTTCCTCGCAGATGTGGGCGACGATGGAGTCGCTGGCGGGGTTGGCTTGGCCATGGAGTTCGACGTTCAAGATGCCCGCGGCGGGATCGGGCCGGAGGTCGCTGGATTGCTCGCTGGAGACGCTCTCAACATACGCTCTGGTCCGGGGGTGATCTACCCGACGGTCATATCTCTTCAGAATGGCATTAACTTCTTGGTAATTGGTGCTGCGAAGATGAATGGTTCGGATGCTTGGCTGCCGTGCATTAAAGTGGTGAATTGGACTGATCCTGCAACCGGCGCTTCAACCCCTTTGAAGAAACAAGGTTGGATCAACAACAGGCTGGAAGCCCGTCGGCAATGACAGGCAGGATGCCTATCCTCTTGCTACACGAACCGCCAAGGGTTTATTAGCGCCAGACGTGGCCGGGAAACTTGTTTGTGACGGCTTGGCGGTGCTTCGGCCATTCGCGGGCGAGGAAGGTGGGCCAGTCGGTGGTGGTGGCGAGGCGTTTGCCGTCGGGGGTGCAGAGGCTGAGGAGCACGGGGAGGCGGCCTTCGCAGAGGCTGGGATGCGCTTTGAGCGGGAAGCAGTCCTGTAGTTTCACCTGCGCTTCCGGCGACCCGTCGAGATAGGAAACTTTGAGGGGGCGGCCGTCGGACCAGGGGATGGCGAGTGGCAGCAACTCATCGAGCCAAGCGGATTGGCCTTTTTCCAAGTGCCGATTGAACGCAGGGATGAGGGGCGCGACTTGGGCGTCCTTCACCAGCGAGAGGCCGGCGAAGGCACGGGCGAGGCAGGCGGTGGTGGCGGTTTCATCAAAGGGAATGAACTCGAGTTCGGGCAAGGTGGCGTGGATGAGGGCCACCCGGGCGATGAATTGTTTCAGCCGATGATCCATCAGCGGCAGCTCAAAGGCCCCGGCGCGGTGGGCGGCGGCGAGGCAGCGACCGCTGGCCACGGGATCGAGGTCGCGTTGCTGCGATTTCTGCTCGATGACGAGATCGTGATAGCGCAGGAGTTTCATCGCTGCGACGCGCTTGTTAGTGGCATCAAACAGGTGCTCCACGGTGCTGCTCAGATGCTGGGGAAACATCTCGGCGATCCACGCGGGCTGCACGCTGGTGGCGAGGCTGAGCAAGGTCAGCGGGGTGGAACCGCGCGACGGAGCTTCCCGCAGGTTGGCTGTGACGAAAAACGTGGCGTCCTGCACCACGCTTTCGCGCACGAGCTGGCCGTGCCGGTTCCCGGTGAGAGCGCATTCGGGCTTGCCGGGTTCGCGGCGCTTGGCGAGTTGATCGACGAAGCCGGCCATGATGCAACGCCGCAGGGCTTCGTCGTTTTTTGCAGTGCTGGCGGGGGCTGCCTCGCGGTCGTAGAGGCGCTGCTGGTAGGCGGCCTGCAGGATTTGCTGGCACGTCTGCTCCACTTGGCGGGCGACCTGGGCGTTGATGCCATAGCTGCGGCAGCGCTCAAAGCTGAAGCCGTTGGCTTTGGCGAACTCGTAGGCGTGCATCAGGGTGATGAAGTCGGAGTCCCCGCTGACCTCGAACATCTGGCGCGCAGCTTGGGCCTGGGTATCATCGCGATCCAGCCGGGCGAGCAAGTCGCGCCCACTGACCAGCGCGGCACACAAGGCGGCATCGGGCACACAGCCGCGCTGGCTGGCTTCTATCAACATGCGTGAGTAGCGCGGGTGCATCGGCAGGCGCAGCATTTGGCGGCCGATCGGGGTGAGGTCCCCCTGGTGCAAGGCACCGAGCATGGTGAGCAGGCACTCGGCGCGTTCGACGGCCTGCGCATCGGGTTTGTCCAGCCAGTCGAAGGTGGCGGCTTGCCGGATGCCTAACGAGTGCAGCAGTAGCACGACCTCGGCGAGGTCGCTGCGCTGGATTTCGGGCGTGTTGCGTTCCGCGCGGCTTTTGTGGCCGATCACGGTCCACAAGCGATGACAGGTGCCGGGCGCGGTGCGGCCGGCGCGGCCTTTGCGCTGGTCGGCACTGGCCCGGCTGACAGGCTCTGGCAAAAGGGTGCCGATGCCGCGTTCGGCGTCGTAGCGGGCCACGCGGGCGACGCCGCTGTCAACGACATGGCGGATGCCGTCGATAGTGATGCTGGTCTCGGCGACGTTGGTGGCGACGATGATTTTCCGCAGGGCGTTCGGGGCGAAGGCGCGGTCTTGCTCCTGCGGTTCGAGTTCGCCGTGCAAGGGGATGCAGGCCACCCGCTCGTGGGTTTTCAGGCCTCGCAGCGCGTCAATGGTGCCGTTGATTTCGCCGCGTCCAGGCATGAAGACGAGGATATCGCCGGGGGCATCGCTGTTGATGATGCGTTCAACCGCCTCAGCCGCTTGCGCGGTGATTGCACGCTGGTCGGGGAGAGCCAGATAGCCGACCGTCACGGGATAGCTTTGGCCTTCGGAGATGAGGATCGGGCACGGCTGCAAATACGCGGCGACGGGCTCGGCATCGAGGGTGGCAGACATCACCAGCATGACCAACTCGGGGCGCTGGGTCTGGTGCAAATTTTTGACCAAGGCGAGGGCGACATCGCTGAGCAAGTTGCGCTCATGGAATTCATCGAAGATCACGACACCGATGTTGGATAGCGTGCGATCATCCTGGAGCCAGCGCAGCAGGATGCCTTCGGTGACAAAACAGATGCGCGTGCCGACGCCAGATCTCTGGACATAGGCCCCGCGGCCGGAGGCCGCTGAATTCGGAATCCGTTGATTTTCCAACGATTCTGCCGGTTCGAAATATATTTCATGTGCGCAATAAATAATTCTTGACTCGCACGCGCGCACGCGCATGT
>JAPLUI010000307.1 GCA_026397725.1 Verrucomicrobiota bacterium | reverse complement strand
TGCGGGATTTTTCGTCGACGCCGTGCTTGGTTGCGAGCTTTGCAACGAGAAACGGCGGAATTAGCTTGCAGAGCTGGGTGAGTACCGGCAGCTTGGCTTTGGTTGGTTTGATATTCATCTGGCCGATCCTAAGTGGGATCGGCCGCCAACCACAGCAAAAAAATCAGATTTCTATGGGATGACTGTGAAGTTGAATGTTGAATGTTGAAATCTTCGGCGTGAAGCATGGTGTAGCCGCAGCTCTAACGGTTGAGCCAAAGCGGTGTGGCGGGCTGCGCCCTTCCCACCGCACTCCATCCTCCATCCGCCATCCACTATCCTCTATCCTCTATCTTCCATCCTCTATCTTCTATCTTCTATCTTCCATCTTCTATCCACGCTCCTCGGATTAGAGTTCGCCGCGGAAGTCCTTTTCGAGCTGGATGCGGTCGGCGAGGTTGCGGGCTTGGACGCGGTGATTGCGCTTGGCCCAGCGTTCGATGGTCATCTGGCGTTTGGCAGCGCGTTGCTTGAGCGCCGCAATCTCGGATTCCAAGTTGAGAAAGCTCTCGTGGCGGCGGCTGTCGAGGTGGCCGCCTGCGACCGCGGCCCGCACCGCGCAGCCGACATCCTGGCGGTGACTGCAATCGGCGAAGCGGCACTGGGTGGTGAGTTCCTCCACGTCGGTGAAGCTGTCGCGAAGGGTGGCTTCATCCGTCCACATTTGGATTTCCCGCATGCCGGGGTTGTCGATGAGCATGCCGCCGCCAGGCAATGGCATCAATTCGCGGGTGGAGGTGGTATGGCGGCCTTTGCCAGTCACCGCATTGACCTCGCCGGTCCATTGCCAGTCCTCGCCATAGAGCTGGTTGACGAGGGTGGACTTGCCCACGCCGCTGGAACCCACGATGCACATCGTAATGCCCTTCTTGAGGTGCTTTTTGAGAACGTGGAGGCCCTCGCCATGGAGGACACTGATGATGTACACGGCCGCACCATCCCACAGCGCGGCGATCTCGGCCGCGGCGTGGCGGCTTTGCGCGGGCGGAAAGAGGTCGGACTTGTTGAGCAGCACCACCGCCTTGGCCCCGCTGCGGCCGATGAGCGTGAAGTAGCGCTCCATGCGGCGGAGGTTGTAGTCCGGCCCGGCATCGGTAACCACGGCGACGAGATCGACATTGGCGCCGATCACCTGGGCTTGGGCGCTGTTGCCGGGCATTTTCCGGGAGAAGCAGGTTTGGCGCGGCAATCTGGCGCGGATGACGTGGTCCTGATGCTCGTTACCGAGTTCCACGGCCACCCAATCGCCAACGGCCGGCAGCTCCGCATCGCAAGCTGCGGCATGCCAGAGCCGGCCGCACAGGATCACGTCGATTTCCTCGCCGTCTTCGAGGAAGGCGCCGAAGTTGATGGGTGTCTCGCGAATCAGGCGTGCGGGAACCCAACCTTTCGCGCGGTAAGGCACGAAGGCTTTGGCAAACTCGCTGTTCCATCCCAATTCCCGCAAAGTCATCCGGAGGAGGGGAGTTTAGCGTGCCGGACCTTGCCTGTCGAACCTGAGTTTCCTGAGTTTGCCGCTGCCGCTTGCGCTTTGTGCTTTCCGTTCCGGCGGCGGACGGCTAAAGTCCGGTCATGGACGCCTCGGTGCAGACGCGACTCGATGACTTCATCCGACACAAGAAACTGCGCCGGACGGCCCAGCGCGATGCCATCGCCAAGGCGGTGTTTTCAAAAGACGAGCATTTTACGGCGGACGAGTTGTATGAGCGGGCTAGCAAGACCGCTGCCAACACCTCCCGCGCCACGGTCTATCGGACGCTCGGACTGCTGGTGGAGGCCGGCCTGCTGCGGGAAATCGATCTCGGCGACAACCAAACCACCTATGACCCGAACTTCCTCAGCAAGCCGGCGCACAATCATCTGGTGTGCATCGACTGTGGTCGGGTGGTGGAGTTTGAGGATGCTCACATTGCCTTGTTGAACGATTGTGTGACGCGGCGGCTCGGCTTCAGACCGCTCCGCCAGTCACTCAGGATTGAGGCAACCTGCGAACAGCTTCGCACCAAGGGCCGCTGCCCGAATCTCATTGCCGCCCGCCTGTCTGGAAAACGCCTGCGTAAAAAATAGGTGCGCAAAAGACGCTTGGAATCCGCGCCTGCCGCGTTCATCCTGAACGCGTTCACCCGCTCCGCCCCATGAATCCAGGATTTCGCCGCTTGCTGGCATTGACTACCGTTTTCGTCCTTGCGTTTGTCGCGGTCCTCGCGCTCCGCGGCTGGCGTCCCGGGACGAGTTTCCGCGAGCTGTTCACCGGCACGGCGACCCAGCCCGGTCAATTCCGCCCGGAACCCTTCACGCTGCCCGACCAAGCTCCGCTCCGACTCGAAGACACCCAACTGCTCACGCGCCTCAACGATGAATACGCCCGGCTCACCGAGGCGGTGGTTCCGTCCGTCATCAGCATCGATACGGTCGGCGTCCGCACCGAAAGGTTGCCAGACGGCTGGGGCCGCTTGCAAATCCGCCGCTATCCCACCCAGGGCCAGGGCTCGGGCGTCATTGTCACCAAGGAGGGGCACGCCATCACCAACCACCACGTCATCGCGGGCCAGCAGCAGATTCAGGTCACGCTTCACAATGGCAAGACCTATTTGGCCACCCTGATTGGCGAAGACAGCCTGCTCGATATTGCCGTGCTCAAGATCAAAGGCGAGCCACCCTTTGAGCCCTTGAAACTCGGCGATTCCTCGCAGGTCCGCGTGGGGCAGTTGGTGTTCGCGATTGGCAATCCCTTCGGCCTTGGCGAAACCGTCACCCAAGGCATCATCTCCGCCAAGGAACGCTCGCTCTCAGACAACCAACGCGACCTGTTCCAAACGGATGCCGCCATCAACCCGGGGAACTCGGGCGGCCCGCTGGTCAACCTGCGTGGCGAAATCATCGGAATCAACGCCGCCATTTATTCCAAGGACCGGAAAAACCCCGGATTCCAGGGCGTCGGCTTCTCGATCCCTTCCAACGATGTTAGCGATGCCCTGGCCCAAATCCTCAAGCGCGGACGCCCGATTCGCGGCTTCCTCGGCGTCGAGATGCGCGATCTCGATTCGACCATCAGTTCGGCCATCAACTACGATGGCGATACCGGTGCCGTGGTGCTCAGGCTCACTGCCGGTTCGCCTGCGGAAGCGGCCGGCCTCCAGCCATGGGACGTGATGCTCAGCTTCAACGCCAAGCCCATTCACAGCGCCTCCCAACTCCTCGCCCTCGTCCAGGCCAGCCGCGTCGGCCAGCCAGCCACTCTGCAAATCTGGCGCCGCGGCCAGACGCTCGAACTCAAGGCCACCATCGCCGAGGGCAGTTTCGCCGAGACCACCGCCGCCGAACCGGACGAAGGCACGGCCCAGGGGCGCTCGCGTGATGCCAAACAAGTCCTGCAAGCGCTCGGCATCGTCGCCCGCGATCTTTCCCTGCAGGAAGTCCTCCGCGGCTTTCGCGGTGCGGTGGTGACCCAGGTCGCGGCCATGTCCCTGGCCGCTGGCCGGGTCGAGCCGGGCGATCTGGTCGTCGCCGTCAACCAAGCCCAAATTTCCAATGCCAACGAGTTGTTCCTCCATCTCGCTGCCTCCGCCGCCGTGCAAGCCACCAGTCTCCAGATCATCCGCGACGGTCGTCCGCTCCGGGTCAATCTCCCGCCACTTCCCAAGGAGGAATAGACTCAGACATCCTGACCCCAGGGGAAATGGAATGATCTCAGGCGCAGCCTGGCGCCACCGGAGTCCTGGCCTGGCACCGGGTTGTGGCGACCGCCACTTGGGCGATTGCCACCTTCAAGACTGGGCCTTGACATTGCCGTGAAGCACCCCGCCTCGAGTTTTGGCGGATTCCCGCTTGAATGTTCCGCGGATCGCCCGGATACTGCCGCCCCAATGTCCTTTGCCGTTCAGCATTCCCTCGCCGGCTCCGCCACTCTCGAAGGCACCTCTCTCCACACCGGCGAAAAGGTTTCGCTGGTTTTGAACCCGGCTCCCGAGGGCTACGGCCTGAAGTTCCGGCGCGTCGATCTTCCCGACCAGCCCTTCATCAACGCGGATGTCGAGAAGGTCCAGACGGTCGAGCGTGCCACCACGCTGGCGGAGGGCTCCGTCAAGGTCCACACTGTCGAACACGTCATTTCGGCGCTCACCGGCATGGGCATCGACAATGCCCTCATTGAAATGAACGCCAACGAGCCGCCCATCGGCGATGGCTCGTCGCGTCCCTTTGTGCAACTCATCAAGCAGGCCGGAATCGCCGCCCAAACCGCTCCCCGCAAAGTTTGGGAAATCCGCGAGCCCATCCACATGGAAACCGCCGATGGCACGATCCTCACCATCGTCCCCGCCAAAACGTTCCGCGTGTCCGTCACCAACGTCGGACCGGACGGCCGCTTCACCCAGTATTTCTCCACCGAGGTCACTCCCGCCAGCTATGAAAAGGAAATCTGCGCGGCCCGCACCTTCGTCTATTACGAGGATGTCAAACCGCTGCTGGACAAGGGCCTCATCAAGGGCGGCTCGCTCGAAAGCGCCATCGTCATCCGCGGCAACGAAGTCATGTCCAAGGAAGCCCTCCGCTTCACCAATGAGTTCGCCCGCCACAAGGCGCTGGACCTCATCGGCGACCTGATGCTCTCCGGCGTCCGCATCCTCGGCCACGTCATTGCCGTGAAACCCGGCCACGGCCCTAACACCAAAATGGCGGCCACCCTCAAGGCGGAGTATGCCCGCATGCGCTCGATGGTGCCCGCGCCAATCACCATTCCCAGCGGTGAAGGCGTGCTCGACATCAATGAAGTCCTCAAAATCCTGCCCCACCGCTATCCGTTCCTCATGGTCGATCGCATCATCGGCTTCGAGAGCGACAGCAAGTGCATCGGGGTCAAGAACGTCACCATCAACGAACCGTATTTTGGCGGCCACTTCCCCGGCCATCCGATCATGCCCGGCGTGCTGCAACTCGAAGCCATGGCCCAGGTTTCCTCGGTGCTGATGCTGCGCAAACCCGAGAACACCGGAAAAATCGGCTACTTCATGAGTGCCGACAACGTCAAGTGGCGCCGCCCGGTGCTGCCCGGCGACACCCTCATCATCGAGGCCGACATCCTCAAAGTCCGCGGTTCCATCGGCCAAACCCGCTGCCGCTGCCTCGTCAACGGCGAAATCGTCTCTGAAGCCGAACTCAAATTCGCCCTGCTCGATCGATGATCCGGTCATCAGTGATCAGTGATCCGTCAATTCCTGCAACCATCAAACCACATACCAAACGCCCAATCCCCATGAAATCACCCATGCCAGCAGCATGCACGCTCGCCCTCCTCGCCCTCCAAGCCCTGCCTGCCAAGGAACCCGACTGGCGGGACCTGGAGCAGCAGTTTGACACCCTGCCGATGGCGGCCCGGCGCCTAACCGGACCTTTGTTCTGGATGCACGGCGACGAAACCCGAGCCCAGTTGGAAGCCGAGCTGCAAAAAGTGCTCGAAGGCCACAACGGCACCTTCACCGCCGAGCCGCGCCCGCACCAGGACTGGCTCGGCGAGGGCTGGTATCGCGACCTTGGCATCAACCTCGACTTCGCCCGCAAGCACGACCTGACGATGTTCATCTACGACGACTGGTGGTGGCCCAGCCAGATGATGGGCGGACGCGTGCCGCCCGAGTATGGCAGCAAGCGCCTGGTGGCCACGGAACTGCGCGTGGAGGGGCCCAAGACGCTGAGCGAGACCGGCTACGCCGACCCCAACCTCATCAAGGTGATCGCGGGCCGTGAGATCGAGGGCGGCGTGGACGCCACCCAGCTCGTGGATCTAACGGATTCCGTGCGCGACGGCACGCTGCGGTGGAAGGCCCCGGCGGGCACCTGGCGCATCATGAAGTTCACCTGGAAATTCAACGGCACCCAAGGCGGACAACAGAAATTCGTGTCGGTGGACGGCGCCGATCCGGCGTGTGTCGATTGGTTCATCAAAGCCGTCTATCAACCGCACCACGACCGCTTCAAGAGCGATTTCGGCAAGACCATCACCGGCTATTTTTACGATGAGCCCGAAACCCAGGGCGACTGGGGCAGCGATTTCCCCAAGCTGCTCGCCGAGCGCAAACTCGACCTGAACAAATTGTTAGTAGCCTACAAATTCAAGCTCGCCGGGGCGGACCAGACGGCGGCCCTCTATACTTATCTCGACTGCTTCGCCGAGTCCTGGGGTCGCACCATGTATGGCGGCATGAGCCGCTGGTGCCGCGAACACCAGGTCGTCTCCATGGGCCACTTCATGGAGCACGGCAACGACATGTTCAGCCGCGACATGTCCGGCGGCAACATGATGCAACTGCTCAAATACAGCGACATGGGAGGCATGGACCTGGTCTGCGGCCAGCTCCAGCCAGGCAATCGCAACCTGGGTGAATACCAAATGCCCAAGATGGCCAGTTCCGTCTCGCATACCTATAACAAGGACCAGGACCTCGCCTTCTGCGAAATCTTCGGCGGCTATAACCAGACCCTGACCTATCCGACGATGAAGTGGCTGACCGACTGGCACCAGGTCCGCGGCGTGAATTTCCTCATCCCGCATTCGTTCAATCCGCGGGCACCCTACGACGGCGACTATCCGCCCTACTTCTACAACGGCGGCAAGGAACCCCGCTGGCCGCTCTACCGCGTCTGGGCCGACTACACCAACCGCCTCAGCCTGCTGCTCACCGGCGGGCGGCACGTCGCCCCGGTGGCCATGTTGCACCTCGGCCAGAGTTATCACGTCGGCGCGAAACAGCGGCCGGAAGAACTGACCAGCACGCTGCAGGACGCACAGTTCGATTGCGACTGGCTGCTCTACGACGCATGGGAAAACAACGCCACGCTGGAAGCCAACACCATCAGGCTGCACAAGGAATCCTATCAGGTGCTGGTGATGCCCGCCGCCGAGGTGATCCCATACCCTGCCCTGGCCAAGGCCCGCGAGTTCTTCAACCAGGGCGGCGTGGTGCTTGCTTATGGCATGCTGCCGAGCAAGTCGGCCACCCTCGGCCGCGATGCCAAGGACATCACGACCCTGCGCGACGCGCTATGGGGCACGGCCACACCCGGCCTCGCGGTCTGCAAGACCAGCGCCGCCGGTGGCCGCTCGTATTTCCTGCCCGCCCAGCCCTCGCCCGCGGATCTGCAAAAAGTGCTGGCAGCCGATGCCGGCATTCATCCCGCCCTGGAAGTCTGGTCCGGCGATACCGGCAACTGGCTGCATGTCTTGCACCGCCAGAAAGCCGGACGCGACGTCTTTCTCGTCTGCAACCAGAACCATGCAGGCGCCGCCCGCCCGTTCACCTTCCGCACCGCCGTCAAGGGCTCCCCCGAGATATGGGATCCGATGCGCAACGAGATCACCTCCATCCCATGCAAACGCGACGGCCAGAACACGGAATTCTCCCTGACGCTCGAGCCGTCGGAAAGCGTGCTGGTGGTGTTTCAGGACCAGCAGCGCAAACTCCCCGGACGCATCACGGCTGACCTGAAACCGCAACGCGAAATCCCGCTGCGCGACACGCGGCCCGTGGCCGACCAGTCATCGCCCGCCAAGCTCGTCGTGGTCAAGGCCACTTATGGCGTTCCGGGCGATGCCCAACGCAGCCGCGATGTGCGCCAGCGCCTGCAGCAATGCATCGATGACGGGGAACGTCTGCTGCCGGTGCTGCGCATGGCGGATGGCGATGATCCGGCGGTCGGCGTGGTCAAAATCCTGGAGGCCGAATGCACCGCCGGGGACCGCCGCATCACCCTCAAAGGCGATGATACCCAGACCGTCATCCTGAGCGCCAACCCCACCGCACTGGAGCAGGAAATCCGGCGCAATGCCGCCGGCAGGCACTTCAACGCCAGCCCGGCGGTGGCACATCCGTTTGCCGGAAGTTGCGAGATTCCAGCGGACCTGGATCTAACAACCGTGCGGGTCTGTCTGGAAGTGGACGAACTCACACCCGAAGCCGCCGCCAGCGTGAACGTCAACGGTGCGTTCGCGGGTGGCTTCATCGGCAAGCCGCTGCGCCTGGACGTCACGCGCTTGCTCAAACCCGGACCTAACACAATACTGCTGGAACCCTTCACACCCAAGTCGGCGCGGCTGGTGGTCTATTGATACAACGAATGTGACTACTCAGGTCCAGTACCTTGAAGATAAATTGGATTTTGACCACAGATGGTCACGGTTCACACGGATATAGGGCAGCTCCCCCACTCATCCCATTTTCATCATCCGTGAAATCCGTGTCGTCCGCGGTTTTCCAAATTCCTTTCCAGCACCAGAACCCGGCGGGCGAGTGTGGAACCGCGAGTGGCCTGGGCGCGATAAGGAGCCACCACATTCCTGTGGTGGTTGAGGAAGCGTGGCCCGTGTGTGCGTGCCGAAGGCTCTGCTCATGGGGTCGAGCCTTCCACCCGACGACCGGAGTCGTCGCTCCTTAACGGGCACCATCCGATATTCAATGGTTTATCTGATGCACAGTAAGGTCGTTTATCGACACACTGTAAGGTCGGCCCGGGACAGGGGCAGTGGCACCGGACAAGGTCAGTTCTGGCAGCTCAGGTGAGTTGTGCCAAGGCGTTCTCGATCACCTCTTTCCGGCGGCCCTGTGCGCCCATGAGGGCTGCGGCGAGCGGCGCTTTGGCAGGCGTGCCGATTGACACCAGGACTGCGGCGGCGGCATCGGCGAGCGGAGGATCGTCTGCGGCGAGAAGCGGGATCAGCTTCGCCACCATCTCCTTGTCGGCGATCAGGCGCAACCTGCCGAGCAGGAAGGCTCTCACGGCGGAGGGGCGGGTACCGAGCGCCTCGTCTAACAGGGCAGTGGCGAGCATCTGCCGGGGCGCGGTCTGCGCGGGGGTTCCCACCGCGCTCACGAGGGTGTTCAACAGGAAGCGCGTTTTCCAGTCGCTGCCGTTATCCAGCTCCCGCAGCGCGTCGATCAATCCGACGATGGAGTTCTTCCCGTCCTTGAGGATGGCCTGCACCAGCTCGGTGCTTAGGTTGGCATCGACTGGCGGCATCTTTCCCTCCTGCAGTTCGGGCAGGCGCTTGAGGATAGCGTTGGTCTTCGTTTCGATCTCAGTCATCGGTCAATGTGGGTTCGCGGTTTGGTTGGATGGGTTCCCTACAGGTGCCATGGGGCACGCATGGGTTGCTTGATGAGGCGGTTGGCTTCCTCGTCGCCGATGGCGACTTCCTTGACGGGGTCGAACTTGATGGTGCGTCCGGTGCGGATCGCGACGTTGGCGAGGTGCATGAGACAAACCGAGTGATGGCCGGCCTCGGCATTGCCGCCCGACTGTTGGCGGGTTTTGACTGCTTCGCCGAAACCGATGAGTGGTGCTTCGTCCGGGATGGCATCGAGGGTCTTGAGTTCCTCCGCATTCAGGTCGCCACGGCTGATTCTTTTTTCGGGGAGTCCTGAGGGCTCGCCCCATTCCCCGCTCTCGATCACGAGTTCCACCCCGTCAGCATACTTCAGGCGGACCCATCCCCACATGCCGGTGGCATCCGGATGGGCGGGCGGGGCATGGGGAATGATCTCGACCGGGTGGGTGTCGTCCTTGCCCATCGCGTAACAGATGGGGTCCAAGTGGTGCTGCCCCATGTCTCCCAGCCCGCCGCCATCGTAGTCCCAATACCCCCGGTGCATGCCGCCAAACCGCGGTGCCTGATAGGGTCGCAACGGGGACGGTCCGCAATACAGGTTCCAATCGAGAAAGTCGGGCACCGCTTGGGGTTCCACCGCGATGGGCCCGGACCATTGTTTCACCTTGAAGTCGCCCCGTTTCATGATGCGGACTTCGCGGCCATTGACCAGCCCGGCCCGAATGATTTTCCGCATTTCGGTGTTGGCGCCGTAACGTCCGTAAGTTCCGAACTGGAAGATCCGGCCGGTCTGGCGGGCGGTCTCCGCCACCACCCGGCCCTCGGCCACAAAGCGTGTCATGGGCTTCTCACACAACACGTCCTTGCCGGCCTGCATGGCAAGGATGGAAATGAGCGCATGCCAATGCGGCGGGGTCGCGATGGCGATGATGTCGATGTCCTTGCGCTCCAGGATCCGGCGGAAATCGGTGTAGAGCGTCTTGTTATCCGCCTTGCCGACCCACTTCACATCGCACTGGGCGAGGTCGCGAATCGCAAGACCGTGCTTGCCGCTGAGGTCCCCGTAGGTGCCCGGCCCGCGCCCGCCAACTCCGATCAGGGCCGCCCCGAAAGTCTCGCTGGGCGGGGTGTGCTGCGGGCCGCCCAACACATGGGGTGCCACGATCTGAAAGAGTCCGGCTCCCGCTGCGGCTTTCACGAACTGTCGCCGCGGCATCAGTCCGTGCCCCGCCTTGTCTGTTTTCGGCAATGATTCCTGTTTCATGATGCGAACGGACGTGTTGTCGCCACGGCCACCTTGCCAAACGCTCCCGGACGGCCCAATCAATCATAAAATTTCAAAAGAAATGTCGGGGCTCTTGCGGCGAGGGGGTGGTGGCGGGTAATTTGTCAATTCATCGCGCCTGGTGTGCTCAAGGCGAGAGTGGCCCATATTTGGGCGGATCCGGAGCAGGTGCATACTGCACGCTGGCGGCAAGCTGACACGTTTGTCCGCTTGCTCGAAACTGGCGACAGAATGCCGCCTCGCCGACAGCCGACCCCATGTCGGCGCTCCGCACCTCGGGCAGCATCGGAGCCAAGTGACTCAGGAGCTGGCGGAAATCCCGTTCAAGCCAGAGGCTCAGAGGAGATTTCCTGCAACTTTCGCCCCGCGCAGGGTTGGAGTTATGGAATTGTCGCGCGTGGGAAGCAACTTCGGTAGCGTTCCCGTTGGGAATAGTGCTTGAAATCACCCACGACCCCTGATAATTCCTGTCTGCCCCCCACTGATGAGTGACCCTGACCCCATTGCCACCTTCGAAGCACCGGACGCAATCCGGCTCGCCTCGCTGTTCCCGGGGTACGAGATCGATTGCCTGATTGCCACTGGCGGCATGGGCGCGGTTTACAGGGCGGTTCAGCTTTCGCTCGATCGCCCGGTCGCCATCAAGATCCTGCCGCGTGAGTTCGGCGAGGATGAATCATTCCGCGCCAGTTTTGAAGCCGAGGCCAAGGCCATGGCGCGGCTCAACCACCCCAACCTCATCGGTGTCTATGACTTCGGCGAGGTGGCTGGCATGCTGTTCATCGTCATGGAGTTTGTGCCGGGCAAGACGCTGTTCCACTCGGCGCACGGCATCGCCATCGCGCCGGACGAGGCGGCACGAATCGTCACCGACGTTTGCCTCGGCCTCGCCCATGCCCACGAACACGGCATCCTCCACCGCGACATCAAACCGGGCAATATCCTTCTCGATCAGCATGCCCGACCGAAAATCGGTGATTTCGGCCTGGCCCGGCCGATCGGAACTGCCGTTGAGGATGGCGAAACCATCTTCGGCACTCCCCATTACACCGCCCCGGAGGTTTTGAAGTATCCCAATTCCGTCGGAGTGCGGGCCGACATTTTTTCGGTTGGCGTGGTGCTGCATGAACTGCTCACCGGGCGGCTTCCGGCCAATGATCCCCGGCCCCCCTCGGTCATCTGTGGCTGCGATCACCGCTTTGATGCCATCATCCGCCGGGCCACCCATCCATCGGCAGATCTGCGCTACACCAGTGCTGCGGAGATGGCCAAGGACCTCTGCGCCATCACCCATGCCTTCCCCGGGCAGATCTCACGGCTGCGCTCCACCGTGCCACCCGGCACCCGCCCTGCTCCCCTCCCAAGAGCCTTTGCTTCTGCGGCGGATTCATCCGGCGGCATGCTCGTGCTGGCAGTGGTGGGCGTGGCCGCAGCGCTGGTCGCCGCCATTTTCATCGTGCTGAAAAGACCGGCCTCCCCGAGCACTGACACCGACCCGGTGCCACCTCCATCGTCCGCGCCGGCACCGACTCCACCGCGCCCCACCGTCGAGCGAACCCCGAAACCCCTGCCCGAGACGGTCGAGTGGAAGCCCGCACCCAAGCCCGAGCCAATACCCGAGTCGATACCCGAACCTGTAATCGCCAAGACCGATCCCGTACCCGTCAAGCCAGCCCCGGCACCCCTGCCCAGCTTCGATGTGCCCGCATTCTTCGACCGGGTCCGCGGAATCATGCGCCAAAAGGCCGCCCCCATCATCGCCGCTTACGAAAAAGACCTCGTGAAAAACTTCGAGGCCTTCGAACGCTCGGTGAAACGCGAAGTCCGCAAGCTCGACAAATCAATCGAATCCACAGTCGAAACGCTGGCTGATGGAATCACCGACAAATGGCGCAGCGATGGCCTGCGCCTGCCCAAAACCCTTGAACTCCCCGAAGATAAAGCTGACAAGGGCGGCGGACGGCGGCCAGGTCCCCGCGGCGGACCCGGTGGCGGACCCAGCGCCGCCGATCAGGAAAAGGACTTTCGCGCCAAGTTCAAGGATCTGCACGCGAAATCCCTCGCCAAGCAGAACAAGCTCGATCAGAAGCTCGAACTCGACATGCTCGAACTCTCCGCCACCTATATCCTCGGTCTCACCAAACAGATCGAACGACTCACCGACCCGGTCGAACTTCCCTCGGTCGCGCTGCTTCGGACGGAAATCGGCGCCACGCAGGATAAGCCGCACTACTTCACCGATCTCATGCGCGGCATCGACCCGAATGCTCCGAAAGAGCCTGCCGCCGGGGCCAACGCCAAGGCCGACCCCGACGGGAAAAACTGAGCGGAGAACGAATGCATTCTTCCGCTGGCGCACCCGCTGTTTTCGCCTAACGTCTCCGCGTGCCGAGAAAACCGTCTTCACCTCCCGCGTCCGGGACCAGCAGCCACGCATGCCAGCCACCCGCATCGATTTCCATGCGCGGCTGCCGGCAGCACAACCTCCGGGGTTTCGATCTTGAGATTCCCCTGGGCCGGCTCACCGTCGTCACCGGTCCGTCCGGCTCCGGCAAGTCATCCCTCGCCTTCCACACGCTCTACGCCGAAGGCCAGCGCCGCTATGTTGAGACTTTCTCGCCCTACGTCCGCCAGTTCTTTGATCGCATGGACAAACCCGCCGTCGATCACATCGATGGCATTCCGCCCGCCATCGCCATCGAACAAAAGAACCACGTCCGCACCACCCGTTCCACGGTCGGCACCCTAACCGAAATCAACGATTACCTCAAACTCCTCTTCCCCCGCCTTGCCAGTGGGCACGACCCCGGCACCGGCGAGGAAATCCGCCCCGACTCGCCGGATTCCGCCGCCGCCTGGGCGCTGGCAAACCTCGCGGGCCAGACGGTTCTCATCACCTTCCAGGTCCCCGTTCCGGCCGGCTCCGACGCCGCCGAGATCTTCGCAATCCTCAAGTCCCAAGGCTACCTTCGCGTCCTGATCGACCGGCAAATCCACCGCACGGACGAGCCCGTGCCGGCCGCACTCCGCAAGCTCCCGCCCATCCTTCACGTCAATCAGGACCGGTTCACCCTCAGCCCGAAAAACCACTCCCGCCTGCTCGAAGCCCTCGAAGCCGCCTTCACGCTCGGCAAGGGCCATGCCGGCATCGTGCCGGCGGAGTTGGGCGTGCCGCCGCAAGATCCCACAAGCGCCGGTGCCGCCGCGCCGACCAGAGCCTTCACCACCACCTGGACCAACCCGCGCACCGGCTTCACCCTCCGCCCGCCCACCCCGGCCCTGTTCTCCTTCAACAACCCGCTCGGGGCCTGTCCCGTTTGTCGTGGCTTCGGCCGCGTCATCGGCATCAACCTCGAAAAAGCCGTGCCCGATCCCACCCTCTCGCTGGCCCAGGGTGCCATCAAGCCCTTCCAGGGCGAGCGCGGCGATGAATGCCAGCGCGACCTCCTGCGCAATTGCACGGAACGCCGGATCAACCTCCACACCGCCTGGGAGGATCTCGACGCCGCCACCCGCGAGTGGATCTACTACGGCGATAGTAAATCGCCCGCCCTCACCGATCTCGAAAACGCCGACGAACTCTGGCGTGCCGGCCAATGGTATGGCGTCAAGGGCTTCTTCGATTGGATGGAATCCAAGGCCTACAAGATGCACGTCCGCGTCTTCCTTTCCCGCTACCGGTCTTACACCACCTGCGCCACCTGCCGTGGCCAGCGCCTCCAACCCGAGGCGCTCTGCTTCAGGATCATGGGCAAGACCCTTCCCGACCTCTGGGCCATGCCAGTCTCCGAGCTGCTCCCCTGGTTCTCCGCGCTGGGCCCCGCCCCCGATCCCACGCTCAACCTGGTCCTTACCGAACTCACCTCCCGCCTCACCTATCTGCAGGATGTCGGCCTCGGCTATCTCACGCTTGACCGACCCACCCGCACCCTGTCCGGCGGCGAGGTCGAGCGCGTCAACCTCACCACCTGTCTCGGCGCCTCGCTCACCAACACCTTGTTTGTCCTTGATGAACCCACCGTCGGCCTCCACCAGCGCGACATCCATCAACTGGTCGGCGTCATGCACGGCCTGCGCGACAAGGGCAACACCCTCGTCGTCGTCGAGCATGAGGCCACCGTGATCAGCGCCGCCGATCATCTCATCGACCTCGGCCCGGGCGCCGGCTCCTGCGGCGGCCAGCTCATCTATCAGGGTAGCGCCGACCTCCTGTCGGCTGGGTTCGGCGTCTCGCCGCAATCCGCTGCCTCCAAGCGTGGCCAAGCCACCACCGCTCCGGCCTCCGGCACCCTGCCCTGGCTTACCGGTGAACGGTCCATCCCGGTCCCCGCCACGCGCCGTCAACCCACCACCCGGATCCTGTCGATTCGCGGGGCCTCCAAGCACAATCTCCGGAAACTCGATGTCGATATTCCGCTCGGCCTGTTTGTCTGCCTCACCGGGGTCTCCGGGTCCGGCAAGTCCACCTTGGCCCGCGAGGTGCTGCATCTGAACCTGGCCCGGAAATTCGGCCAGGAGGCCGAGGGTGACCCCGCTCCCCTCAGGCAACTCCTAGGATCACAGCATCTCAGCGGTGTCGAACTCGTCGATCAGGTGCCGCTCGCCCGCACCCCGCGCTCCACCCCGGCGGTCTATCTGGGTGCCTTCGAGCCCGTCCGCCAACTCTTCTGCGAGACGGAGGCCGGCCAAGCCGCCGCCCTGAAGCCCGGGTTTTTCTCCTTCAATTCCGGCGAGGGCCGCTGTGATCGCTGCGCCGGCAATGGCTTTGAAAAGGTGGAGATGCAATTCCTCTCGGACCTTTACGTCACCTGCCCGGATTGCAGCGGACGCCGCTACAAGGCCTCCACCCTCGAATACCGCTGGCATGAAAAGTCCATCGCAGACATCCTTGATCTAACGGTTCAGGATGCCGTCGCCTTCTTCACCGGTGCGGACGACCCTGCCCTCCGGAAACCAGCCCGCTCCATCCGGCAGATCCTGACAGCCCTGGGGCCGCTCCTCGAGGTCGGTCTCGGCTACCTCAAGCTCGGCCAATCTCTCAACACCCTTTCCGGCGGCGAAGCCCAACGCCTCAAACTCTGCCAACTCCTCGCCACCTCTTCTAACGAAGCGCAGACAGCGGCCCGCGCTTCAGGCACTCAGCCCAAACTCCTCATCCTTGACGAACCCACCACCGGCCTCCACTTCTCCGACATCGCCAACCTGTTAGGCGTGTTCCGGAAGCTGGTCGATGCCGGCCACACCCTGCTCGTCATCGAGCACAACCTCGACGTCATCAAGTCCGCCGATTGGATTCTCGACCTAGGCCCCGACGCCGGCGAACACGGCGGCCAACTCGTTGCCCAAGGCCCGCCCGAGGCCGTGGCGAAAACCAACACCCCTACCGCCCGGTTCCTCCGCCAAGCCCTCGGCATGCCTCCGCCCAAGGAGCACCGGCGTCTCGCCGGTGCGTCCACGAGCCACCATCCCCTCTCTCCGATCCACCATCCCCAACCCTCGATCTCCCTGCGCGGTGCCCGCCACCACAATCTCAAGAACATCTCGCTGGACATTCCCCGCGACCGCTTGGTGGTCATCTCCGGCCTTTCCGGTTCCGGCAAATCCACCCTCGCCTTTGACATCCTGTTTGCCGAAGGCCAGCGCCGGTTCCTCGACTCCATGTCAGCCTATGCCCGCCAGTTTGCCGAACAGTTAGAGAAACCTGACATCGATCAACTCGCCGGACTGCCGCCGACGGTTGCCATCGAACAGCGCGTTTCCCAGGGCGGTGGCAAATCCACCGTCGCCACCGTCACCGAAGTCTGGAACTTCATCCGCCTGCTGTACTCGAAGCTCGGCACCCTGGTCTGTCCGGATTGTCTGGTCCCCGTGGAAAAGCAATCGCTTGCCGCCATTGAGAACACCCTGTTAGCCCAGCTCAGAAAGGGTCCCGTCGCCCTCTTCGCGCCCTTGATCCGTGCCCGCAAGGGCTATCACACCGAGGTCGCCGAAGGGGCGGCCAAGCAGGGCTTCACCCGACTCCTCGTCGATGGGAAAATCCTCAGCACCCGGAACTTCCAGCGCCTCGAACGCTTCAAGGAACACGACATCGATGTGGAGGTGGCCGCTTTCGGCAAGCGGAGCGCCGACATCCTGCCGACTGATTGCGGCGTCCCGCCGAAATCCCGGAAAGCCGGCGGCACCGCCGCCAAGAGTGCAACATCCATCGCCCCGAATCTCCAATCCTCTATCCAGCAGGCCCTCGCCATCGGCAAAGGTCTCATCAAACTCCTCACCCCGGATCACCGCACCCTGCTGCTCTCCACCAAGTCCAGTTGCCCTTGCTGCAACCGCTCGTTTGAAGATCTCGATCCACGCCTGTTCTCCTTCAACTCCCCCCATGGCTGGTGCCTCACCTGCCGCGGCCACGGCCGCGTCCCAAAACCTGGCAACCGTGGCGCCGGCATCCTGCCGCAAGGCCTGCCACTCGACACCTCCCGCTTCGATTCCGTCCTCGCCGCCGAACTCGATGCCGACCGCTCGCTCGAACGCATGGAAGACGTTGAACTCATCGAGTGTCCTGCCTGCCACGGCACCCGCCTCAATCCGACGGCCTCCATCGTGACACTTCAGGGCACCCCCATCGCCCAACTCTCGCAGCTCTCTATCAACCATGCCGCCGCGCATTTTCAAACCCTCACCTTTGCCGAGGATCGCGGCAAGCTGATCGCCCGCGACATTCTTCCCGAGATTCGCCAGCGCCTCGCCTTCCTGCAGGAAGTCGGCCTCGGTTACCTCCAGCTTGATCGCTCCGGCAACACCCTTTCCGGCGGCGAAGCCCAACGCATCCGGCTCGCCGCCCAGCTCGGCTCCAACCTGCGCGGGGTCCTCTATGTGTTGGACGAGCCCACCATCGGCCTCCACCCGCGCGACAACGCCGCACTTCTCCAAACCCTCATCAAGCTCCGCAACCAGGGGAATTCCCTCGTCATTGTCGAACACGATGAAGACACCATCGCCGCCGCCGATCACCTCATCGACCTCGGCCCCGGTGCCGGACGCTTCGGCGGCCAGGTCGTCTATCAAGGGGCAGTGGCGGCGGTTGCCAACCGCCATGCCAACACCCGGGGCCATGCCGCTGACAAACTCCTGCTGGCTGCCTCCCCCACCCTGCGCGCACTAACAACCATCGTCACCCATCCCATCCACGGCACCCGCCGCCCGGTTCCCAAGTCCCATCCGTGCCTCACGCTCACCGGCTGCCATGCCAACAACCTCAAGCACCTCGACGCCGCGATTCCGCTCGGCCGACTCACCGTTCTAACGGGAATTTCCGGTTCCGGCAAGTCCACCCTCATGCACCAATGCATAGCGGCGGTTTTCAACCGCCAGGCCAAAGCCACCCCGCCTTTCAACTCCGCCGCCGGGTTTGAAAACCTCAAGGCCTGCCACGAAGTCGATCAAAGTCCGATTGGCAAGACCTCGCGTTCGTGTCCCGCCACCTACGTCAAGGTCTTCGATCACATCCGGGCCTTGTTCGCCCAACTGCCGGAAGCCCGCATGCGCGGTTACGAGGCCTCCCGCTTCTCGTTCAACACGGAAGGTGGACGCTGCCCCGCTTGCAATGGCAACGGCCGCATCAAACTCGAAATGGACTTTCTGCCGTCCACCTGGGTTCACTGTGAAACCTGCCATGGCGACCGCTACAACCCGGCCACCTTGGAGGTCACCTTCCGCCACCAGCACATCGGCCAGGTGCTCAATCTGACCATCGATGAAGCCGCCGCCTTCTTCGACTCACAACCCCGCATCGCCGCGCCGCTCAAGCTGATGGCCGATACCGGCCTCGGTTACCTCCAACTCGGCCAAGCCAGCCCCACCCTCTCCGGCGGCGAAGCCCAGCGCATCAAGCTCGTTTCCGAACTCACCAAAGGCCGCTCCGCCAAGACCCAAATCGCCAATCTCAAATCTGAAATTTCCAATCGCAGATATCATGGCAAGAACCTCTATCTCATTGAGGAACCGACAGTCGGCTTGCACCGTGAGGACGTGCAACGACTCATCGAAGTCCTCCACCGCCTGGTTGACGAAGGCCACACGGTGGTGGTCATCGAACACCACATGGCGGTTGCGGCGGAAGCCGATTGGATTCTCGACCTCGGCCCCGAGGCCGGCGAGGGCGGCGGCAGGATCGTCGCCCAAGGCCCACCCGAGAAAATCATCCAATCCAAAACCTCGCGCACCGCTCCCTTCCTCCGCGCCGTGCTTGAACGGTGAGTCTTGGCTCCCTTACCAGTCCCCGCTGCGTGCGACCCTCCCGCCATGCAATACATCCTGGCTCAGATGGTAGTAGGAAGTTGCGGACCTGCGAAAATCCGCCCTGACCACGACTCCCCGAGCACCGGCAGGCCGAGGCCGGGGCCAGGGAGGCAACGCCAAGCCGGGGCAACGGCGGGATCGGGCGCAGGCTCCCCCTCACCACCCGACGAGGCGAGCGACTACGGTTCGCAGGGCGGCTTCCAAGACCGCCGCTTCGCCGTGGGTCAGTGGGATGGAGACCTTGCGCACGGACTTGTCGGACGCGTCCTGCCGGGAAATGCTCAGCAGGTAGGGGGCGCGTTCCGGATCCTCGCGGAGGGTGAGTTCGAAGGCACTGTTGCCTTTCTCCGATTGGTGGAAGAGCTTGGCTTGCGGCTGGCGGCCTTGCAGGGTGGCCAGTACCGGACCGACATCGGCGAGTCCCCATTTCATGGTGAACTTGTTTTCCCAGTCGAATTGTTTTTCGCCAGCTTGGTTGGCGGCATCAACAAACAGGGCGGCTTTGGCGAGGTTGAGCCCGAAGCGCACCACGCCGCCGTTGCCGCGGGAATTCGGCTTGTAGATGGTATAATCGGCGGCACGCTCAGTGGTGGGAGTGGTGGGAGTGCTGGTAGTGGTCGTGGCTGGATCAATAATGGTGTCTTTCATGGGAATGATTGGTTGGAATTCACAGACCATTTAGCCGGATTTTAACGAGAGCGCAAGAAAAAAGTGTTCAAACGAACAAAATTCTTTTTGGCCCCGGGTTCGGGACCGGTCGGGACTGCGGAAGTCCTGGCAGGAGCGGCCGGGATTGGGGGAACCATGGCCTGAAAGACCGGGTTGCGGCGCGGCGTAGCATCCACGTCCAAGTCAACCCCCATCCCCCATCCCTTCCACCCATGAAACCGTTTCCCGTGTTTGCCCTCACCATCCTCACCGCTGCCACCCTCCGCGGGCAAACCCAGCCGGGTCCCCCTGAGCAACCGAACCCTGCGGCCGCCCCGGCCGCCAAGGTCACCGGCGAGTGGACCTCCCTCTTCAACGGCAAGGACCTCAGCGGATGGATGAATGCCGCAGGTGGCGACTCGAAATGGGTCGTCGAAAATGGTGCCATGACCTGGCAGCAAGGCAGTGGCGATGTTTGGACCAAGGCCCGCTTCGGCAATTTCGTGCTCGAGGTGGAATTCAACACCACCGGCAACAGCGGCGTCTTTTTCCGCACTGACGAACCCAAGAACTGCGTCCAGACTGGCATCGAAATCCAGGTCGATAATCCCGGCGGACCCGACCGCCACAGCGTCGGCGCCATCTACGACCTCGTGGTACCCACCAAGAACGCCGGCAAGCCGGGCGAGTGGAACAAATTCGTCATCACCGCGCAAGGCCCCAAAATCACGGTGGCACTCAACGGCGAAACCGTTTGCAGCATGGACCTCGACCAGTGGACCGAAGCCAACAAGAACCCTGATGGCAGTGGCAACAAATTCATGCGCCCGCTCAAGGACTGGAAACGCGAAGGTCACATCGGCTTGCAGGACCACGGCGCCAAGGTCGCCTACCGCAACGTGCGCATCAAGCCGCTGCCGTAAACCGCCGCGCTGCAAGCAGCCGGAAATCATAAATCAATCCGGAGCGGGCGGGAAGTTCGAAAACTTGACCTAACATTCATAAATTCACGTTTTCAAGGACTCCAGTGCCGCAGGTGCCGCGCCAAGGCCTTGCCGGTGGGGGAGATGGCGAGTTTTTCCAACAAGGCGGGTGCTCCGGCAGATACGAGCTGGCCGCCGTGAATGCCGCCGCCCGGGCCCAGTTCGATCACCCAGTCGGCAGCGGCGATGACATCGAGGTGATGCTCGATGACCAGCACGCTGTGACCCGCATCGCGCAGCCGGAAGAACGCGGCAAGCAGGCGCTCGACATCGCCGAAGTGCAGCCCGGTGGTCGGCTCATCGAAGAGATAGAGCGTGTGCGGCGCCTGCGGCCGGGCGAGTTCGACTGCCAGCTTGAGCCGCTGCGCCTCGCCGCCGGAAAGCGTGTTGGCGGCTTGGCCGAGTTGTAGATAGCCGAGGCCGAGGTCTTCGAGGATTTCCAGGATTCGATGGAGCTTGGGGATCGGCCGGAACAACTGGCGGGCCTCGCATACGGATAGCTCGAGGATGGCGGCGATGGATTTTCCCTTGTAGGTCACCTCGAGTGTTTCGCGATTGAAGCGTTTGCCGTTGCACGCCGGACACGGCACCCAGGCATCAGGCAAAAAGTGCATCTCGATCTTGAGTCGGCCATTCCCCTGGCAGCGCTCGCAGCGTCCGCCCGCCGCATTGAAACTGAAACGTCCCGGCCCATAGCCGCGCTGCTTGGACAGCGGCAGCTTGGTGAACAAGTCGCGCACCAGCTCAAACGCGCCGGTGAACGTCGCCGGATTCGAGCGCGGGCTCCGGCCAATCGGCGATTGGTCGGCCACCACGCATTTCCCTAACATTTCAAGCCCGTCGATCCGGTCGTATGCCCCCGGGGTTTCGCCGGTGCCATTGAAATGCCGGGCCAGGGCGCGGCGGAGGATCCCGTCGGCGAGGGTGGATTTGCCGCTGCCGCTTGGCCCGCACAAGCACACCAAGCGTCCTAACGGAATGGCCACCTCGAGGTTTTGCAGATTGTGCTCGCGAGCGCCGCGCACCACCAGGGAGCCCAAGGGCAGGCCGCCCGGCGGCATTCTGGCAGGCCTTATCACTTCGCCGCGCAGCCAGTGGCCGGTGGGTGAATCGAGTGCCGCAGGCGGACCACTGCCCATCACCCTGCCGCCGGCGGCCCCCGCGCCGGGGCCCAGGTCGATCACATGATCGGCGGCACGGATGATTTCCTCATCGTGTTCCACCACCACCACCGTGTTGCCCAGATCGCGCAAGCGGGTCAGGGCACCGATCAGACGCGCGGTATCAATCGCATGCAAGCCGATGCTTGGTTCATCCAACACGTAGATCACGCCGGTGAGCCCGGCACCGAGTTGGGTGGCCAGACGGATGCGCTGCGCCTCGCCGCCCGCGAGCGTGCCGCTGGTCCGCTCCAATGTTAGATAAGCCAGGCCCACCTCGGCGAGGAATGCCAGGCGGCTCCGCACATCCGCAGCGAGGCGGTTGCAGACTGCGGCCTTGGCCGGGTCCGGCTTGAAGCCATCCAACCAGGCGATTGCCTCGGCCACTCCCAGCCCGCAGAAATCCTGAATCCCTAACCAACGATTCGCCGCCCCCTCGATGCGCACCGCGAGCCACTCCGGTTTCAAGCGTTGGCCAGCGCAGGCATGACAGGGCCGATGGGCCATCACCCGCGCGAGTTGTCGCCGGGTGAGATCGGATCTGGCGTCATGGAATTTTCGCAAGGCCTCATGGCAGAGTCCCTCGAACGGTTGGGTTTGCGGTTCCTTGTTGCGTCCGACCCGCCAGCCGGTGTCCAGCACACCACCTTCAAACAACAAGGTGGCGGCGGCCACGGGCAAGCCCGCCAGCGTCGTGTCTTCCGTTAGCCCGAACATCGCTAACAAGGCCTTGGCCTCGCGCTGGAACTGCCCGGCGCGCGACGAGCTTGCCGGCCACCAGCCGCGCACGCCGCCGTGCAACAAGGGCAACGCCGCCGCCCCCACCAACAAGCCCGCATCACAAAACATCTCGGTGCCCAGGCCCTCGCAAGCGGTGCAGGCACCGAGGTGTGAGTTGAAGGAAAAATGTTTTGGGGACAACTCGCCCACAACCAAGCCGGTCTGCGGATTGCGATACGAGGTTTGGAATGATAACTCGCGCCATGCATCGGTGCCGGGTTCCTGGATGGCCGCGCGGGCTTCGGTGCCGCACAAGCGCAATGCCGTTTCCACCGAGTCCGCGAGTCGTGAGGCCACGCCGCCGCGAATCACCAAGCGGTCCACCACCATCTCCACGGTGCCCGGCACCGCCGGCCACCGCTTGGCGGCCTCCTCGATTTCCAACACTTCGCCATTCACGCGCACCCGGATGTAGCCCTGCCGCTGCAAGTCGGCGAGCAAGCGTGCGGGCTCCGCCAGTTCCTCCCTCGGCAGCGGTGCCAATAACACCACCTTGGTTCCTTCCGCCAATGCCGCGAGCACCGTCACGATGTCACTCGCACTCATGCGTTGCAGCCGCTCGCCGGTGGCCGGATCATGCGGAATGCCGGCGGCGGCCCACCACACCCGCAGGTAATCATAGATCTCGGTTGCCGTTGCCACCGTCGAACGCGGGTTGAGTCCGCCGCTGCGCTGCTCGATCGCGATGGCCGGGCTCAAGCCCTCAATCGCATCCACGTCGGGTTTTTCCAACTGATCGAGAAACTGGCGCGCATAGACCGACAGCGATTCCACATAGCGGCGTTGCCCTTCGGCATACAACGTGTGAAAGGCGAGCGATGATTTGCCCGAGCCGCTGGGCCCGGTGATGACCACGAGTTTGCCGCGCGGGATATCGACATCGATGTTCCGAAGGTTGTGCTGGCGGGCTCCGCGAATCCGAATGGCGTCCACGCCCCAAGAAGAATCCACCACACCGGAAGTTCCAAGTTCCAAACTGCGAAATCCGCGCTAAGCTGCCGCCGTGACGCTTCTCGAACGCTTCCTCGACCCATCCTCCGTCTCCCTGAAAATCTGCGGCATCACTCGCCAGAGCGATGCCGAGCAACTGATCGTGCTCGGGGTCCATGCGCTCGGCCTCAACTTCTGGCCCATGTCAAAACGCTACCTGCCGCCCGCCAACGCCGCGTGGTTGCACTCACTCGCCGGCAGGATTCTTCGTGTCGGCGTCTTCGTCAATGCCCCTGCGGAACTGCCGCTGCAACTCATCCGCGATGGCTTGCTCGATCTCATTCAACTCCATGGCGATGAAGCCCCCACCGACGCCGCACACTTTCACGCGACCCACATCCCTATTATTAAAGCGTTTGGCGTCAAATCCCGTGCCGACCTCGCCCACGCCACCGAGTATGGTGCCGCAGCCATCCTGCTGGATGCCCATGCGCCCGGCAGCTATGGCGGTACCGGTGGGGTTTTCGATTGGAACGTCGCCCGTGAATTCCGCGCACAGCATCCGCAGCTTCCCATGATTCTCGCCGGTGGCATCGTGCCGGACAACGCCGCGCTGGCCGCTCGCCGCGTGCGGCCCGCCGCCCTCGACGTTGCCTCCGGTGCCGAACTCTCCCCCGGCATCAAGGACTTCGCCAAAGTCCAAGCCCTGCTCGAAGCGGTAAACGCTGAATCGCTGCAATGACATATGATCGCTCCGCGCCAAGACAGCAGACAGATGCCCCGAACCCTGGTCCGGGATGGAACTGGCAGCAACTCGGGCGGATACAGAGCGCGTGCATCCTGCACGCTGGCGGCAAGCGGACAGGTTGTCCGCTTGCTCGCAACCGGCGACAGAATGTCGCCTCGCCGACAGCCGACAACACGTCGGCGCTCCTCACCGCGGCCACCATCGGAGCCAAGTCACTCAGGTGCCAAGAGAACGAGCAATCGCATTTCCTATCCTCTATCCTCTGCTCACTCGCCATTTCCTTCTCAGCTCACGCCGCTGGCGATAAGTGGGCGTGCCCGGCGGTCACGCCCTACCGACCTCCGACCTCTGTCCTCTATCCTCTGTCCTCTGTCCTCTGTCCTCTGTCCTCTGTCTTCCCCCATGCTCACCGATACCCACTGCCATCTTGCTTCCCATCGATTTCCCCCGGCGGAAATTCCTGCACTGATCGAGCGTGCGCACCATGCGGGAGTCACCCGCATGGTGACCCTGGCTACTTCGCTGCAGGATCTTCAAGCCAATCTGACTCACGCGCAAACCCCTGGCGTCCATGCCTGCATCGGCATCCATCCATGCGATGTCCACCATGCACCGGATGATGCGACCGCCCGGCTCGCCGCATATGTCAGTGACCCTCGGGTCTGTGCGATCGGCGAGTCCGGCCTCGATTACTACCACGCCCCACCTGAGGGTTGGGATGAGGCCGCCTTTCGCCAACGCCAGCGCATGTTCTTGCGCCAGCACTTCGAACTCGCTGCGGCGGCCAAACTCAACATCGTCATTCATACCCGTGACCACAGCGGCTGCGCCTCGTTTGAAGACGCGCTCGCCATCTACTCGGACTTCCAGCACACGGTGCGTGCGATTTTCCATTGCTTCATCGGCCCATGGGCTAACGCCAAGCGGGTGCTCGACAGCGGCGGTCTCGTTTCCTTCGGAGGGGTGAGCACTTTCAAGAATGCCAACGACATCCGCGACACCATCGCCCGGTGCCCGAGTGCCGCGTTCATGTTGGAAACCGACTCGCCTTATCTCGCTCCCGATCCGCATCGCGGCCAGCGCAACGAACCTGCCTTCATGCGCCACACCGCCGAGCGCATCGCCACGCTGCGCGGTGAATCACTCGAGACCCTCGCCGCTCACACTCATCTCACCGCCAATGAAATTTTTCGATTCCCTTCCAACCCAATCTGAATAGACTGCCCCCGTCACCACGTTTCACCATCCAGTGAGATGGCGAAGCCCGGCCTCGGTTTTTCACTTCCTGCTCCAACCTGCAAACCAACCCGATCATCCAATTGTTATGAAGACAGCCCGCATGCTCCTAGCGTCATCCCTTGCCATCTCTCTCGTGTCCTGCGCGAACCGGAAGAACGATTACGACACCTCCAATCCATACGGCACCCCGCACGGGGACCAGGCACCAACCATCAGCAACACTCCTTACCAACCCGGCCAGCCGGCCAATCCGATCTACGACACTCCCCCTGCATACGAAGAGAGCACCGCCACGCCGGTGGCTCCTGCCACGCCGAATGTGCTGCCTCCGACGACGCCCGCCACTGGCGGAGCGAGCCCTCGCGGCACCACCGTTCACACCGTTGTCGCCCGTGACACCCTCTCCGGCATCGCCGACAAATACAAAGTCCCGATGGCATCCATCAAAAAGGCCAACGGCATGACCAAGGACACCGTGGTCCTTGGCAAGAAGCTCGTGATCCCCGCGCATTGAGCTTCATCCCATCCCCGCCGGAAGTCAGCGGACACCCGGCGGACACCCGCCAGATCATGCATCACGCCACCGCTGCCTTGCTGCTCATCGCCACCATCTCTGCCATGGTGGATGCTGCGGAAAAGTCCAAGCCGTCCGCCGCACCCGCCGCCGCGATGGCCAAGGCCACGCCGCGCGAAGCTGCGCTTGAACATCTTCTCTCCGAACGGGAGTCACCCGCTGCCTTGCAGCACGCCATCGAACAAGCCCGCAAGCGCGGCCTCAGCGAGCAGGTCATTCTCGAAGCCCGCTTCCTCTTTCATGTGGATCGTCACGAGGATGATGCCATCATCGCATTGCTGCCGGAGTTCACCAAGCGCCGCGACTCCCTCCAACTCGAAGACTCGGAGATCTTCGCCACCAAGGAAGACTGGCTTGCCGTCAATGAATTCGTGGTGGCCCTCGCCGCTCTCAAAAAGGGTGATACGGACGCTTTCAAACAACACATCACGGAAGCATTCTGGTTGAGTCCACGGCAAGGTGCGGTCTTCGCTCCGTACATCGATCGCCTGCGTCTCGAGGCGGCCATGCGCTCCATCAAATTCGATTTCACCGCGCGGTTTGTCACAATTCATTCCGACCCTCCCGATTCTCTTAAAAACATTGTCGGCGGGCGCAAGGCGCTGCTGCTGCATTTCTGGTCGCCATGGAGCAACGAGAGTGTGGCCGCCATGCCGGACTTCATCATCACCGCCAAGGCCCTCACCGCGCATGACATCGCCGTGGTTTCCATCCTGGCGGATGGCTCCGCCAATGTTCTAACCGAAGCAAGGGCCTCACTCAAAGCACTTGGAGCCAAGCCACCGGGAGCTTGGTTGCTCGATGAAAATGCCCACCCCCTCAAGCGCGAGCTGCGGGTGCAAACCCTGCCCACCATGGTCCTGATCGCCACCGATGGACGCATCCTCTTCAATGGTCATCCGGCGGCGGCGGAACTCTGGATCGCACTCCGGAACATCAATCCGGCAATCCGCCGCCCCGCACTCGTCGCCAACCCGGCCCCCCAGTGAGCGGCCAAGTACTACTCAAGTAGTAATTCAGGAATTTTTAAAAAATTGAAATTAAATTTTTCTTTGAAATCGGCATATTAATACTTGACGCTTGTCCTGAATTGGTGTTTTCTTGTTCGCCAGCAACGAGCCACCCGGTATGACACGCATCGCGCAACCCACCAATCTTGAACTTCAGGCCCTCACGGTGCTGTGGCACCACGGGGCCTTGACGGTGGCGTTGATTCGGGAGGCCCTGCCGGGTGGCAAGCAGCGGGCCTATACCACGGTGCTCACCGTCATGCAAAACCTGGAGCGGAAGAAACTCGTCAAGCGCATGCTGGTGGGCCGGGCACATGTGTATGAGTCGAACTGTCCGCGGGAGCTGGTGATCAAACAGGCCACTGCCGATTTTCTTGGCAACACTTTCAGAGGACGTCTCGACGAGGCGGTCTTCGCAATCCTCTCCGCCGGCATCTTGACGCCGGAAGAGAAAACAAACATCGAACGTAAACTCGAACAACACAAAGCAATGGCTGCAAAAAAAACAGCAAAGAAGGTCGCGGCTAAGCCTGCGAAGAAAGCGGTAAAACCAGTTGCCAAGAAAGCAGCGGCTAAACCAGCCCCTGCCAAAAAGGCAGCACCCAAGGCCCCTGCCAAAAAGGTAGCGACGAAGGTCGCGAAGAAGGCAGTTAAGAAAGTGGCAAAGAGCGCCAAGAAGGCTCCGGCCAAGAAAGTCGCCAAGAAAACGGTAGCCAAGAAGGCGCCTGCCAAAAAGGTTGCTGCCAAGAAGGCACCTGCCAAGAAGGTCGCCAAATCGGCGGTGAAAAAGGCTCCTGCCAAGAAGGTCGCCAAGAAGGCTGCCAAGAAAGTTGCCAAGAAGTAATCCCATACAGCGGCAACCTGAGCCAGCCTCGTTAGCGCATTCATGCACGCCGGTTCTCAATGTTGCCTTACTGTTTCATGATTGGCGGGAGGTCTTCGGGCCTCCCGCCCATTGTTTGATCGAGCGAGGCCGTCGGCCCGTCTTATCACTGCGTAGCCTCAAGCACCACTGTTCCGTCATCCCGTCAACACTCCACTTTCCCATGTTCGACTCCATCCTTCCCGCTCCCCCCGACTCCATCCTCGGTCTGACCGAGGCGTGGAAAGCCGACCCGAATCCCTTGAAGGTGAATCTCGGTGTCGGAGTCTATAAGGACGCCGCCGGCAACACGCCCATCCTCGCCTCGGTGAAAGCCGCTGAAGCGGCGATCCTGCAAGCTGCCACCACCAAGTCCTATATGCCCATTGGCGGCGCGCCCGAGTATGGCCGCGCGGTGCAGGAGCTGATTTTCGGGGATGGGCATGAGATCATTGGCGGCCGGCGTGCCCGCAGTGCCCACACGCCGGGTGGCACGGCCGCGCTGCGAGTGGGTGCGGACTTTCTCAGGAAGGTCTTGCCCACCGCCACGGTATGGCTGAGTGCGCCCACCTGGGCCAACCACAAGGGAGTGTTTGGGGCTGCGGGTTTTCCCACGGCGGACTACCCCTACTACGATGCGCTCGGCAAGGGGCTTGATTTCACGCGCCTGCGGGAAGCTCTCGAAAAAATCCCTGCGGGTGACATCGTCCTGTTGCACGCCTGTTGTCACAATCCGAGCGGCGTGGACCTCACTGGCGATCAATGGCAGATGGTGGCGGCCATCGCTGCCCGCTGCGGCTGGTTGCCGTTCCTTGACTTCGCCTATCAAGGCTATGGCGACGGACTTGCACAAGACCGCGCCGGCGTGCTGGCACTCGCTGCCGCCTGCCCCGAATTCATCGTCGCCAGTTCCTTCTCGAAAAACTTCGGACTCTATCAGGATCGCACCGGCGCGCTCACGCTGGTGGCCGGATCCAGCGCCGCTGCGAACCATGCCTTCAGTCAGGTGGAGGTCGCCATCCGCGTCAACTACTCCAACCCACCCGCCCACGGCGGTCTCATCGTCACCCGGATTCTATCCGATGAAACGCTGCGCGACCAATGGCTGGCTGAGCTGACCGCGATGCGCGAACACATCGCCGCCACCCGCGTCCGGTTCGTGGCGGCGCTGGCCAGCCATGGCGTCCCCGGCGACTTTTCCTTCATCGCCCGGCAGAAGGGGATGTTCTCGTTCAGCGGACTGAGTGATGCCCAGGTCAGGTTCTTGCGGGATTCCAAGAGCATCTACATCGTCGGTGGCGGACGCATCAACGTCGCTGGCATCACCTCGAAGAATCTCGAATACCTCTGCACCTCCATCCGCGAAGCCCTCGCCAGCACCTGAGCCACAGCCACGCTGGTGCCTGCGCGTGGCCGTGGCACAGCGGGCCAAGGACCGGCTGAACCCGCGCGGCAGGGAGGGCTCGGGTCCACCCCACAGCGCCCGCAGCGGGGCAAGCTTCGCCATTTTTCTCATGAAATGAAAAAAAACGGGTTGCATCCCTGCCGGGGTTCGGATTAGTTTCGTCCGCCCGCAAGGCAGACATCAAGCGCGGTTAGCTCAGTGGTAGAGCACCTCCCTGACACGGAGGGGGTCACTGGTTCGAAACCAGTATCGCGCACCATGCAGAAATCTCTTAGAGCCATAAGGAATTTCTGAAAATCAAAAGGAAAAACGCCTGCCGACTGTCCCCTAAAATGGCCCCTAGATTTTTCCAAGGGGTCGAGTTTCGGCAATCCTGCCCGCCCGCCTTGTGGCGGGTTGCTGTGAGAGGGAACGACCCCGGCTTCTTGCTGCCACCCGTGGCGCAACAATGTCGCCCGGTCGCTGTGCCGACCCGCTCAAACGCGCAACAGGGTGCAGCACGGTCGGTTTACGCCACCCCCGCGCCCGGCCGCATGCCCGATTGACGACGGGGCTGCTTCGGGGTATTTTCCCTGCCATGAACCACGACTGGCGCGGCAGGATCATTCTCGTGAAGCTGGCGGAGGGATGCACCTACGGCGAGGCGGCGGCAGCGGCGGGGATTTCCCGGCAGGCGGTTTGGAAGCGGATGCTGGCCGCCCCCGACTTCGCCCAAGCCGTCGCGACGGCCCGTGAGGCGGGCAGGGACGAGCTCACCTTCCGCCTGTGGCTGCGGCATCCGTACCGAGGGCTCAGGCCGCCCACGGGCAAGGGGCACGGCGGGAAGCCGCGGTTTGCCTATGGGCGGAGGTGAAGCGAGTACGCCCACCCAGCGCGATGCCAGCGGAAATGCCGGCATGCCCAAGGTGCCCCGGCGTCATGCCTGCCAGCACGTCACTCGGTTGCCAGCGGACGTTTCCAACCGCGCCCCCGCCCGCCATCCCACGCCCCTCTCGGAACGGCCACGGGCGACGACGGGGCGGACGGTGGAAGTTGAAGCGGACGCGGCGGACGAATGAAGGTTGCTGGTCGGACGGGGGTTGGCATTCGACCATTGCGGATGGACGCGCAAGTCGTGGAGTTGGAGGACGTGCCAGATGGCGACGAATAGCCGTGGCACCCCTGTAGCGACCATGAAACGATTAGGGCGGCGAGACAGGCATTCCCTCCCACAAAACGACCGCGCCAAAAAAAATACGAAAATTTCCTTGGCATGGCCGTTGGGATGGCTAACCTCACGGGGAAGGTTATATTCTTCAAAGGTGACTTTCACCCCGAAAGTCGGTTCGCCCGCCGTTCTCCCGCGTAAACAACCAACCTCATCCAAAAATCGCCGTGACCTACGCGACCAAACAACTCACCGAGGCGCTGCAGGAATTGGAGCGCACCCGGCACTTCACATCCAAGCGCCGCCCAGAGCCTTCCGCCCAACTTATCCCCATCGAGAGTCTTCTGGTTCTGCGTTGAGGGTCATTCCCGAAATACCGTTGGTACAGAAACTCCAAACCTTGGAGATGATTCTGTCGGCGGCCTTGAGGCCTGGATGTCGTTGTGAAGAGGCAATGGCGGATGCGGTTCAGTTGGTGCTTTCGTGAGGCCAGAAGAGCTTCCTGACCTTCCCTTGGCCGATAAGGGTGCGGTGCTTCCGGTAATCGCCGGCCTCACGGCGCAGGCGACCGGCGATGATCGACGGGTCGATGGCAAGATGTTTGGCGGCAGATCTGATCTCGTCAGCCAGGCTAAGGGATCCAAGCCTATCCCACTCTTCTTCTGTGATGAAGGCATCCATCGCGAATTGATCAGCGTCCCGCTCGATCTGGTTTTCGGAAGCTGCGTCGATGTCCGTGTCGAGAAAGCTTTCGCCCGGGCTTGTGCCCAGGTGTTTCACCACATGGCCCAATTCGTGGAAAAGCGTGAACCAGAAATTGTCGAGCCGATCATAGCGGAGAGTGAGACAGATCACTGGAAAACCATTCGGGTGCCACATTGCGGCACCATCGAGGTGCGTTCCCGGCAGTTGTTTCTCCAGGATGAGCGCGATTCCGACCTCCATGAGCCGTTGCCGAACCCGCAGCGGCCCGTCGGAAAGCTGACTCAAGGCGGTGAGTTGCCGGATGAATGCCTTGCTGAGCACAGCGGGGTCGTAGCTCGGCAGGTTGAGGGAGCCCGCAAGATCGAGCACGCGGCAACGCCAGGCGTGAATAGCGTCTACGTCCACCTTTGACCTCTTGCTCGTCGCCTGTCGGTTGAGAGCGCTGATTGGTGCATCCTGACGACCGCTGAAGAATTGCTGGAGCAACTCCTCGGCCCTGTCTTTGACCTTTGACCACTCGGTGCCGAAGGTAGCCGCGAAAAATCCGCGAAGGAACATTTCCTTCACCGGATAGCGCTCGGTTTCGATACGCGGTGGCAGTTCGGCAGGCCCATCTTGGACAAGGGACTTGAGCGGAATGCCCAACCCATCGTGAAGTTTCCGGACCATGGCGAGGGTGAGATCCCGCTGGCCGGAGAGCACTTCGGATACCCGGCCTTTTGATCCGATGAAAGGAACAAGGTCGTGTTGCTTCAGTCCGGCCTGCTCCATGCGGAACCGGATGGCTTCCGCAGGCGTGGCGGCGGGAAGCCGGATGGTGCGCTTTTCATAGTCCTCGATGAGGAAGGCGAGGAGTTCCAGTTCCTCATCGTCAGCCGTGCCCGGGGCGGGATCGGCAAGCATGAGTTCCTCCAAGCGCTGGAGGGCAGCGTCGTGGTCTTTGGAGGTTTTGATCAGTTTCATGGTGTTGGTTGTGTTGGTATCAGGTCACCTTCCATTTGGAATACTCGGCGTGGGTGCCAATTTTCTGAATGAGAAGCACTCCATTTCGGTATCGCACAAGGACCATCAGGCGGTAGTTGTTCCCGCCGATGTCGAAGATGACGCGGTCTCCGGAAAGAAAGTCCGCAGACCGGTAGCGATCCTTGATGTCCTGTGGGCTTTTCCATTCGGATTCCTCGGCTTCTTCGAGCCATGCAGACAGCGACGACTTCGAGTTCGCATGCTTGCGAATGAATTTCTCGATGAGTTGGCGGCCTGCGATAGTCACTCGCTGAACGGAGGGTAATTCACATTTTGTTCAAGAAAAGAAAAAACTTCAAGTTTTTGGGAACTTTCCGCTTGTCGCATCCGGTCGCATGTGGTAGGCTTTGTCGTTCCAAGAAAATGGGCAGGTGCTGAGAACACCTGCCCATTCTCCCAAAACAGCTCCGGTTTTGATGGGAGCGCTCCGGGAATTTGTCATAGGAGACGGGTTCTTTATGGCCATGGTGGTCTGGAGCATCAAGGACAAAACCGGCTATTCAAACCAAATTTTGGCTAATCCTAAACACATCCACGTCGTGAAACACGGCGATCAATGGGCTTGGAGACGTGATGGCTCCGAGCGAGTCTCCGGACTCGCGCCCACCCAAGGCGGCGCGATTGACCGAGCACGTCCGGTCTCGAAAAGGGAGGGTGGAGAACTCTTCATTCATCGTCCTGATGGCCGGATTCGAGACCGGGACTCTCACGGTAATGATCCCCGCAGTTCTCCTGGCTAATGCCGGACCAGGAGTCGGAATCATAGGCGTCATCGGCTGGTCTGGCGGATGTCGGTGAACCACTGGTCGCAAGCGGCCCCGCCGATAAGGATGAAGGCGCCTTCAAAGCGGCAGAAGCGTTCGCAGAAGATTTCGAGACCTCTCACCATGGGAATTCGTTGATGAGGAGTTCGAGTTGCTGCTGGACTCGCTCGTCCGGGAAGTTGTGCAGGCTGAGGAAGAGGGACAGCGGATCGACGGATCCGTTATCGGCGAAAAGTTGGGGATTGTAGGCCCATACTTCCATTTTCAGATCCGCGTCCTCCGGGCCGGGGCTGCCGCGGAAAATGCCGCGTTCGAGATTGGCCTGAAACACATCCGACAGGAGCGCGAAGGTGGGCAGCCGGTCATCCGCGATCATGGTGCGGCGGCTGAGGGCGGTGAGGCCCGCCTGAAGCGCGGGGTGCCCGGGTGTTTCCCCCTGAAGCCAGACGGTCTTCGCGACTGGCGAGGAAAGCAAGGGGCGGGCGGCGTCCCAGAGCTGGCGGCCTTCGGTTGTGAATTGCAGCGCTACGGAGCGTCCGATGCGCTTGGGATCGCACAGCTCCGCCGCGAGCAGCTCGGCCTTGACCTTGGTGAGCATGACGGGCGAGTAGCCGATCCTTGCCGCGATTTCCCGCAGCGGCATGTTTTCCAGCGGTTGGCGCTGGAGGTGGTAGAGCAGCACGCATTGGCCGGCTGGCGTGAGGGGTTTGCCGGCCTTGGGCTTGGGCTGGCGGAAGCGCTCGCGCAGGTCGATCAAGGCAGTGGGAATGAAGATCTGGCTGCCGGGAACAATGAACGGAAGCCCACAGCGGACCATGCGGTTGCGGACGTAGCAGGGCAGCGCGGGCAGGACCAGCACGACGGGCTCCCCGGCCTGGGTTCGCAGTGTGTCCGCGTGCTTCTCGTATTCGCCGGGTGTAGCGGATTCGGGAGTTCCCTGTTCCAGCGCCAATAGGTAGCTTTGCCCAGTTGATCTGGCGACAAGAGGTCACGGACTTCCTTGGTTCTGCCGAGGCGCGCTAGGTAAGCAGGTTGATGAGTGCCGCCGCTGCAAGGAATGAGGCCTCGAACTCAAAATGCTTCAGCGGTCGCGACAAATAGTGGGCGAAACAAGCTCCCTTCAGGGAAGGCTGATTTCCGGATGGGAAGGGCTTCCAAGGCGCTCACGTCGAGCAGTCCCACTTCTTTGAGGCGCGTAAGTGCCTCATCAAGCAGAATGGCGGTTTCCGCAACGAGGTGCTGGTTCCAGGAATCATCCCGAGGAATATTATCCCGACTAGGCGTTGTTCGATAAGGCCCTTGCAGAATGGCGCCGAATCCGATGGAAACAATTGTGGGGAAGAACACAGAAAGGGTTGCATCATCAATTGTTAATACGCGGGTCGGTTGCGTCACATCTAATCGGAAAGCTATTTCGACCTGACCAGCGGGCTTCTCTTTGTGGGAGACCGGTCGCTCAAAGACGAGATAGGTCTCTTCCTTCACTTCAGACTGGCCATGCATTTGGCCCATAAGCGTGACCTGGCGCACATGACCTCCGAGATTCTTGGTGTCCCGAATAAATGATCCGCTTTTTCCTCCCTGAACCTTCCAATCGATATGGTCGATCTGCCTTAGGAAAAGTAGTGTGGATAGTCCGAGCCCCTCCAAGCCAGCGGCAATGTCGGCATGAGCGGAGTCATCGCCATTGCGGAAGGGAAAGTGAAATACGGTTTCACCTTCGGCGGTGGTTGCCTGTGGTACGGCTCTGGGCCAAACAAAGGAATCGATAGCAAAGTGTTCTTCCCCAGAGTGGATTTCGGGTGAGTCAGTGAAGGCGTATACCGATTTGAAGCCAATGCCGAAGCGCCCGATGTCGGTGACGGCGTGGGCTTCCGTGCTTTCGCCAATGCCACAGATGAAGCGGACATTTTCCTCAGTGAATGGGTGACCGAAATGGGAAAAGGTCAGCGCATCAGGACAGAGAAGGAAGCTAACAGGATCGGGATGATTGGTATTAGTCCGCCGCCGCAGGGCATCCTCCGCGTTTTGGAGTAGTTCGAAGATAAAGTGGGCGCGATTATCATAGCGGTGTGCTAGTAACATCGGACCGATGCGCCCTATGTCTTCTCCGTATCGGCGGATATTGTCTTGTCGGATACTTTCGTAGGGAACTGGCATATTTAATTTGGGAAAGGTTTTATGAGTTTTTCGGACGCGCAGAGGCCCTTGAGGTCGCATTCCTTGCAGACCTTGCGGGCAGGAACATGAACGATATTGAAATCGCGGTTCTGGATTTTTGCGACTACTTCATCAAAATCACTTCCCGCCGCGTCAACCTGACTTGGTGAATAAGCGAACTGCATGATGGCATCGGACCTATTCCCTTCGGCGGTCCAGTAAAGGAGGAGTCGCTCCGGGCGTTTGCCGTATCGGCTCTCCAGAATGTGGGCGTAAGTGCAAAGCTGTTTTTCGTAAACTTCAATGATGGGGTCGCTGGGATCCGGTCGTTCGGAGGTCTTGAAGTCCAATAGCTCCAGCTTACCATCGTCACCCATGAGGAGATCCACCTTGCCCGTGAGAATGTAGCCGTCCTTTTCCAGCGAAACGTCGACTTCGGTTTCCTTAACACGGCTCATGGCGTCCTGGTTTTGATGAAAGTAGTTAAGGACCTGTGACAGAGCGTTGTCCTTGGCAGCGGGACCGATGGGGCGGACGTCACTGAGGCAGAGGAAGCGAAATGTTTTCTCAAACAGATCACTGATCCGGCTGTCGTCGATCCTGTCCAATTCGCCATCGAGGACCAAGCGGTGGATTTCCTCGATGGTCTGGTGGACAAGCAGACCAAAGAAGATGACTGCGGACCGGGAAGGAGTGAAATCATAGTGGCGGTAGTACTGGTATTGGCGCGGGCAGGTTTCATAGACCCTAAGGTCACCAGTGAAGGAGTATCGTTTTTTGACGGGGTGACGCTCCTTGGGATCGAACTTCTGGGCAGCGAGCAGATCCCGCTGAACATGCGGCCATTGTGGCAAACCCTCCCAAATTTCGCGAAAGTAATCCTTGGGTTGCGAGTTGCAGGTGAGGACCAGCAGTTTTGCCGCACGCGAGAAGGCCACGTAATGCAGACGCATTCGGTCGAAGCCGGTGATGCGATTGGCTGGTTCGAGGACCGCCCGATGATAGTATGGACTGAGAAGCAAGTCCACTTGCTTAGCCGTTCTAAGATTCACATCCAAACTGCCAACGACGACGACGGGAAACTCCAAGCCTTTTGATTGATGGATTGTTAGTATCTGGACATGTCCCTTGGGTAGGGGTTGGTCGGGGTCCTCATAGTCATTCAGCCCACTCTCGTGCAGGAGCCGGAAGAAGCTATTAAACAGGTGCCGACGCACCCACTCGCGATTCTTGTGGGTAATGACCGTGTAGTGATAGTAGCTCTGGAAGGTATTGAGAAGTTGAGAGAGAATGGCGAGGCTTCGGGCCCGGTTTTCATCGCGAAGAGCCGACGCAAAGGGCTCGAAGGCAAGCAGTCGATAGAAAAAGTCCGGAATCCTCAAGTCGAGGGATTCACCTTCCTGCAGGGCATGAATGCTTTTGACCCAATCCTGCAACTGCGTGCTCAAAGGAGAACCTTTACCAGCCTTGGTGGCGAGTGATACAAAGGCTCTATCCACATAATTGGCGAAAGCACTGATGGCTGGTCCTTGGATTTCTCCTCGCCCCTGTCCGTGCCACCCGAACACGAGCGCCAGGCAAGCCATCATCCAAATAACTTCGTCATTGTCGAAAAATTCCCGCGCTCTAGGACAGTACGAGGGAATCCCAAGACGTTGGAGAGCATCCATGTAGCGGCCACTGTGTTGACTCTGTACGCTGTGAAGCAGCAGGGCCACTTGGGAATAGTCCTGAATGATTTCGTTCGCTTTCAAAGAGCCGACCAGCGAGGCGAAACGCCCGGCTTAGTCGGAGTTGGACTGGGTCCAGATACTGAGAACGGCCGCGTAGTCCGGGTGCGACTCGGGTTCGAAAGGATGAATTGATTTATCGAACCGGAACTGCGTTGTCCCCGGCCCTGACCAGTCAGCCGAGGCCATCCACCGGTCATAGGCTGCGATGATCGCCTTGTGTGATCGATAGTTGGTAGTCAGAGGGACTCGGGCGCATTCGGGGAAATGGCGCGGAAACTCCAGGATATTGCGGACGGTCGCTCCCCGAAACCGATAGAGACTTTGGTCTTCGTCACCCACCACACAGACGTTTTTTGATGTAGCGCCTAGGGTCAGGAGGATTTGCTCCTGGATATAGTTTGTTTCCTGGTATTCATCGACCATCAGATAGCGTACGCCTGAGCAAACCTTTCTTCCCACGTTCGTGTCGGAAATTATGTCAAAAGCCAGAGCCTGGATCACGGCAAAGTCTATCCTGTTATGGTCAAACTGTGCCTGCCGATAACGCTTGTAAGCGGAACCTAGTGCCGAAAGGAATTCATTCGGCGAGTTAATGAGGTCGGCAGGATCAAGCCGTTCCTCGGTGATCTTGTTGAAGAAAGCGATGATCCCTTCGATTGCGGTCCATTTGGTAGTCCACTTGCCCAGAAATAAACCATTGATCGGTTCACCAAAGACCAGTTTGAATTGTTCGAAAAGAAAAAGTTGTTGGGTCAACTCGTCGAGAACCTGAAAACTGTTCCCTAGCTCGGTGTGGTGCCGGTACTGGATTAGAATTCGATGGCATATTCTATGGATCGTGCCAACCCGCAAGTCGGAGAGATCGCCCGCATATCCCACCTTCGCGGCGGCGGATTGGATCCGGTCCCTCAGTTCAAGAGCGGCCTTTTCAGTGAAAGTGCATACGACGATCTCCGAAGGCTTGGCTTTCTCGAGGCACAGAATATTCAGCGTTCGAAGTACAAGACTGAAGGTTTTTCCAGATCCTGGGCCGGCAATGATCAGAAGAGGGCCTTCGGTCGTCTCAACGATGGTCCGTTGTTCAGGGTTGAGGGTCGGGAAATTCGCATCGATTACCGAAGCAATTTTCATAACAGTCCCTCCTTTCTGAAGCTCAAGCACCTATCGCGACTGATAATCAGGTGGTCGATAACCTTGATATTCACGGTAGTCGCCGCCAGGACAAGCTGTCTTGTTAGTAACTTGTCTTGATCTGATGGGGTTGGGTCTCCACTCGGGTGATTGTGGGCAAAAGCAATGGCATATGCATTCAGTTTCAGAGCCTGCTTGATGACCTCGTCTGGAAAGACAGCAGATTGATCCTGTGAGCCTCTGGAATGCGTGACTATCCCATCATGCTGCAATCTCAACCCCGCATCGAAATGAGCAATCTCAAACACCTCCTGATTTTCGTGCCCTAGACGGGACCGCCACAGTTGCTCAAGGAGTTCCGGAGTGTCGGTCAAAGACGACTGGGTGAGTGGGGACTGAAGGTAGAGGGGAATGAGGGACCGCATGAACTTTAGGGCAAACACGGTGGTTTCTGTCACTCCTTTGACCGCGAGCAAATCCTCACTCTGAGCATCAACGATGGCACGCAATGAGCCGAACCGGGCGATCATGGCTTTCGCCAACGGTTTGACGTCCCGTCGTGGGATTGCAAGCGTGAGCAGCAACTCAACCACCTCATGCGGTGCAAAGGCGGAGATGCCAGATTTGGAAAAGCGATCCCGCAATCGCTTTCGGTGGCCATCTCAACCCTGTCTCTAACTCATTCCGATGATTCCCTCCCCTCGGGTCCACCTGGGCCTCCCACAGGCATCACGGATGCTCCCATTTTACCGCCCGGCCCCCTGTCCGCGAGCTTTCCTTTGGAGGGGTTGCTGATGGCGCAG
>JAPLUI010000014.1 GCA_026397725.1 Verrucomicrobiota bacterium | reverse complement strand
AGCGAGTCATAGTGGCCGGAGATCCCGACACCGGTGGAGAACAGCGTGGCCGCCGTGGTCCAACCGCCGAGATTGGTTTGTCGGCGGCGCTGCACGGTGGCGGGCGGGCTATCAGCCTGCAGCGTGTGGCCGACGGTGAAGTAAACGGCGATCCCGTTGAACGGAAAGCCGCCTTGCGAGTAGGTTTCCTCGCGGGAATCGAAGCCGGTGACGCCGGTGGCGAGGAGGGTCATGGCCGTCGGGCCGGTCAGGTCGGTGAACAGGTCATCGTGGCGGAACACATAGAGCGCGCCGCTTTGGGTGAGGGCCAGGCTTTCCGTGGCGGAGAACTGCTTGAACCGTTTGATATAACCGGCGGCCGGGCCGCTGTAGGTGGTCTGGGCATGGAGGACGGAAAAGCCGCCCAACTCCGCGGGGTGACTCCAAACTTGGATGCGGCTGCCATCGACCTCGCCCCAGTAAATCCGGTCGCCGATCGCGATCAGATCGCTGCTGCTCGCAATGCCCGCCGCCGAAAAGAACGGATGCTGGCCGCTGGTGGCCAGGATGGCGGCCGGCTGGGTATTGCGGTCGGCCGCCTGGCGGTCAAACCGCAGGATGCCGTTGTTGCCGGCGGCAACCAGGTAGCGACCACTCATGGTGCCGCGGGCGGGAAGCTCCGTGGACTGGCGGTTCATGACCTCAAACTCCGCGCCCTGAACCGCGGTGCCGCTGATTACCGCAGTCCACGGCTGCGGGTATTTCAGCCCGTAATAGACCGAATTGACGCCAACTTCGGCCCGCGCCTGATACTCGAGCCCGTTGCGCGGATAGCCTGGCACGATCTCAAACGATTCGATCGGGGCCGGGGCTGTGGCGACCGTCTTTTCTTGTGCTGGCAGGCCCAGCGGGCACAACGCGAGCAACCCCGCCGCAACGGAGTTGAGGAATGAGGCGGGCGGGTGGGGTTTCACTTGGATTTTCATTGGGTTTTTCATTTGGGTTTTCATTGGTTGGAATGGGTTTGGAGGCTCAGGCGAGAATGGGTGTGATGACTTTGCCTTTGATGTCGGTGAGGCGGTAGTCGCGGCCCTGGAAGCGATAGGTCAGGCGGGTGTGCTCGATGCCTAGCAGGTGCTACTGACTGCTAAGAAATTGCTTTGGGGTGAAGGCCGTTGGAAGAGCCGGTGGCCGGACCGGAGGGCGGGGAAAAGGGGGTTGTCCAGATGAGATCGGCAGCGCGGATGGGCTGGCTGGAGAATATGAGGCCGCCGACGAGAATCCCGGTGCGGACCAGGCGGAGGATGGCTGAAGAGTTCATGATTGTGGTGGTGGCTGTGGTGGCTGTGGTGGTTATGAGCTTACTCAGGCAGCCCCACCGTGGGGACGCTTGGGCAGGCCGTGACGTTGCCCTCAGCGCCAGCCGGGCCGGGAGGCTCGGCAACGGTGAGGATGGCAGGGTGGAGGTTCGTGGTGCTCGTTTTCATTGCTGGAATCTTTTAGTATTATTTCTCGGAATATCCCGAGATCGGAGTACTGGAGCACACGCCAACCGGCCGCGCAACTCGTTTTCTGAAAAATTTCTGAAAAAGTTTTCAGAATGGCTCCGGAGGCTTGATTCAAGCGGTCCTCAAGAAGAATCTCCCGGTTGCGCAGTGTGGTTCGCATGAAGTTGGTCGATGCAGGATTACTCCAAGATTCCGTCCCTTGACCGCCCCGATTTCCAAATCCGGACGGCCGGCGGAGGGGAGAAGAAACTCCTCTTTGAGGCAACCCTCCAGACGCTCCCAACCCACAGCCCGCTCGTCACGCGCTGGCACAAGCTGTTCGTGGTTTACGATGTGGACCGGCAGGCGATTTCCCAAGTCATCATCACGATCCGCGGCGAGCGTCAGGAGTAACGCGGGCCGTTCCAAACGCGGGCCGGTAGATTGCCCGGAAAACATCTCATGGGATTACCGAGGAATGGCGGGTGCGTTTCCCGGAATGCGGGTAGTCACCGGGCAGTTCGCTTTGTCGCCTTTTCCATACACGTCCGTGCGTCCGTCTTCATCGAGTTCGAGTCGCTCCGGACAACCAGACGGCGAATCCTGCATCTCAATGAGAATGTATGCGCCACTCACGGAACGCACCCAGGATAGATGACTGAATTCCCCCTCCACGAACACGGAGTTCTCAGTCGCAAAGACCTGTGCGTTCTTCCGGTTTCCGCTGAGTTGGAAGTCTTGGCCGGACAGCAGGCTGTTTCCCTCTAGCCGAATGGTGGCGGGGGTAGTGTCCGTATCGACGCGGAAGTGCGCCCCCTCGGCGAGCGTCCGACCGTATCCGGTATAGTGAATGATCGCATTGGAATTGATGTTGGAGAGCGAGAGTGTCGAGCCATGGAGATCAATGCGCCCGGTTTGCGCAATGCTGATGGGAGCCACATCGCGGCTGTTGGCCTGGATGTTCACCTGCTCCCATCCGAGTTGGATGCTTCCGAAGTTCGTGGAGCGCAGGATGCCGTTCCCAATCTCCAGGCTGCCTCCGCCTCCCCGATAGCGCACGTTGCCATGATTGGTGGCAAATATTCCACCTCGGTGAATACTGTCTTTAATACCCTTTTCCGCAGGGTTGATCCAGAGATTGTATTCAAGGTTCGCCCGCGCACCTTCCGGCGCAATGAGCGACATCGCCTGCCCGGAACTGACCAATTGCACGTTATTGAGCGTGGCGACGGCATTGGTGCCTATCAGGTCGAGGCACGATTGGTCCTTCGTTCCCTTAGCCCCGATCTGAATGTTCTGAAATCCCCAGTCGCCCGCAGTGACTTGAATGACTGGAGAGGCAGGGCGCACAAAGATGACCTCCCCCCGTTCAGCGTCGCTGGAGAAATTTCGGCTCTTCCCCTCGAAAAAGACTCCTACTGCCTGTGTTGAAGCCGTGGCTTGGCTCGATCGCTGCAAAACCGCGCCCTCCATGTCGTAGCTTCCTGCCTCGACCTGGACACGGACGCGGGAAGAGAAGACCGCAGGAATGCTCAGGAGTGCCTTCTTGACCGTTTTGAACGGTTTGTCAGGACTGGTGCCGGGGTTGGAATCAGACCCCTGTCTATCGGAGACATAGTAGGGCCCGCCACCTGAATCCGGAAGCCGTGGCATTTTTGCGGGCACGGGTGTCGGGTTCAGTGGCCGCAGGTAGGCATGAACGAAAGGAAGGGTTGCAGGGAACTTGCTCGCCGGGACGAAGTCCACCGACCCACTGCGCGTGGTTTCAACGGTGGGTGTAGGAGACATAGGCGCGATCATGAGCCGCGCCCCAGTTGTGGCGTTCAATGTTTTCCAGTCTCCTTCGAGAGTGGCCGCCAGTCTCGACCCGCTCATCGCGTAGACAATGCCTTTACCCCGGTCTGTTACGCGAACCGTTCCTCCTTTGAGAGTGCTCCCCTTCTGCAGGCAAATGGTATTGGAAAAATCGTCATTGGCGAGATTGATAACCGCGCCGTCCGCGATGATGTGGCCATCGTCCTCCGGACCGATCTGAGTATTTCTGCTGATTCGCTGTTTCAGGGTGACAGTCGAACGGGAGACGTCGATGTGTCCCGAGTTGTTAGCAGCGAAACAGTTGGATGTCGTCCACGATGTTATAATCGCCTCCGAGTCCTGCACCTGAACCGTTCCGTAGTAGCCGACTGAAAAGGTTCCATTTCCGATGCTGATCCTAGTGCCCTTTTCAATCGTGCGGATGATGGCCGAGTAGGAGGCGCTGATGCCCGCAAAGGTGTTCTCCCCAGCGCCATCTGGCGCACTATGGAGATCCTCGTTGATCTCAACTGTCCCCGCAAGATTGATGACCGCGCCATCCTCCGCGTCGATGCTTCCTGCAGTCTGGCTGGTGGTGCGGATTCGGACGTTCCGAAGTGTCACCTCGCTGTCAAAGCCAAGCGCGCTCACTCCGAGCTGAGTCTGTCCATGCCGGCTTTGATTGCCGATCTGGAGATCCTGAAGAGCGTAGCGGCCACCCTTGACCATGACGAGCACGGCACTCGATGCAAAATCGAGCACGACCTTGTCGATGGCCGCCGGTGCCGAGAAGTCCGGCCTCATCCCGCGGAAGGTGATTTGGAAATCCTTCCCGAATTCGCTCATCGGGCGTTCCAGATAATTCTGGCTCCCGGCAATCCCCTGTCCTCCGGTGGCGGCGTAGTTTCCCTCCGCGAGAAGAATCTCATAGCCGTCCCGAAGCGCTCCTGCCGGAATGCTCTTGAGTGCCGCATCAATGGTGCGCTTGGGCGCATTGGCCTGAAGCCCTTTGTGGCTGTCTTTCCCGCTACCGGGATGAACATAAATGCGCGTCACCGCATGAACCGGTCCCATGATCGCCAAGAGGAGCAATGCAACAGAAAGCACGAAACTCCGGGAGTTTCGAGGATGGTCTGAGGTTTTGATGTTCATGTGTTGACTGCTAGGAATTTGCTTTGAGGGTTAAGGCCGCTGCAAGAGCCGATGACCGGACCGGAGGGGGGGACGTGTTAGCTAACATGGTTCCGTGAACTTTAGCCAAATAATTGATATGGTTTGATGCGGCGATTTTATCAAAATGAATTACCTGACTGCGTCACCTCAGCTTGCCCCCGAAGGGAACCCCTTTGCTGCCCAGTAACCAGGTGATGAGCCTGTCCACCAAAAGCGCATTGTCAGGGGCTCCTGCCTGGGGATGATCCCAGAGTCCGTCCTGGTAGAATCCACTTGGCTGCATAGCGATAACTCTTCCTTTACCAAGCTCGCTGCCGGCGACGATGGCAGCATACCCGCCAACTCCTTTGCACGAGACAAAGGGGAATGCGCGGCCTTTCAGGTCGATAGTGCTGGGCTGCCCCGACTGCTAAGAAATTGCTTTGGGATGAAGGCCGTTGGAAGAGCCGGTGGCCGGACCGGAGGGCGGGGACAAGGGGGTTGCGGGGGAAATGGGGGGCGGAAACGGCACAAAAGCCCCAGCCCCGGAGCCGACCAAGGCCTTGGTCCGGCGGGATCATGCAGGGAAATGGGGGATTTCGTCAGAATCATGGTAAATCTCCTCGGACACTAGGAGACCTATCCTGTCCGCGTTGTCGAGGATCTTTTTGAAAATCTCAAAATTCCGCTTGGTGGGGTGGTGGCGTTTTGAGCGGCAGATGACGGTCCGGGTGGCGGCGTTCCAGGTGATCTTCTCGTTAGAAGGGGTGGCCGGCGGCGACAGCGGCGAGACGGCCATCAGGCAGGTTGAGGCGGGCGCGGAATGATTCGAGCAAGGTGTCGGTGGCGGTTTCGGACAGGAGATGGAGCAGGTCGCGACGCTTGCGGAAAATGCCGCGGAGGATTTTGGGGATGGTGAAGACGAGCCGCCGGGAGGCGAGCGAGACAGACTGCCCGGAGGGCTGGCCCGCGAGGGCCGACTGAGCTGGGGGCGAAGGAGTCAACACGAACTGGCGGTAGGGGACTTCGTGACAGACGGAGGTGGAGATGCAAGCGGCGGTCTGGCGGGCGCGGCGCTGGTGGCAGGCGGGGCAGAGGTGGCGGCGGCATTCGAATTCGCGGCGCGAGACGCGCCGTCCACGGCCTGCGGCGGGACGCCGCAGCCACGGTCGCCACAGCGAAGGAAGTTGCGCACTCCGGAAAGTGTAAAGTGGCGGCGGTATTTGTTCACAAGACGCCAGACTTACGGCTGTCGGTGAGGCGACATGCTGTCGCCAGTTTCGAGCAAGCGGACAACTTGTCCGCTTGCCGGCAGCGTGCAGGATGCACGCGTGCCGGATCCGCCCAAGTTACTGCCTGTGCCATACTCGACCCGGGTACGGGGCTTGGGTGGTGGTCCCGCACCCACGGTCTTGGGCGGCACGCCGCGTGCAGGCTACCGCCGCCACATGATTGTTAGGAAACCTTGGCCGGTGGCGGCCGTTTCTGCAGCAACACGTAAGCGACCACGCCAACCACGACCAAATTGGCAAGCAGTGCAAAGAGGGTAACGTACGAGACCCTGACGGACACTTCGTAAATTTCGATTGGCAGATAGATGGTTCCACTCAGGACCGCCAGCCATTCCGCCCACCCTCTCTCCCGCCACAAACCATAGCCCTCGACAAAACGGAACAGCGAGTAGATCAGGGCCAGGCCTGCAAACAGCCACAGCTTGCGGTCAGTTATATCATCCGCCAAATCGAGGAATATCTTCGGATACCTTTGTGCAGGATTCAAGTGGACCCGGGCCATGAACTCGGAGGCGATCCGGTGGGCATCCTGATGCAAGAGCCGGAGCAGACCGCAGCCCGCAGCCAGCACCAGCATGCCTTTGACCGCCTCAAAGACTGCGACCGTGCGGATGCTCTTCTTTAGGCCTGGCGAAGTCACCGTGCGGAAGTCGCCGTTGCAGGCTGCGGCGTGCCAGCGGCCGCGATCGTCGGTTGGCCATCGGTGGACATCACCACGCGGAAGCCGACGTTGTAAACCGCCTGCCATGGCCGGTAGGGCAAACGCGATGCGGAGCCAGTATGAAGCGGTCGGTCGAACCACGAGCCGCCACGCACGGTCTTCATGGCGTCCGGCTGCAGATCGTTGCGGCCGTCGGTGTCGGCATACGGATAGGGCCGATACGAGGTTAGCGTCCACTCGGCGGCGTTGCCGATCATGTTGCGCAGGCCCCAAGCATTCGGCTCATAACGGTTGACGTCGGTGGTCACCCCGCTGCCGTCGTTGAAGCGGCGGTCCCTGGGATGCCATGGCGGCGCATCGCCGCGATCGAGTTGGTTGAGCGAGGCGTCCGCCAGGTTGGCGAACTTGGCGAAATCCGTGTCGCGATTGCCGTAGAAGAATGGCGATTCGGTGCCGGCGCGGCAGGCCCATTCCCATTGCGCCTCGGTGGGCAGGGTGAACTTCTTGCCGGTTTTCTGTGAGAGCCACTTGCAGAAGGCCATGGCTTCGTTCCAGGTCACGCGCACCACGGGTTGGTTCGGTTGGTTGATCGGAATGCCGCGTTCGCCCTGATCCTTGCCGGTCATGCTGATCACGCCGTTGTCATGCTTGGTGTCGAAGGCCGCATATTGGGCGTTGGAGATTTCCATCGCGCCCATGTAGAACGGCTTGTCGATCTTGCCGCGGCTAACAGGAACCTCGTCGGCCTCGCCGGCGGCGTCGCCCATGATGAACTCGCCGGCGGGAACCAGCGCCAGATCCATCGTCTTGCCGTCCGCCAGGTCGATCTTCAGCGTCGGCGGCAGCTTCGTGGCGGTTTGCCGCTTGGTTGCCTCGGCGGCGTCAAAGGGCCAACCGGCCAGCCGGACGCCCTGCGGCTTGCGCGGGGGCAGCGGCGCGGGAGCGATGAACCTGATCGGTTCCTTGTTAGCGGGCGGCGGGATCGCCTCCTGATCGTCGGTGCGGTTGGCGTATTTCGCGAACATTTCCTTGCGCCGCTCCATGACGGGCCGCGCGCCATTGACATGCTCGGTCCAGGTGCCGTGGTCGGGCACGTTGAGGTCGATCCAGGTGACGAGCCGGTCCCAGGCCTCGGCGTCGAGCTTGACGTTGTAATGGCCGCGTTTGAGCAGTTGCACCAGTTCGCTGGTATCGGCATGATACTCTAACGGTTTGAGCAGGTGATAGTCGCTTTCCGGGCCGGGCCGGCGGACAAACGGATGGAGCGCGATGTAGGACTTGGTGAAGTTGCGGTCGCCGTTGTCTTTCTTGGCGGTGAAGTCGGCCACGGCCTGGCCGTTGACCGGTTGGGCGCCCTCCTTGTGGCAGCCCACACAGAATCTATCCAACACCGGCTGGACCTCGCGCTTGAAGCTGAAGCCGCGTGCCGGGCCATACCACGGCGCGATGTCGGAGGCGGCGCGCTGGCTGGCGATGGTCGGTTTGCTTGGCGGGATCGCGTTTTGCGTGTCGTGGCAGCCGATGCACGAGAAGCTTTCGCCCGGCATGGCGGTGTACCAACTGCGCATGAGTTGGACGGCCTTGCCCTCCGCATCTAACGGTTGCACGGCAATGGGCGTGTTGGCGGGCACCTTGAAGCTGGCCGAGCCATCGGCTTCCACCGGGACGGTGCCGAGGATGCGATGGACGTCCCACGGGCCGTCGATGCCGATATTGATATGACCGCCCATGCCCTGATAGCCGAAATGCGGTTCGTAGAGGCGGATCTTTTTGACGGTGCCGCGCGGCACGTCCTTGAGGCCCGGGCCTGCATAGATATCCGCGAGATAGACCGTGGCATCCTTCTTGGCGAGGTTGATGCGATCCGGGATGACCGGCGGACGGGTGGTTTGGCGCAAGGGGATTGGCTCAAACAGGACGTAGCCGTCCTGTTCCTTGATGAGCGTCATGTTGTCGAACACATCCACCAGATAGATGCCCCACTTCGATTGCTCCGAGGGTCTGCAGGACACCAGGAAGTATTTGTCGCTGAGCGGATAGGGATGGAGGAACTTCGGCCATGAGCCATCGACCAGGCCGTCGGCGATGGTGGGCTTGACCTCCTGGCCATTGCCCGGGATGCGTTGCACCGCGCCGTCGGCCTCGAAGCGGCCTTTGGCGGGGTCGAACAAAATCAATTCTCCCATGCGCGGCACGCCGTGGTGGCCGGAGATCACGGAGATCAGCTTGGTCGGGTGGTTGGGCACCGGTTTGGCATAGAAGAACGAGTTGGGCCAATACGAGTTGCTGCCATAGTAGGACATCTGGCCCGAGCCGTCCGGGTTCATGCGGAACAGGATGCGGGTGAAGTAATGCGGCGCGTCGGAGTATTCCCAGCGGGTGTAGAGCACGGTGCCATCGTTGAGCACGGTGGGGCACCAGTTCTGGTCCTGGTCGAAACACAACTGGCGGATGCCGGTGCCATCGGCATTCATTTTGCAGAGGTTGGCCACCTGGTTGCCGCCACCCACGCAAGGCACGCCGGCGAAGCCACGGCTCGAGGTGAAGAGGATCTGGCCGCTGGGCAGATAACAGGGATCGTAGTTGTCCACGTCCGGTTCGTCACCGGGGGTCACCTGGCGCAGGCTGGTGCCGTCTGCCTTGATTTCCCAGACCTGCCAGCGGTTGTTTTTGCCGCCGGGCATCGAGAACAGCATCTTGTCGCCGCCAAAATCCAGCTTGAGGTCGCCCACAAACTCCGACTTGGTGGGCTTCATCAGGGTGGTCAGGTTGCCCTGCGGGCTCACCGGGGACAGCACGGCGATCTCGTTGTCGTAGCCAGT
>JAPLUI010000242.1 GCA_026397725.1 Verrucomicrobiota bacterium | reverse complement strand
GATGGCGGAGCTTGAGCACGAGCGTGACGTGGCCTTGGCGAAGGTGGTGGGGTGCCGGGTGAGGTATTTCACGGACGGAGTGATCATCGGCAGCAAGGGTTTTGTGAACGAGGTGTTTGCGGCGTGCCGGGATCGTTTCGGAGCGGGCCGGAAGGATGGCGCGAGGAGGATGCGGGGGGCCGCACAAGCGGTGAACCGGGAGTTATGGAGTGCGCGTGACTTGAGAAAGGGGATTGGTTAGGGAGGCGGGGAGCGCCCGAAGCGACTTGGGACGGGTGTTGACCAGTGGCGCCGCTCCGCTGCTCTGCTGGTACAGTGGCGTAACGTAGCTCTACCGATTTTGAAGAACTTCCGACGCAATCAAGGTAATCGGCTCGGGAGGCAAGTGATGCAGCCTGATTAGGCATGTGGCGCGGGTGGTGTTAAGCGGAAAATCAGTGCTTCCGAAAAAGGCTCAAGTAGAATTATTACAGCACACCTGGAACCATCGCTACGGTGGGAACCTTCGCTACGGTGTCTCCGAAAATGGCTCAAGCAGTATTTTTATTGATAGCACACCTGGAACCTTCGCTCACGCCCCGCTGATCTCCTTGCGCCGCATCTCCTCGAAGTCGCACATAATGCCTTCCTTGCGGGCATTGCCATTGAGCCACTACCAGTAACACCACGCCCTTGATTCAACCGGCAGCACCGCAAACGTCCCGGCCAGATCGTCAATAGCCTGAGGAGCCACCGACTGGGAATTCACCTCGATCGCAAGCCCGACAATCGAACATCACACCATCACCATAACCCACATTTTCATTTTCACAGCTTGAGTTTTGCATGCCAGGTTGGTGGTTGATGGATGGCTTCAGGGCCAAGCGGATTGAAACTGATAGGTGCCGGAACCGACGGCATAGACGGCGGCGTTGTCTTGCGTGCGCAGGAATTTCAGGCCATCCGCCTGTGCGGTGGGCTTGCCGGCCTCGGTCACACTGGCGGCGTCCTTCGCCGGGACATACACCGTGGCGGTGGTGTTCGGCGGGATGGTCACAGCGAGGGTGAATTGGTTGGCGTCAAGCTTCCACGAACTGGAGATTTTGCCGTTTATCGAGTCATAGCTGGCCTTGACCCAGGTGATTCCATTTCCCGGTGTTGGACGGATGACAAGTTGCTTGAAGCCGGGGCCATCGGTGTCAATGCCCGCCAGTGACGAGAACATCCACTCGCCGCAGGAACCGAGTGAATAGTGATTGAACGAGTTCATGCCTGGGTCCTGGAAGCCTTTGTCAGGTGTCCAGCCGTCCCAGCGTTCCCAGATGGTTGTCGCGCCGTGCTTCACGGAGAATAGCCAGGACGGAAAGGTGTCCTGCAGGAATAACTTGAAGACCGTGCCGAGTTCGCCCGCCTGGGTCAGCACGGGCAACAGATAACTCACGCCGACGAAGCCGGTTGAGAGATGATCTTGCTTGGCCGCAATGTCCTGCACCAGATATTGCACGGCCTTGGTGCGCATTGCGTCCGACAGCAGGTCGAACTTCAGTGCCATCACATAACAACACTGGGTATTGCCCTGGATGCGGCCATCGGCGGCAACGTACTTCTTGTTGAATGCCGCCTTGATGGCTTGGAAAAGTTGTTCATATTTCGCCGCATCATCCGCCTTGCCAAGCGCCTTTGCCGCCTGAGCCACCAGTTTGGTGGAATAGGCGAAGTAGGCGGTGCCAATCAGGTCCTTCGGCGTGTCGGCGCCGATGGACAGCCAGTCGCCGTAATCACCGCCGCGGTCCTTGTCCCGGATCAAGTCGGTACTGTGGGCACGGCACCATTCGATCCAGCGCGCCATGGCCGGGTAGTGCTGCTCTAACAGGCGGGTGTCGCCGTAAACATGATAGATCGTCCAGGGGCAGATCACCCCGGCATCCGCCCAGGCCGGGGTGCCCTCACCGCAGCCGGTGCCGGGGCTGATGTCGGTAAACGCGCCGTCGCGCTGGGCGTCGTCAACATCCACGAGCCATTTGGTGAAGAATGCGGCGACATCGGCGTTATAGGTTGCCGTGCGGACAAACACCTGGGCGTCACCCATCCAGCCAAGCCGTTCATCGCGCTGCGGGCAGTCGGTTGGGATGCTCAGATAATTGCCGCGCTGACCCCAGCAGATGTTAGAATAGAGCTGGTTGATCCGCGCGTCGGAGCAGGCAAACTCGCCGGCACGCGGGGTGTCGGAGGCGGTGACGATGCCGGTGACCGTGTCGAGCGGGGGCTTGGCGGTGAGGCCTGAGATTTCGACGTAACGGAACCCGTGGAAGGTGAAGTGCGGTTGGAAGGTCTCGATGCCATCGCCCTTGCAGATATAGGTGTCGATGGACACCGCGCTGCGGAGGTTAGTCGTGTAGATCGTTCCATCGGGATTCAGGATCTCGGCGTGACGCAAGGTCAGCTTGGTGCCGGCAGGCGCGGATACTTTGAGGCGGACGTAGCCTACCAAGTTCTGGCCAAGATCGAATGTCCAACATCCGGGCTTGGGCTCCGTGAGGGCTATTGCATTGATTTCACATATCTTGCGCACAGGTTCCGTAACCTGGCTCTGTAACGGCGCCGGAGCTTCTTCGCGGGTGTTTGCCTTCATCCAGGTGCTGTCATCGATGCCGGGTGCGTTCCAGCCCTTCACCTCAAGGCGTGCATCGTAGTTCTCGCCCATCATGAAGTCGGATGACAGGATGGGGCTGGCGGTGACCTTCCACGAACCATCGGTGACCACTTGTTCCATGGTGCCGTCGGCAAACGTCACTTCCAGTTGTGCCAGCAAGGCCGGAACCTGGCCATAGTACTTATATCCACCCAGTCCGATGTGACCGCTATACCAGCCCTGGCCGACCAGTCCGGTGATGACGTTGTCACCTTGGTTGAGCATGGCGGTCACGTCATGGACTTGGTAGCGAATGCGTTTGCGGTAATCGGTCCATTCGGGGGCGAAGAGCATGTCGCCCACGCGCTGGCCGTTGATATCCATATGATAGAGTCCGAGGGCGGTGATGAAAAGCCGGGCCTTGGCGACAGGATTATCCGCGAGTTTCAACGTTTTTCGGAGGTAATAAAGTTTGTCGGTGACAGCAGCCCCGGTGCCTTCGGGAATCGACAGGGTGGTCTTTTCATCGAGCGTCTTATTGAGACGTTTGCCACCGAGTTCATACTCCACGCGCAATTGTTTGACCTTGCCAAAGCAGGGGTCGCCGCCGAGCGCCGTGTTCTCCACGACCACAGACAGGCAGTTGTTTCTCACCAGGCCGGAAAGGATTGAAGTGACATCGGTCTCGGCTTCATTCGATCCGTAAACCGCCTTGAGAATGGTGAGGGGTTCCGGCGGCGGCGCGGATTTCATTTCGATGTATCCCGCACCCTCGATCCACTTGGCCTTCCAATCGTCATTCTTGAGCAGGCCCATTTCCCATGAGGCAGGTTTGCTTTCGGAACTGTCGTTGTCGTTGGTGTGCCAGGCTTTCACCTTCCAGAAGCACTGTTGCCGACTCTGCAGTGGCTTTCCGCCATACTCGATTTGGGAACTCGCGTCCGATGTCACTTTGCCGCTGTCCCACAAATCGCCCTGGTCTTTGGCGAGAAATTCGGGTGTGGATGCCACCAGCACCTGATAGGCGCTTTGTTTCTGGCCTCTGTCTTCGGCCTTCTGACTCTTGTCTTCCGCCTTCCACGACAGTCGCGGCTTCGCCACGTCAATGCCGAGCGGATCGGTGAGGTACTCGCAGCGCAGGTTCGCCAGTTCGACGGCGGCAGCGCTCGGAAGGGATGATAACATCGCGGCGGCGGCAATCAGGCAGGCCGCCAGACGGCGGGTGGTGGGGTGTTTCATTTGGCTTATTGTGGTTTGAATTTCTGGTCGATCGTTGATTCAAGTCCGGCTTCTTATACTCGCTGGCGCAGTTTGTCCTTTTGCCGGATCATGGTAGGCTTCGCGGAGGAGTATTTCATCATGGAGCAATAATTCCCAGCGATTTCACTCAACTTCAATGAGTTGCTAACAATATCCACCAGCTTGAATGTGATGTTGTCCGGCTGCTTCCAGTTCAGGTCATCTTTCTTGTACCCCCAGGTGTCGTTGATCGTGGCGGCCGTTTCCCACGCGCCGGAGATCACCTTGTCCGGGATTTCGTTGTCCCCCATGGACTGGTAGTCATGGAATTTTCCCTCACCCAGTCTGCTGTTAATCAGTGTTACGGGCTGGATCGAATGGACCAGATCCGCAAACAACTTTGAGCGCTGGGAGGTCATCATCACCGGAACGTCGAACCAGATCAACCCGATCGGCCCGTAGTTCGAGAGAAGTTCCCTGACCTGCGGGAGGGACTTGTCACGCAAGTACTGGTCAAAATCCTTCTCGTTATCCGGTTTGAAGTCCCAGTTGTTCATGCCGCCATTCGGCTCATGCCAGTCCGTTGCTTGCGAGTAATAGAAACAGAGTTTGAGATTGTGTTTTTCACATGCCGTCTGGAGTTCCTTCATGGGGTCTCGTTGCCACGGTGTGGCGTCATAACAATTGTACTTGCTGACCTCGGAATGATACAGTGCAAATCCGTCATGGTGTTTGCAGTCAAACACGAGGTACTTCATGCCTGCATCTTCCGCCAACTGCGCCCACTCTTCGGCGTTGAATTTCCGGGGGTTGAACCGCTTGGCAAGTTGTTCATACTCGGTCACGGGGATTCTGGCGCCGTGCATGATCCACTCGCCAATCCCGTCATGCTTCTGGCCTTTCCATTCGCCCGCCGGAATCGAGTAGAGGCCCCAGTTGATGAACAGCCCGTACTTGGCCGCATCAAACCACTTAAGCTTGGGATCGCGCGGCCTTTCCGCCGTTGTCAGAATCTTCACCCCAGGGGCATAAAGCTGGAATTCCTCGATCGTCGGCACTGCACTTGCCTCCGTGATGTTCAACCTGAAATACCTGGCGGTGACAGGCGTGAACCTGAGAACCTGTTCTCCGGCAATGGTATTGCCCCGGGCGATTGCATGCCAGTTCTCGCCTTGCTTTGCTTCGATGGCAAACGACTTGGTGCGGTGGTAGCCCACTTCAATGATCACTGCGGATGCAACCTCCATGTCTTGTCCAAGGTCAACTTCCAGCCAGCCGCTCCTTGCCTCAGCAGCGGCTCCCCAGCGCGTTTCAGCATCGCCGTCGTTTGCCTTGGCGGCCTCATAGCCTGGGCCCCAGACGCTCGACGCTCGTGCCGGCTTCCCTTGTGACAACGGTGCCGGAGGAGAACCCTCCGGTTGGCGGGCTTCCTCGCCCGATATTGCTGACATGGTCATCACCAAGGCCAGACTTGCATGCATTGCGGTTTTCATGGTTATGTGATGGCTATTCGGCCGTGAAGGTGCCGTTGCGGCCTTCCAGCACCTTTTGCAACTCGCTTGCCAACTGCGCCCGGGTCTCGTCGCCGTGCATCCGGAACAAGGGTCCGGTTAGCCGCCGCGCCGCCATCGGCAGGGTGCCGAACTGGTTTTCCACCTCCGCCCAACCGGGTTCCGTGGCGTGCGAGAATGGGATGGCGAGAAGCGCGAGCGCGCTTGCTGGCAGGATGGGTGACTTCATTGGTGAGTGGATTGGGATTGAAGATAGGGTGCGATTTCATCAACACGTTTCGCTTGCCGCAGTGGAGGTCGGGGTTCCGACAAGCTGGATCGGATTACGTGGTGAACTCGGGAAACCTTTCACAGCTCGCACGGTGAGGGTGCGTGGACACAGCGGTTTGCAGGCCAATCTCTAGCGCTTGCCGGGAGGACCACCACGCTATTGAAGCCGGCTTCGACGCCTGCGGTCCGCAGCCCCACGTTGCCGGATAACACGGGTTCCAACTCGTCGGTGAAGTCGATCCGCTGGCCGGCGCCTTGATCGGCTGAGGGGTGCCTGCGGTTGAACCAAACGCGGATTCGTTTACCCTCGACCGCCACGCGGAGCAGGTTCCACACGCCGGGCTCGACACGGCACTCCAATTCTGACAAACCGAAAGAGTGGCCAGAGCTTGCCAGTGGTTCCGCATCTTGCCGAGATAGAGTGTCTTGGGGTTGAAGCCCGCATAATTGCCGTGCATTTCATCGTTGCCCGGCCCGGGCTGATTGACGCGGACGACCACCCAGGCGTTGCCTTGGTCGGCCTTGAACATCACGACCGCTTCCATGATGTAGTCGGTTCAGTGCGGGACGCCGGCCACGAGTTTGCGATCCGGTGCCAGGGTGCAGACGCCGCCTAAGGGTTGCACCAGTTCTGTGCGCGTTCAAGCACCTGCACCGGGCCTAGCAGACCGGAGCGGAACCCATTCTTTTGACCGCGGCTTGAGGATGTGTCGTCCAATCCGTCAACTGCTCGAAACGCATTTTCATTCTTATCAGCGGTCCAGCATTCCGCCGCACCTTCCGGCAAACCCAGTTGCGGGTGGAGTAGAACCGCTGGATGATTGCGCCGTTGCCGGCGATGCCGGTTTCCACGGGTGCCCAGGTCGTCATGTCGGGCGAGTCTTCGATCCGGTAGGTCTTGCCCACCGCGGCCGAAAACGTGATCTAGATGGCGGTGCGCGCATCTGCCACCAGCGGCGGGGCGTCCAGCGGGTTGTGCGGAGAATGCCCCGTCGCTGTCGGTGTCGGCCACGTTCGGGTTGGTGCCATACACCACGATATCCTGATAATTCGTGAGCCCGTCGCCGTGGGGGTCGCGGGGGGCTGGCCCGAAAGCCGCAGACAATTCCGCCCGGCCCTACTGCCAAGCCGATTCAGGCCCGGCAAAGTCCTTCGGGAAACCTAACCAAGAAGCGCGGGTCGTTTTTCCGCCGGGGCCGGTGTCGCCACCGTTTCCGGTGGGGATAGAGAGGGGGGGGATCTCGCCTGCGTAGCGGAAGAGGGGGGTGGTTGTTGACGGTCGAGGCTGCCGTTTCACCGATTTCACAGTTCCTGACCCCGGCTGAAAATGAATTGGCACTGGTTGGCGTTTCAGACGAATTCGTGAATCATCCGCGCATGGGTTGGCGGGTGGCAGAAGTGCCGATGCGGGGTCATGTCTTGCCCTTGCTTGATCATTGAAGGTTGGAAGTTGAAGGTTGGAGTGGTGGTGCGGAGCGCTGGCTTCAGTCGGCGAGTCTGCATGGAGCGCGGGCTTGCCTGGCCTTCGTGGCTGCAGCGAAGTAGGCCATTGGCGCATGCGAGCGGGGCACCCATTATCCTTGGCTCGCCGGCTGAAGCCGGCGCTCCGTTGCTTGCGCCGAGGCGCAGCAGGAACGGCCCTCTTGCGTGGGCCGATTGGTGGATGAAAATCCGCGTCCAAGCCAAGGACTGGTGAGTATGCATGGCCGCTGCCGTGGCATTTCTTGGTCTTACTTGATCATTGAATGTTGAATGTTGAATGTTGAAATCTTCGGCGTGAAGCATGGTGTAGCCGCAGCTCTCCCGGTTTAGCCACAGCGGTGTGGCGGGCTGCGCCCTTCCCACCGCACTCCAGACTTTGGCTGCGCAGGTGCGGTGCGAGTATGGGGTGCGGTGTGAAGCGCAGCGCCACACCGCTGTGGCTAAGTCCCGGCACTCCCCGGGAATGTGCCAAGTCATTTTCCGGGATGCATTGCCAGTTCCTTGTCAATTCAAGGTCCAGCCCAGGAAGTGTGTAATGCTCGGTCGATGCTCAAAACCGCCTGTTCACTCGGGAGCGAAACCGTCTTTCTGAGTAGACCGAATCGATCCCTCAGGGCACCGGAAAAGGGCACCATCGAAAATGACCCTTGCCATGACGTAAAAAATACCTAGCTTTTCCGTCAGGAATAAAATGCTGCAAAAATCCCCATCCATTGACTCCAAGGTACGTAGCCGTATTTACGGCCACGGCAAGGGTTGGGTATTCACACCAAAGCATTTCCAAGACCTTGGCAGCAGCGCCGCCATTGATTCGACACTGCGCCGCCTCAAGGCAGCCGGCACCATGCGCCAACTCGCACGCGGCCTCTATGATTACCCTGCCCTGGACCCGGTGCTCGGCACGGTGGCGCCTTCCGCAGATGCCATCGCCCGGGCCTTGGTGGTTCGGGATGCCATCCGCCTCCAACCCTCGGGCGCATACGCGGCCAACGAACTCGGGCTTTCCGACCAGGTGCCGTCACGCATCGTCTTCCTCACCGACGGCCCGGCCCGCAAGATCAAGATCGGCAAACGGGAAATCCACCTTCAGCACACCACGCCGCGCAACATGGCCACGGCCGGGCGCAAGAGCGGCACCCTCATCCAAGCCCTGCGTCACCTCGGGCAGGATCAGGTGGACGAAAATGTCCTCGCCATCCTGCGCCGCCAAATCACCGACAGTGACCGCCCGATAATCCAAAGAGATCTCCATCATGCGCCCGCTTGGATCGCCGATCTTCTTCGCCCTTTGATCGCCCCACCCCATTGATTCATGAATACTTTCAACCAGCTTCCCGCCGCCCGCCGCCATTTCGCCTTCCAAGACATGGATGAAGTGACGGGCTTGCAGGCCCCAGCGCGGGTAAATCCCATTTCACCGCTTTATTTTTCCCTTGGAAGTCCTGACTGTTAGCTTTCCTTTGTTCATGCCGAAATCATCCAAAGCCGCCCCCAGGAAGGCCAAACCCGAGAAAAACAAATCCCTCGAATCCTGGATTTGGGACGCCGCGTGCTCCATCCGCGGGGCCAAGGATGCGCCGAAATACAAGGATTTCATCCTCCCGCTGATTTTCACCAAGCGCCTCTGTGATGTTTTCGATGACGAGCTGAACCGCATCGCCGCCGAAGTGGGGTCGCGGAAAAAGGCCTTCCAGCTCGCCAAGGCCGACCACAAGCTGGTCCGTTTTTATCTGCCGCTCATGCCGGGCGATCCCGAGCAGCCGGTGTGGTCTGTCATCAGGAAACTCTCCGACAAGATCGGCGAAGGCGTCACCTCCCACATGCGGGCCATCGCCAAGGAAAACCAGGGCTTGCAGGGCATCATCGACCGCGTCGATTTCAATGCCACCACCCACGGCCAGCGCGACATTGATGACGACCGCCTCTCCAACCTGATCGAGGCCATCAGCACCAAGCGCCTCGGGCTGGAGGACGTGGAGGCCGACATCATCGGCAAGAGTTACGAATACCTCATCCGCAAGTTCGCCGAGGGCGGCGGCCAGAGTGCCGGCGAGTTCTACACCCCGCCCGAAGTCGGCACCATCATGTCCAAAGTGCTCCAGCCCGAGCCCGGCATGGAGATCTACGACCCCTGCTGTGGTTCCGGCGGTTGGCTGATCAAGTGCGAGATCGCCATGGAGGAGCAGACCAAGGGCAAGAAGCGCAGTGGTAAGAACGAAACGAAGGTTTCCCCGCTCAAGCTCTATGGCCAGGAATACATCGCCGATACCTGGGCCATGGCCTGCATGAACATGATCATCCATGACATGGAGGGCACCATCGAGATCGGCGATACCTTCAAAAACCCGAAATTCCGCAAGAAGGGCAAACTCCGGACGTTTGACCGGGTTGTCGCCAACCCCATGTGGAACCAGGACTGGTTCACCGAGGCGGATTACGACAATGACGAACTCGACCGCTTCCCCGCCGGTGCTGGATTCCCAGGGAAATCCTCCGCCGACTGGGGTTGGGTCCAGCACATGTCCGCCAGCCTCAAGTCCGGGGCGGACGGCCAGAAAGCCGGCCGCGCCGCCGTCGTGCTCGACACCGGTGCCGTCTCCCGCGGCTCGGGAAATGCCGGCGACAACAAGGAAAAGACCGTCCGCCAGTGGTTCGTCGATCAGGACCTCGTCGAAAGCGTGCTCTATCTGCCGGAAAATCTTTTCTACAACACCAGCGCCCCCGGCATCGTCCTGTTCCTGCACGCGGCCAAGCCGAAGCACCGCAAGGGCAAGGTCTTTCTCGTCAATGCCAGCCAGATCTTTGAAAAAGGATCGCCCAAGAACTTCATCCCGGACGCCGGCATCCAGCGCATCGCCGATATCCTCATCGGCTGGAAGGAAGAGGAAAAACTCAGCCGCATTGTCGATTACGCGGAGCTGAAGAAAAACGACTACAACATCTCCCCCAGCCGCTACATCCACACCAGCGACGCCGAAACCTACCGGCCCCTCGCGGAGATCGTCGCGGAACTCGATGCCATCGAAGCCGAGGCCAAGGAAACCGACAAGGCCCTCCGGAAAATCCTCAAACAGTTAGGAGTTGGCGCATGAGGATTTTCATCAGCAGCGTCCAGAAGGAATTTGCCAAGGAGCGCAAAGCCCTCGGCGAGTATCTTTCCGGAGATCCTCTGCTGCGACGCTTCTTCGATACGTCCAACAGCAATGGCAGCGTCCAGGTCATGCTCTTCAGCGACCGCCTTGAAATCTGGAATCCCGGCACTCTTCCGCCCGCCCTCACCCTCGCCAAGCTGCGCCAACCCCACGGCTCCATCCCCGGCAATCCCCTCCTGGCGGAACCACTCTACCTGACCAAATACATCGAGCGCATGGGCACCGGCATCCGCGACATGATCCGCAAATGCGTCGCCGCCGACCTCCCCGAACCGGAATTCTCCCTCACCGACGGCTTTGTCACCACCATCCGCAGACCGCTCGGGACCAAGCCGGGACCAAGTCGGGACCAAGTCGGGACCAGGTTGGCACTAAGCGGGCACCAAGTTCAGATCCTTCGCAAGTCAATCGTTGCAAGCTCCATACACGATCTGATGGAGATCGCTGAGCGAACCAACCGCACCAAGTTTCGGGACCAAGTCCTCACCCCCCTTCTCCAGGAAGCGCTCATCGAAATGACCATCCCGGACAAGCCTAGCAGCAGCAAACAACAGTATCGCACCACCGACAAAGGCCAAAGACTCATCCAGATGCTGGAACGGAAAGGTGGTGCCCCGTGAATACCAGAACCGCCAGACCGAAAAACTCTCCTTGGGCCTATGACCAGGCCCATGAGGCCCAAGTCACGACCCTGACCCCACCAGTCGCCCCACCAGTCGCCCCACCAGTCACCCCACCAGTCACCCCACCAGTCACCGGACAGGTCACCGGACAAGTCGCCGGACAGCCAGAGTCGCAGCCAGAGTCGCAATCCCTCGCCGCTCGCAATGCGGACATCTCCGCCCGCATCCCAGCCCCAACGGGTTGGCCATTCATCATCCCAAGGCAGCGCCGTGGATCCGCGCCACTTGGCACCTCCAAAGCCCCAACGGGGCGACAATATGATAGCCCAGGGCAACGCCCTGGGTCTAATGCCCCAATAGAAACCAGAGCCCTGAAAGGGCGAAACAAAGGAGGTGGCGAATGAGCGAATGGACAACATGCCCAGTTTCGAAGTCGTTCGTGAAGAACAACGTCGGGCGACGCAATCAGATTCCGGCAAAAGACATCGCTTCAGTGGGACGGTTCCCGGTCGTTGATCAAGGGCAGCAGTTTGTCTCCGGATACTGTGACGACATGGATAGAGTAATCGATTTCGATTTGCCGCTCATCATCTTCGGCGATCACACGCGCGGTCTCAAATACGTCGACTTCCCATTCATTCTCGGTGCGGACGGAACCAAGGTTCTGTTGCCCGACAAGAAAATCTACGATCCAAAGTTCTATTACTACGCGCTAGTTTCGTTGGATCTACCGAGCAGGGGATATAACCGCCATTTCAAATCTCTGGTTGAGCGGTGTATTCCGCTCCCCCCACTTCCCGAGCAAAAGAAGATCGCGCACACTCTTTCCACGGTGCAGCAGGCCATCGAAGCGCAGGAGCGGATCATTCAGACCACCACCGAGCTGAAAAAGGCCCTCATGCACAAGCTCTTCACCGAAGGCCTGCGCAATGAACCCCAGAAACAAACTGAGATTGGTTTGGTACCTAAAAGCTGGGAAGTAGTGGAGATCGGCGATCTTGGAGAATGTGTAACTGGTTCGACGCCGAAAACCGAAGTGTCAGCGTTCTACGAGCCGCCCAGCGAAGACTTTGTCGCTCCCGCTGACCTTGGGGCCCGCCGCTACGTTTATGATTCACAGAAGAAGATTTCACCCGACGGAATGGCCACAATCCGATCGATTCCGAAGAATTCAGTCATGTGCGTCTGTATCGGGTCAAGTATTGGCAAGGTCGGGATGACCTATCACGAAGAGTCAGCGACCAATCAGCAGATCAATTCAATTATCTGCAAAGAGGGACGAGACCCTGAATTCGTTTTCTTCCTGCTGAGTTACCATTGGGGATATTGGAAGAGCTTTGCCACCTTTGGTCCCGTTCCGATCCTCAGCAAAGGACGGTTCACTTCAATAGCGATCTCACTTCCCGGCACCATGGAAGAGCAGAAAGAGATAGCAAAGCCACTGGTCGCCTTGGCAGCAAAGGTTGAAGCCGCCGAGAAGAAAGTAGCTGTGCTAAAGGACCTCTTCAGCACCCTTCTCCACGAACTGATGACCGCAAAGACCCGTGTTCAAGGCATCGTCCTCCATGCGTAAAATAGTACTTTTAACTCTATGCCCACACACCCAGATGCAATTGGATACCTCCACGACCTTGGCCAGTCTGAGGGCATACCTTGGCTGGAAATGATTTGTGATCTCGCCGCATCTGGAACGACGAGCCTCAGCCCGGCTGATCTTGAAATCCTTGTTCAGCTGTTCATCAAACGTGCAAGCTACCTTCGACAACTGGCGACTCCAGCAGCTAGGACGCCCGTTGGAGCCGCAGTCGCCGCAATCGAACGTCTCGAAGCCATTGGTCCGTTTAATGGATTTAAACGCCTAGGCAATTCCTTAGCGGCATCGTTCCCCAAACGAGCCACGATCATTTTTGGAGCAAACGGAAGCGGGAAATCCAGCTTGTGCGAAGCACTGCAAATCTTGGCATCCAATGATGCTCCTCGGCGACCACTCCATAACGTTCGAAGCACTGCAACCACATCGCCATCGTTCTCATACAAATTCGCTACCGACGCGATTGCGCAATCCTGGACGCCCCCCACTGCGTACGGGGCTCGCTCAACCTCCCTCAAATATCTCGATACAGGGATAGCAATCCACAATGTTCAGAACTCGGTCCAACCCGGCAGGATCATTGAGCTGTCCCCATTCAAACTCGATGTGTTTGAGACAGCTCTGAGTTACTGCAAAGATTTACGCGCCGAGTTGGTATCAAAGCAGAGCGAGAATGCAACTCAGCTCGTAAGCCTTTCTGAACGTATTCGCGCCAAATTTGATGGATTCAAGAGCTCCTTTCTGGCCGATTTGACGAATCCAACAACCGCAGCCTTAGATGCCGAGTTAAAGTTGGGCGAGGCTTATTCAGAGAAGAGGGGGCTCGACGAAAAGCTGAAACGTAAGGCGGAGCTTGAAAAAGCAACTTCAGAACAGGGTCTTAAACTCCTTAAAGGTGAGGCTGCTGCTCTGAAAGCACTTCACGGGGAAATTCAACCAATTCTCAACGCATCCGAAAGTCTCATCGAGATTGACCCTGTTGCGCAATCGACAGCACTGAAAGCAAGAGAGGAAGAGCTCGAACTCCTTGCCAAGGCGCTTATTCCAACAGGCGCAACCCTCGACAAGTTGATGGCGCTCATTCATTCCGCTAATGAGATTTGCGGCCTTCATTCTCCGGAGACAATTGCGTGCCCACTTTGTAAGCATAACCTTCGTGAGGGTGAACTATCACTCTTCAAGCAATACGCCGCGCTTCTGACTGGCGAACTGGATACGGCTATCACTGAACTCCGTAAGCTCATTAAGATATCGACAAAGGATTTGAAAGTAATATTTGATTCAATGCCGGACAGTTGGGCGAAAGATTCGGTGTTGGCCGTGGAGACAATTGACGCCATTAAGAAGGCTGGGAGGGTAATTCAGACTCGTTTCAAGGCGGGAGAAAAGATGGGCCAAGATTGTAGGGATGCCGCGTCGACGATTCGAGAACTCAGCGACGATCTTTCGAAGCTTCTGGAGGAGAAGGAAAAGCTTATTGAAGAGGCTGGGAAAGGCCGCGGAGAGCTTCTAAAGCAGTTCGGGCAAATCTCCACCGAATGCAATGAACTGCAATACGCAAAGGCAATTGCAGAAAACGTTCAACTCGTGAAAGAAGCGCGCCGCCGTACGCAAAACGTTGCCTTTTGGAATGCGCGCCTGCCGGATTTTACGTCAGTGCTACGCAAAATTTCCTTTACGGCAAAGAAGGCTCACAAGGAACTCGTAGTGGAGGATTTTAAAACACGATTGAATGCAGAGTATCTCGTTCTCGCGGAGAAAGGAATGAGCGCATTCGGAGTCGAATTAAGGGACGTCGGTGGGGACGGAGCTGTTACTGTCGACCATCATGTCGCAGGCCAGAGGATTGAGTCGGTCTTAAGCGAGGGCGAACTTCGAATCCATGCTCTTGCTCTGTTCTTTGCAGAGTTGGAGACTTGCGAGCAGCAGGTGATCGTCTTTGATGATTTGATTTCCAGTTTCGACTACAACTACATCGGGAACTATTGCAATCGGCTACGCGATTTAATCCAAGCCCATCCCAGCCGTCAGATCATTGTGCTTACCCACAACTGGGAGTATTTTGTGCAAATTCAGACGACCCTGAACGCATCGAGAATGAGTCAACACATGGCCGTGCATGTTTTGGAGAGTTGCGTCGCAATCGATGAATACAGCGAGAATATTGACGACTTGAAAACCGATATTGACGCGACTCTAGCGGCAGCTGGCGAGCCAACAAGACCGCAGAAAGAAGTCATGGCCGGAAAAATGCGCCGCCTAATCGAAGCCGTGGTAAACACACACGTATTCAACAAGCAGCGCCACCAGTTCAAACAGAAGAGCCAGCAGGTCACGGCCTTTGATGAATTCACGAAGGTGGTTCCGCTTCTCCCGGCGGAAGCTCAGACTTTGAGAGACCTTTTCTCCAGGTTGAGCATTACGGAGCATGACGACCCGAGAAATGCCTACGTCAACACGGATAAAGCGATGTTCCAAACGCGATACGACGCGATAAAGACCATTGAGACAGCTATTGTAGGAAGGAAGTGACATGCCCACGCCCGGAGAACACAAAACCATTTACGCCCAGATTCTCGAATTTGCCGAGGCCATCGGTTGGACGATTGTGGCTGAGGAGGGAACGACGCAAAGGAGGTATTTATGAAACCGGATATTTCAGAATTCAGCTACGGATACGCTCTCACTGACGAGCTGATAAACTGGCATGGGACATCGCTCACGGCGGCACCAGTCTTTCCGTCGCTATATCAAGAAGGACAGTCCGGTGGGGGTTACGACCTAATGCTACAACGGCCGGGCCTTCCGCTTTTTCTTCAGTTCAAGCTCTCGCACTGCATGGTTCGGAGAACTGCGCAGGAAGTGAAGGATGGCATTTTTCAGCCGCCGTTTTACCGAATGCATATGCGGCCAGCGCGTCATTCGGACCAGCACGAGATGCTGCTCGACCTCGAGAATGCGGGCAATGAAGTTTACTACTCCGCTCCGGCGTTTCATACCTCGGACGAGTTTAACGCGGCATATCTATCGCACCAAGTAAGAAGCCGTTCGCTTTGGATAAGGCCCTCCCATATTGGTCCTCTTCCTGATGACGACGAGCACCATGTCGCGTTCCTTCTAGGATCTACGCCCCATATTTGTTCTAAACCTCGCCCATTGGATACGAGCGGGAAGCTTGAAGAATTTGAACGATCAGTTGCACACTCCTTCAAAGAAAAATCGAGAACGGCAATCAAGAGAGACGCACTTGAGAATACGGCCCATTATTTGTCTGAGATTGCAGAGAAGCATCGCCATATTTCGCCTGAATCAAAGCGATCATCCCGAGTTCAGTTGGCCGAGCGCCACCCGCTAGATCGAATCGCTTTCTACTCGCAGGTGTTTTTAGATTCTCAGCTTTTCATAGTCAGGGAGACGGACAACGGACAGGTGCCAGTTGAGCAACACTAGAACCTAAAAACTTATGCCCGCCCCCACCGAACAAAAAACCGTCCAATCCCGGATCCTCGCATACGCCGAGTCCATCAGTTGGCCGGTTGTATCCCGAACCGCAGCGACTCGTTGGTGCGGGCATTCGTGTGGAGAGGAGGTGAGCGATGCCTGAAGCAGCGCCCTCTCGATTGATTGCATTCTTTGACGAGTGCGGAGACCACTCGTTAGAGAAGATCGACCGGGATTTTCCCTTGTTCGTGTTGTCCACGGTGATCGTGGAGAGGAGGGTGTATCAGGAACAGATCATCCCCGCGTTGGGACGCTTGAAGATGCGTTTCTGGAATCATGAGGGCGTGAATCTCCACAGTCGCGACGTGCGCAAGGCGCTCGGAGATTTTGCTTTTATGCAACTACCCGGCAAACGTGCGATGGTTCTCAGTGCCTTGAGCGAGATGATGAAGGATCTTCCCATCACTCTCTTCATCACCGCCATCCACAAACAGGAGCATCGGGAACGCTATGGAATGGCAGCCTCCAATCCCTATGATCTGGCGCTGACCTACACCTTCGAACGCGTGTTGCATTTTCTGGATGGTGAAAATGAAACACATCTACCGGTGACAGCGGAGGCCCGTGGGAAGAACGAGGACAACGAGCTTGAGGCCGCGTTTTACCGGATGATGACCCAAGGGACCCGCTTCATCCCGGCAACGCGATTCCAGCGGCTGAATTGTCCGATCAGTTTCCGGCGCAAGACGGACAACATTGCAGGACTTCAGATCGCGGATTTGTGTGCCCATCCAGCGGCGAGACGTGTATTGAACCCAGCGCAGCCCAATCAAGCGTGGGATTTGGTGTGCGACCGAGTTTACAAGAGAGGGGGTATTACCGGATGGAAAATCTTTCCCTGAAACGAAAAAGGCGGCTCCGGGTAACCCCAGAGACCGCCTTCCGACCGAGAATTCCCAGTCCGGGAAGACACTACGCACCAAACGACCCGATAGCAAACCAAATTTTCACATGATCAAGCCGAGCGAACATAAAGCCGTCGAAGCCCGAATCCTCGCCCACGCCGGGGCAACCGTGACAAACAAGCTACAATCACCGCCGAACCACCATGAAAATTGACAAAATCGAAATTAAGAACTTTAAGCGCTTTGAGAAGCAGACGCTTGAGCTGCATCCACAGTTCACCCTGCTGGTGGGTGACAATGGGGCGGGCAAGACGACGTTGCTGGACGCCCTTGCGGTAGCGGCGGCCGTATGGCTGGTGAAGGTGCCGGATTCCACCCTGGCAAGCAGCGGGCGGAACATCCTCTCCAATGAGATTCGCCTCGATCCGAAGAAGGAGGGAGACCGCATTCAATTCAACGAGTGCAAGCCGGTTGCCGTGCTTGCTACCGGACAGATCGCCGGTCGGGACGTTCAGTGGTGCCGGCAGATTCGGAAAGAGGGTGCGCGGACCACGAATGCCGATGCCAAGGAGGCGCTGGCCATCATCGCGGATGTTTTCATACGCGTGGCGGGTGGTGACAAGGTGCTTTGTCCGGTCATTGCCTACTACGGGGCGGGGCGGTCCTGGTTGCCGTCGCAGCAGCGCAGTCCGAAAGGTAAAGTGAATGGCCCCGCCCGACGATGGGAAGCATTTTACGAGTGCTTCGAGGAGCGGATCCGCTTGAGCGACTTGCAGGATTGGTTTCAACGCGAGGTGATCGCATTTGTCAACCGTGGGGGAACGTGGAGACCGGGATATGAAGTCGTCAAGATGGCGATCCTTCGGTGCATTCCCGAGTCGAATGACCTCTGGTATGATGGGGACCGGGCGGAGATCGTGCTCTCCATTGACGGCAGGGCCCAGCCGTTTTCGCTGCTGAGCGCCGGCCAGCGGATGATGGTTGCCCTGATTGCCGACATCGCCATCAAAGCGGTGACCCAAAACGCCTTTCTGCTACCCGCCGACCAACTGGGGCCAGACGACCGGCCTTGGCCACGAATCCTCCGCGAAACACCGGGGTTGGTGTTGATAGATGAGGTGGACGTCCACCTGCATCCGAAATGGCAGCGCCGTGTCGTTGGTGACCTGAAGGAAACATTCCCGTCGATGCAGTTTGTCGCGACCACCCATTCACCCCAGGTGATCGGTGCGGTGCCTGCCGACGAGATCCGCTTGATATCCCAGACCGGAGAAATCACCCAGCCGATGATTTCCATGGGCGTGGATTCTAACTGGATTCTGGATCACATCATGCCGGATGCGGAATCGCGCGACGCAGAGACGCGCAAGCTGCTGGATGACATTGAAGAAGCTCTGGATGAGGATAATCTCACCGTAGCTGAGAAGAAGCTACGGGAAGCGCATGAGCGGATCCAGGGTTCCAATGGGGAGTTGACCCGGTTAACAGCCGTTCAGAACAACAAGTCCAACAACTAATGTCTAAGCCCACCGAAAACAAAACCGTCCAAGCCCGCATCCTCAAATACGCGGTGGCCATCGGGTGGACGCTGGTTTCCCGCGAAGAGGCCGAGCGGCGGCGCGGGTTTGATCCGGATACACCGCCGAAGGACCGAGCCAAGGGGCGCTCGCTTTTCTTCGATGACTTGCTAGACGCCAAGGTTCGCGAGTTCAACCCGCGTTACGCGGAGGCGGAGGGGGCATTACTCGGAAAGTTCAGGTATCTGCACACGGACATCTACGGCAACCGGGAATTTGTGGAACACCTGCGGAACCGGGGAAAATTCTTTGACCACGAGGAAAAGCGTGAGAGGGACTTGATCCTGATCGATTACGAGCATCCGGAAAACAACATTTACGAAGTGACCGAGGAGTTTTCCTATCACAACGGCCACTACGGGACACGGGAGGATGTGGTGTTCTTGATCAATGGCATCCCGGTGTTGGTGATCGAGTGCAAAAACGCGGCCAAGGATGAGGGTATTGCGTTGGGGATCGACCAGATCCGCCGCTATCACGATGAGACGCCGGAGCTTTTCGTCCCGCAGCAGCTATTCACCGCCACGGATGCCATCGGGTTTTCCTACGGGGTGACCTGGAACACGGTGTGGCGGAACATTTTCAACTGGAAGGAGGGGGGACATTCCTGTCCCCCGTTTAATGGAAATAATGGGTTGGAAAACCCCCACTCCTTTTTCAATCCCGACGCCGAAATCAACGTCACCAAGAACCGCTTGCCTCATTGGCAGCAGGGCGAAGCCTGGGTCTTTGTGACCTGGCGATTGGGCGATTCCCTCCCAAGGGTGAAGCTCGATCAGTGGAAGGAAGAACGCTCAATCTGGCTATCACACCATCCCGAGCCGTGGGATGAGAAAACCGAGGCCGAGTATCACGAATGTTTCTCCCGCCAAATCGAAGATTGGCTGGACCAGGGAACTGGATCGCTCGTGCTGAAAGATCCGGCCATTGCGAAGATCGTGGCGGATGCGTTGAGGCACTTTGATGGCGACCGGTATGAGTTGGCGTCATTCGTGGTCATGCCGAATCACGTCCATGCGTTGTTCCGACCGCACGGCAATCACACGCTGCCTGATATTCTGAAGTCGTGGAAGGGGTTCACAGCGCGGGAGATCAACAAGCGGATCGGGAAGACCGGTGAGCTATGGCAGGATGAGTATTGGGATCGATTGATTCGGAATGAGCGGCATTTTTTCAAGGTGGCGGAGTATATCCGGAAGAATCCGGTGAAGGCGAAATTGCGAGAGGGGCGATTTGTTCAATGGGAGCGTGAAAGGGAGCGGGGACTTTCGAGTCCCCAGCCAACTGAAGAGAAAGGGGGACAGGAATGTCCCCCCTCCGTTCCGGGCCGCCTCGAGACCAAGGTTAAATCCTTCTGTTTCATCCCAAATATCCTGTCGTTCCTGAAAGACTACATCATCTTTGCCGAGAAGGACGAGGAGCTACAGAAATACATCCTGCGCCAACACCAGACCGGCGGTGTGGAGAAGGTGGTGGAACGGGCGCTCGATCCGGTGCGGACGCGTGGGTTGGTATGGAACACGCAGGGCAGCGGCAAGACGTTCACGATGATCATCTCGGCACAAATGCTTTTCCGCGCCCCGCAGGCGGACAAGCCGACAATCCTGCTGATGATCGACCGCAATGAGTTGGAAGACCAGATGCTGAAAAACCTGATTGCGCTGGGCATTGGCAACCTGGAGCACGCCGACAGCATCCGGCGGCTGAACGAATTGTTGCGCAGTGATTACCGCGGCATCATCGTGACGATGATCCACAAGTTCCGTGACATGCCGGCGGACCTGAACACGCGGAAGAACATCTATGTGTTGATCGACGAGGCGCACCGGACGACCAGCGGCGATCTCGGGAATTTCCTGATGGCCGGCCTGCCGAACGCGACCTTCATCGGGTTTACCGGGACTCCGGTGGACAAAACGGTTTATGGCAAGGGCACTTTCAAGACCTTCGGCGGTGAGGATGACCATGGGTATCTGCACAAGTATTCCATCGCCGAGAGCATCGAAGACGGCACCACGCTGCCGCTTTACTATCAGCTCGCGCCGAACGAGATGCTGGTGCCGCACGAGACGCTGGACAAGGAGTTCCTCTCCCTCGCCGAGGCCGAGGGCGTGGCCGACATCGAGGAGCTGAACAAGATCCTTGAGCGGGCGGTGAACCTGAAGAATTTCCTCAAGGGAAAGGCCCGCGTCCAGCAGGTGGCGGAGTTCGTGGCAAAGCATTTTTTGGAAAACGTGGAACCGCTGGGCTACAAAGCGTTCCTGGTAGGCGTGGATCGCGAGGCATGTGCCCACGACAAACACGCGCTGGATAAGTTCCTGCCGCCGGAATATTCGGAGGTCGTTTACACCGGCAACAACAATGACACGAAATTGCTCAAGGAATTCCACCTCGATCCGAAGCGGGAGCGGCAGATCCGCAAGAGCTTCGGCAAGCTGGACCAGATGCCCAAGATCCTGATCGTGACGGAGAAGCTTCTAACTGGCTTCGACGCGCCGGTGCTCTACGCGATGTATCTGGACAAGCCGATGCGCGACCACACGCTGCTTCAAGCGATTGCCCGGGTGAACCGGCCCTATGAGAACGAAGCGCAGGAGATGGTGAAGCCGCATGGCTTCGTGCTCGATTTCGTCGGGATCTTTGACAAGTTGGAAAAGGCGCTGGCGTTCGACAGCGAGGAGATCAACGCCATTGTGAAGGACATCGGGCTGTTGAAGGCGTTGTTCAAGGCGAAGATGCACGGCAAGGTGCCGGGTTGGTTGAAGCTCAGGGCTGGATGGCCTGAGCTACTTCGTGCTCTGCAAACTCACGGAAGACGGCGTTCCTAACGCAGAAGAAGTCAGCGCGAAAATCCGCGAGGCCTTTGGCAGGCATCCCGGTTGGAAAGACGGCGAAGCGGAATTGCGCGAGTTGCGCAAGCAAGTGACCTTCGCGGTGTTTTCAGAGGAAGAGGATTTGGAAAAAGTCGCAGCGACGGTTGAAGAGTTGTTTGTATTGTTAGAGAAGGCATTTCGGAAATGAAACCGGGACGCACACAGCAGAACTGCGGCGGGACGCCGCAGTCACGGCCTGCCGCGGGACGCGGCAGCCACCTGGCGGAGGGCTGGCGGGACAGGGAGGAGTTCAAGGCACGGGTGCTGGAATGGGCCCGGACGATGGATGTGGCTGCCAAGTCAATCTACGTCCGCCCGATGCGCCGCAAGTGGGCGTCATGTTCGACGGCGGGCACGCTGAGCTTCAACGACAAGCTGCTAGCGCTGGCGCGAGACCTTGGCGATTACGTGATCGTCCACGAGTTGCTGCATTTTTCGGTGCCAAACCACGGCCAGCTTTGGAAGAGCCTGATGCGGGTCCATCTGGGCGACTGGGAATCGGTCGCGGCACGGTTGCCTCGGATTCAAACCAAGACTCGAAAGGCCGGAACTCGCCGAGGCGGATATTCTGGAGGATCCCCGAAAATGATATGAATACACCACCACCATGGCTTGCAGCCCAAAACCCGCACCGCAACAACAGCACGGATTGGACCAGGTCTTTGATCACGGAGCTGTGGCGTGGTCGCGGCAGGGCGGTTTCACGGTGGAAACGAAGAGGCGGAAGCCTCCCCACACGGTGGCATTTGGCGGGGACAGAGGTTCATTGGCGGATTCACGGGAAAAGTTCTTGGCAGTGACGGTACCAACGGCCCCCTGCCTTTAAGATCGCTTTTGCGGCTACGCCGGCGCGGTTGGAGCAATAGGAGCTGTGCTGGGACGCGGTGAGCCCCAAGCGAACCTTGGTGAGCGGCAGGCTCGCCGAGTTTGGCTTGCATTTTTCCGGTGGGTCTTGCAAGCTTCGCGCGTGGTTCCCAACGTCCTCGCCGAACGCTACGCCTCGCCCGCCATGCAAGCCATCTGGTCCGCAGAGGGCCGCATCGTGCTGGAACGCGAATTCTGGATCGCGGTCATGAAGGCCCAGCGCGAGCTGGGACTCGACGTGCCGGCGACGGCGATTGCCGCCTACGAGCGGGTGAAGGATCAGGTGGATACCGCCTCGATCATGCGGCGGGAGAAAATCACCCGCCACGATGTGAAGGCGAGGATCGAGGAATTCAATGATCTGGCGGGCCACGAGCAGGTTCACAAGGGGCTGACCTCGCGCGACCTGACCGAAAACGTCGAGCAATTGCAGGTGTATCGCTCGTTGTTGGTGATCCGCGACAAGACGGTGGCGGCCTTGCGGCGGATGCGCGAGCGGGCGGAACTGTGGGCGGACTGGGTGCTCACCGCCCGCACCCACAATGTGGCGGCGCAGCCGACCACGCTGGGCAAGCGGGTGGCGATGTTCGGCGAGGAGTTGTTAGGCGGGCTGGCGGGGTTGGATGGAGTGATCGCCGGGTATGCGGTGCGGGGGTTGAAAGGCGCGGTGGGCACCCAGTTGGACCAGCTCTCACTGTTCGACGGGGAGGCGGGAAAAGTGGCGGAACTGGAACAACGGGTGCTGGCCCATCTCGGGCTGCCCGCAGTTTGGACCAACGTCGGCCAGGTCTATCCGAGATCGCTGGATTTCCGGGTGGTGGCAGCCTTGACGGACTTGGCTTCCGGGCCCTCCTCGTTCTGCAAGACGCTGCGCCTGATGGCCGGGCATGAGACCGCCAGCGAAGGCTTCGCACCGGGGCAGACCGGTTCCAGCGCCATGCCACACAAGATGAACTCCCGCTCGTGCGAGCGGGTCAACGGTTTCCACGTCATTCTGAAAGGCTATCTGGCGATGGCGGCCGGACTCGCCGGCGACCAATGGAACGAGGGGGATGTGTCCTGCTCGGTGGTGCGCCGGGTGATGCTGCCGGACGCGTTTTTCGCGAGCGACGGGGTGTTCGAGACGTTTCTAACGATTCTCGGACAGATGGATGCGTGGCCGGCCTTGCTGGCCGCCGAAACACAGCGCTATCTGCCGTTCCTGATGAGCACCACCATCCTGATGGAAGCGGTGAAAGCCGGGGTCGGCAGGGAAACCGCGCACCAGGCGATCAAGGAACAGGCCCTGGCCACGGTGCGCGACTTGCGCCACGGCACGGTCGTCCGCAACGACCTGTTGGAGCGCTTGGCCGGAGATGGGCGCCTCGGGCTGCCGCTCGCGAGGCTGGCGGCGATTCTCGCCCGCGGCGACCGCGAGACCGGGGCGGCGCAGGCGCAAATCGCCACATTTGCGGCAGCGGTGAGACAACTTGAGGCCGCCAGTCCGCTGGCTGCGGCATACGCACCGGGGGCGATCCTATGAGCAGGCCGAGTGATCCGAGTAAGGTTAGAGACGGCCTGCGAATGAAGAGAGTGCCTGTCAATTGTCCGGGCTCGTGTCGCGCTGCTGCGGCCGAGTGTTCGGCAGCAGGATGCCGCAGACCGCCGGCGGGACGCCGGCGCTACCCATCATCACTGTCATGAGCGAGCGGACTATCAGAAATCATTTCCCTGCGGTGGCCGTGGGCGAGCACCGCCCGTTCGACCGGATTCGCGAGTTCTATCTCTATCAGGAGCCGGCCTTGCTGGCGGCGATCAAGCTCGGCGACCGCCGGGAAGCCCGCCGCATCATCAATCATTTGCTGGTACACATCTACAGTGCGGGCGAGGAACGCAGCGAGTTGCTCAAAGGGCTGCTGTTGGAGTTGGTGGTGATGATTTCACGCGCGGCGGTGGAGGCCGGGGCCTCCCAAACCGAGTTGTTAGGCATGCGCTTCGCCCACCTGGCGGAACTGGCGGAGATCGATGACGACGAAGCGCTGGCGGCGTGGCTGCGGGGGACGCTGGAGCGGATTTTCACGGCGATGGAACGGCAGCAGCGCTTTGAGGTGCCGGTGCTGGTGACGTCCACCCTGCGCCACATGCGCGAGCACATCGTGGGCGAGCTGACCCGCGAGGACCTCGCCCGGCAGGTGGGGATTTCCCCCGGCCATCTCACGCAATTGCTCAAGGAGCGGACCGGCCGCACGTTTGTGGAGTTGCTGCGCGAGGTGCGGGTGCAGGTGGCCTGCGAACTGCTGGTGCAGACGGAGAAACCGCTGGCGGAGGTGGCCGCGGACTGCGGGTTTTGCGATCAAAGTTATCTAACCCATGTGTTCCGGGATCTCCGGGGCATGACCCCGAAACAATACCGCGACAGGTCCCGAACCACTGACCTGAACGCCACCTCGAAAAACTTCGACATAACTCCATGAAACCACCCCCCCCACCACCCATAGCCCTGGTGATATGCGATGTCTTTGAAAAGGAACTCGCGCTGGTCACGGCGGGTGCCAGCCACATCGTCGAGCAGCGCGTGTTTGAGATCGCGCTGCATGACCGGCCGGAGGTCATGCGCGGCATCCTGCAAGGGGCCTTGACTGAACTCGACCGGCGGGATGACATTGAAGCCATCGTGTTGGTGTATGGATTGTGTGGCTGCGGCACGGCTGGCTTGCGGGCGGAGCGGCACCCGTTGGTGATTCCGCGGGCACATGATTGCCGCGCGGTGTTTCTGGGCAGCAAGGAGCGGTTTGCCAGCAGGCAGGAAGCGTGTCCGGGGTGTTACTATTACACGCCGGGTTGGAACCTCGCACGGCGCGTTCCCGGACCGGAGCGCGTCGCTTTCCTGCAAGCAAGTCTATCAGAAAAATTCGACCCCGAGGATGTCGAGTTCCTCATTGCGAGTGAGCGGGAGATGTGGGCGAACTACGACACTGCGGCATTCATCGATCTGGGCACCGCCGAGGCGGCCCGCGAGGCGGCCTATACCCAGGCCTGTGCGCAGGCACTCGGGTGGCAATACGAATATCTCAAGGGCGATCCGGCGTTGCTGCGGGATTTGATCTGGGGTCCGTGGGACGACGCGCGCTATCAGATCGTCCGGCCTGGTCAGAAGCTCGCTCATGCGGTGGATGATGCGATTCTGCGGGCGGACCCAACGGAAAGCCAGCCATGAACCATGCCGAGATGATCGTGCAGGAAGGCGGCCGCGACGGCCACTGCCACCGCCTGCAAATCCCCGCCGCCATGGCCGGGCGCACGCTCACCGACTTGCTGGCACTGCACGACTTTCCGCTCAACGCCCGCTGCGGCCAACGCGGCTGGTGCCGCGGCTGCATGGTGGAGCTGCGGGCGGGCGAATTGTTAGACAGGGCGGGTGAAAGAATCCCTGTCGGCGGGATGGTCCGCTCCTGCCAGATGCGCCTGCCGGAAGGCGGCAGCGTGGTGCTGGCGATTCCGGAGCGCGCGCAGATCGGGGTTGCGCCGCAAGTGGGGGAGACCTTCATGATCGATGTTCCGTATGACCTGGCGCCGTTGTTTCCCGTGGTGGCGGGTCGCGATACGGCTTTTGCCGTGGACATCGGGACCACCACGGTCGTGGTCCTGGTGGTCGATCTGACAACTGGCGAGGTGTTGGCGCGGGCCGGGGGCTTCAATGCGCAGATTCGGTTTGGCGACAACGTGCTGACGCGGATCGGTGCGGGTTCCTCGCCTGCGGTGCGGCAGGCGATGCGGCGGGCGTTGGTCGAGGAAACGCTCGCTCCGTTGTTGCAGCAAGCCTGTGCGCGGGCGGGCCGCGAACCATGCCGTCTGGCCGGCGGGACGGTGGCTGGCAACACCACCATGCTGCACATTCTCGCCGATGAGGATCCGACCTCGCTGGGCATCGCGCCGTTCACCGCCCGCTTCCTGGCGGCTAGGATGTTAGATGCGGGGGCGATCGGGCTGGCTGGCAGTGGCTTTGACCCGGCGCTGCCGCTACAACTGCTGCCCGGGCTGGCTGCTTATGTGGGGGCGGACATCACTGCCGGGGTGCATGCCACCGGCATGACTTATGACCGCTCGCCGAGCTTGTTGGTGGACATGGGAACCAACGGTGAAGTGGTGCTTGGTGTGGAGGGTCGCTTGCTTGCGTGTGCCACGGCGGCGGGGCCTGCCTTTGAAGGGGCGGGCCTGTCTTCCGGAACCCGCGCCCAGGCCGGGGCCATCGAAACCATCCGGCTTGCCTGGCAGCCATTTGCGGCGGAGATCGAAGCCATTGGGGGGCAACCCGCCGCTGCGGAGGCCGGGATTTGCGGGTCAGCCTATGTGGATTTTCTCGCCACCGCCCGCACCTGCGGACTGCTCCAGGCCAACGGGCGCTTTGATCGCGAGCGTTGGTTGGAGGTTCCGCCACAGCATCGCATCGAGGATTCCGCCGGCTTGGCCTTCCGCTTGGCCGGCGGCAACGGCGGGGCCGGGCCGCGCATCAGCGAGATCGATATCGCACACCTGCTCCAGGCCAAGGCCGCGATCGGCGCCGGTATCGCCACTTTGTTAGATGTCACCGGCATCGCGGCGCCGGAACTCGGCCGGGTCTATCTGGCCGGCGGCTTCGGCATGCACATTGAGGTGGCGCATGCGATCGGGATCGGCCTGTTGCCGGGCTTTGCGGTGGAGCAGGTGCGGGTGGTGGGCAACACCGCGCTGGCCGGGGCCTTGTTAGCGGTGCTGGACCGGGGCGTGCTCGCACACATGGAGTCCCTGCGCAGTCGCATCGAGGTCATCGAGTTGAACCTTCAGGAATGCTTCGAGGACCGCTACATCGACCACTTGAGCCTGCCGGGGAGCACCTGAGCAACGACATGGAGGGGATTGTCAGATCCGGGACCAAGCCGGTCCGTGGTGAGAATTCTTGCAACTGAGGATTGTTCTTGGCAAAGCGAGCCGGAAAGCTATTTTCACCTCCGGGAGGATTCCCCATGAATTTGCCGACCCACCCAGTTTCCCGACATGATCCCGCCCGGCCACCGGCCAGGACGGCTTCTTGGCTGCGGGTTGCTCTTTTTTTCAGCGTTGCAGCTTTTCAGCGTTTCCTCCATCACGTCCCGCTTTGCTTTCTCAGCGCCCCCCCAATTCCCTAGCAGCTATTATTTCCATTCATGAAACTCGCACCCTGCCTGATTCTTCTGATTGCCTCGTTGCCCGCCGCAGCCGTTCCCACCACCCATGTGGTGCTGCCGGAGGAGTCGATCCAAGCCAAAATCGATGTTGCGGTTCCCGGCGACATCATCGCCATTTTCGGTGGCACCTACAGCCAGGATGTCACCGTCAACAAGGCCGTTCGCCTCGTCGAGGTGAAGGGTGAGGAGGTCACTATCACCGGCAACGTCACTTTCGCCGCAGTCACCGATCCGCCGCCCTTCCAAGGGCTCACCGTGGGCGGGCCCAACAAGGGGATCATCGTCAACGATAGCGGCCCGCTCCTTATCCGCAACACCGGCAACACCGGCAACTCCGGCCTCGGTATCAAGGCGACTGGAACCTCGGTCGTCTTCGTGGAAGGCGGCAGCCCCGACGCGATCACGGCCAACGGTGCCCGGATGGAAGTGTCGAATGCCACGGTGACCGGCGGCGTCAGTCAAGGGGGCGCGTGGTTGGATATCTTTAACTCAATCGTGGGCGGATCGGTGAGCCAATCGGCCGGCAAGCTCAACATCGCCAGCAGCACGGTCGGCGGTCTCAGCTCGACGGGAAGCGCCCAGGAAACCTGCTGCTTCCGCCTCGTCTCAACAGGTGACGTGAATCTGGCCTCCCCGAAGGTGTGGTTCGGCTATTCGAAGGCGAGGTCCTTTGGTTTTAGCGGCTCAAACGCCAAGGTTGCGGTGATCGGGAGCGAGATCGATGGCGGTAAATCACAACCAATTGGTGCGGGTGATTATGCATTTTTTGGGATGATCTTGGCGGGCACCTCGAATCAGTATGCAATCGCCAACTCGGTGATCAAAGGAGTGCCGTGGGCCTGGAAGGGAGGGGAAGTTGGAATCCGCTGTGCCGGCGTTGGTCACCGTATCTCCATTCTCAACAACTGGCTCGATTTCATCCCTGCCGCGCGGTACTGGAGGGAATACACTGGCGACGGCATAAAGGTCGAAGGGAATCCGGTTGCCTGCCGCATACTCAACAACATCATCACCCGCGCTGGCTACGGCCTCAATGCACCGTTTGGGGTTGTCGATGCGAGGAACAATCTGATGTGGGCCCTCGGGGATCCAGCCTGGACGCACCGTGGCGGGGTTGCTCCCGTGGACACTCTCTACGCGGATCCGCTGGCCGTCGTTGGTACCCCGCCGACCCTGCAAGCGGGCTCTCCCTGCATCAACGCCGGATGGACCAATCCGATCTTCAACGACCTCGACGGCACGCGCAACGACATCGGGCCGTCGGGCGGGTGCTGGTATGACCCGAGCGGCTGGACCACCGAGAAGCCGGTGGTGATCTCGTATGATCTCGCCCCTGAACAGGTTCTCGGGGGAGACGATCCCGAAGTGATCCTCTCCGGCGGCAAGGCCGTCAGCCAGCCCTGACAACGAAATCCAGCTTGCTTATGAACACCGGCAGGAAACCAGAGCGGGCGGGTGCGGGGCGGCGGGCGGTCCTCGTCGCCGGGTGCTTGCTGGCACTTTGCAACCCGTGTTACGGCGACGGCGACTTCGAACTGCCCGACGATGTCGATCCGAACCTGCCCGGCGGCGGTCCCACCGTCCGCCCGCAGCTCGGCAAACCCGTATCCCAAGCCGAGTATTTCCTCGGACCCGATCCCGGTGAAGGCAACGCCACCCCGGTGAGCGTGACCGATGCCACCGACCTGTCCGCAGCCTTGGCAGACGTGGCGGTGTCGCTCTCGCTGCCGCCCGGCACTCATGCCATCGGGCTGCGGGTCAAGGACGACGCGGGCCGCTGGTCCAACCCGCTGCTGCGGCGCTTCACCGTCTCGCCCGGTACCTTCAAACTGCCAGACGACGTCGATCCGAACCAGTACGGCGGCGGCATCACCGTCCGTCCGCCGCTCGGCAAACCTGTGACCCGAGCCGAGTATTTCCTCGGCCCCGATCCCGGTGAAGGCAACGCCACCCCGGTGAGCGTGACGGACGCCACCGACCTGTCCGCAGCCATGGCGGACGTGGCGGTCTCGCTCTCGCGCTCGCTTTCCCCCGGCACCCACGCCATCGGCCTGCGGGTCAGGGACGACGCGGGCCGCTGGTCCAACCCGCTGCTGCGGCGCTTCATGGTCTCGCCCGGTACCTTCAAACTGCCCGACGACGTCGATCCGAACCTTTACGGCGGCGGTCCCACCGTCCGCCCGCCGCTCGGCAAACCCGTGACGCAGGCCGAGTATTTCCTCGGAACCGATCCCGGCGCAGGCAACGCCACCCCGGTGAGCGTGACGGACGCCACCGACCTGTCCGCAGCCTTGGCGGACGTGGCGGGGTCGCTCTCGCTTCCGCCCGGCACCCACGCCGTCGGGCTGCGGGTCAAGGACGACGCGGGCCGCTGGTCCAACCCGCTGCTGCGGCGTTTCACGGTTCTTGACGCTGATCTCATCGCTGAAGCCATAGCGGGCATTCCGCCGGATGTCACCCCACCTCAGGCTCCCCGCCCGCAGGTCCACCAAGTGTTCCTCGGAGGAGCCTTCCAATGCGGGGGCGACTCCGAAGTTCGCATCGGCGGACATCCGGTTGTCATTCAGGCCAGACCGTTCGAGCCGGTCCCGATGTTTCTCGACCGCTTGGTGCTGGCCATCAACTCGGACCCTGCCACCCGGGACTTGGTATTGGCCACCCGCAACGGATTCAACGGGATCACGATCACGTCGAAGGCCAACCAACTCCACCCCGACGACTGGGTGTCCGCCTCCGGGGTCCTGCTCTCCAGCGTCGTCCAATACGGCACGATCGGTGAAGAGGCCCGCAAGATGGTGGCGGCGGAGTGCTTCGTCGATGCCGAAACGCCGCCTGGTTCGGGAACACCCATCAGCCTTGCGGAACTCGACCCGAACTCGGCCGCGTTCACTGCGACGGCGATCCCGATCACCTCGCTGCGGGCCGGCTTCCACAAGGTCGGCGTGCGGTTCCGCAATGCCGCCGGACACTGGGGCAACCCGGTTTACCGCGGCTTCTACAATGAGGAGATCCTCGACCTCACTCCGCCCACCATCACGCTCAACGGGGGCATCCATGTTGAAGTCCCGTTCCTAGCAAGTTACACCGAGCCGGGGTACTCGGCCACCGACCCCGAGGATGGCGATCTGACGGCCCAAGTCGTCCGCTCCGGAGAGGTGGACACCGCCGTGCCCGGCGACTACTCCGTCCGTTACTCGGTGGTCGATGCCGCCGGCAACAAGGCGGTTGAAATCCGCACCGTGCGCGTGGTCGACGTCGATGCGCCCAGGCTCGTCGCGGCCCTCGATCTCAACTACACCGAGCCGCCCGGCACGATTGACCTGTTCGCCGACCTGGTCGCCAGCGATGTCCAGTTCGGCGATCTCACCCACCGCATCCGGATGGTGAGCAACGACGTGAACTGGTTCGAGCCCGGCAGCTACGAGGCGGTGTTCGAGGTGGCGGACCCGGTGGGCAACACGGCAAGCCTAACGAGAACCATCACCTTGGGCGAACAAGCGGTGTTCTACCCGCCCTTCGGGGACTGGATGCAGGCCCGCGGCTCCCTCCACGGAGCCCCGCCAGAGGATCTGCTGCCGGGGGCCGATCCCGACGCCGACGGGGTCCCCAACGCCGCCGAGTGGCAGGCGGACACCGACCCGTTCAACCCATGGTCCAAGCTTGAGATCCACTACCACCGCAGCCCGACCGAGGAAGGGTTCAACTGGGACGCGCAGCAACGCATCGCCTACCTGATCGAGAGTTCGGCGAACTTCCAAAGCTGGCTGCCCATCACTCCCGACATCTTGGCCGGGACCGGCTGCCATCTCGAGTGGACCAAGTTGACCAACCCGCTGATCCCGCAACTCTTCTACCGCTTGTCGGCCCGCCCGCGCCAGCCCGTGCTGCCGGGCGCTCCATGATCTGTTAGCCCGAATGCAGCCTCGAGTTGGTTCGCCAAACCGGCGCCACCACACTCAAGACCGGACCCGTGATTCTATGAGTGCCATGTTCTCGCTACGCCCGGCCTATCTCAATCTCAGCCGTGATAGGGTCCGCCGCGTGCTCGCCAACCTCCCGAGTAACCTGGCTCCGATGATGCCCGTTAGGGAGCGACGACATTCCTGTCGTCGTGCGGAAGGAACGTCCATGAACAGAGCCTTCGGCACGCACTCATGGGCCGCCCTTCCGCTACCACCACAAGAATGTGGTGGCTCCTTATCGCGCCCAGGTTACTCCCGGTGCCACACCCGCCCACCGGGTTCTGATGCTAAGAAAACAAGAACACATCGAGTGCCTCGGGCTCGGTCCTTCCGCCCAATGGAGGAGAAAGAGGTAACGACCACCTGAATGAGTGTAATAACCACCCAGTTAACAACTCCGGCAACAAGATCGGCGCGGACGAACTGCCCTCCGTCACCCAGTTGTTCACTGAGGATTACATGGTGGACTCAATAAGGCGGTACGCCGGTGGTTTCGTTGAGTTCCACCCGGACGCGGCAGAAAGTTCCCGAGCGATTCGCGGCAAAGGCGATGGTGCGTTGCAGGAAGCCCGTCACGGCAGGCTCGAACGCCGCCTCCACCAGCGAATATCCGGGCGGCAGGGTGGGGGACCACGACCCGTCTGCCAGCGTGCCGGAGAATTCCGCTCCATACGACAGGCCCCGGAGCGCGGCATCACTGCGGACTGGAAAGGCAAATGAAGCCAGACCTGCGTTGACCGCAAGCAGCGGTGCCAAGGGCACCCCGGAGGACGTAGTCTGTGAAGCCACCGCCGGATCGCCGCCAAAGGCATATTCCAACAAGTTTGAAAGACCATCGCCATCAGGGTCCGCGGCAGGTGCCTGGTCGGCCAGACTTGCCGCCCAGGCGTTGTAGGACGGGGCCAGCTCATGATGGAAGGTGAAGGTTTGTTGGGGGCTGCCGTCGGAGGCGAGGGACAGCTCGATATCGAGTGACTCACCCATGCCGAGGTCCGGCCATGCCGCCGTGATCGCAGCCGTGGCACCGGCTGGCAGGGTCGCCCGCCGCAACAGGCGCTCGCCCGCCGCTGCCCCGGATGTGACGATCCAACCGGGCGCATTGAGCGTGCCCGGCATGGCCGCAGGGGGGAAACGCAACGCGACCGTCAGGTTGGAGGCGTCGTTGGCACTTGAGTTCTTGATGTCGAAGCGAGAGCCCCCCGGGTTGGCCTTGCGCCAGAGGGCCGGCGTGGGGGTTGCGGTGGTTTCCAAGGTGACGGGCGTGGGATAGACCGGGCTCATCTGATAGCCTTGCGGTGCCATCACTGCGTTGAGTTTCCCGATGTAGTGCGGGACAAACGTATCGAAGGAGGCACGCGTTACGGCATCCTCATCGATCGCGGTGTGAGTTCCGACCAGGGCCGGATTGTCACCCGCCATGGCAAAGGTGGGACTCCCCGAATCACCGGTCTCCAGGTAGGCGTCATCCGGATTTCCCGTGAGCTTGATGAAGTCGAACTTCATCACCCGGGTGGCCGGCACTGCGGCTTCCACCAGATCATCAAACGCTGCAATGACGCCTTTTCCGACCTTGGTCTGCCAGCCGAAAACCGTGATGGAGGTTCCGAGGTAGGCGGTTTCGTCGGCGAGGTTGAGATAGGGGAAAGGCGCGACTTGGTCGGCGGGCAGCAGCGGACCGGACAACGTCGCAAGGGTTAGATCGGTGTTTTGGTTCAGGTCGTTCTTGATCGGGGTAAGGGTGGCGACGCTGCGTTCCACGGTCACTCCAGCGCTGTTGAGAAAGCGGATGGTGATGCCGGGGCCCGGCTGGAAATGCGTCGCACAGACGAGGTGCAGTGGCGAGACGAGGGCAAACTGGCGCTTGTAGGGCAGATCCGCAGACGCCCAGCCGACACCGGAAAACCTCCGGCTCGCAAACCATGCCCGGTCATTCCATGCCGGGGTGGTGGAAAACGTGGTGAAGCGGTCGTGCCGCGCCGCCGAGTAAGTGCGGATTTGAATCGCCGCCGACGGGGAGGCAAGGCTGAGCGCAAGCCACGCCAGCACCGACCGGGCGGAAAGTCTCAGGCGCATCGTCATGCAAGCAATGGTTGGATTTCACCCCTCACCCGGCGGGGTGATGACCACCACGCGATCAACGCCGGATTTTGAAAACTCCTCCCAGTAGCGTTTTTCCCAGGCGGCGGTGCGGGCGCGGCGCTCTTCCTCGGTGAGGCGTTCCCAGGCCGGCATGCCAATGGCCCGGACCAAATCCCGATCCGCCAGGCGGACTGCCAATTCCTCCCAAAAACTCTCGTTGCGGAATTCATCGTAGCATTCGTGGAAAAACAAGTTCTCCTCGACCTCGGGATTCACCCGGAACCGTTGTTTTTCCTCGTCAAACTCAATCCAACCCGCGAGCCCGGCATGGCCGGCACGCTCGAGGATCTTGCTTTCAAGCGCTTCAAAGGCCGCCACCTGCACGTCGGCGGATTCCTTTTGATTCCACGACGCCACATTGGCCGCCAGACTGACCATTTCGACCAGCGTTGCAAGTTCTTGATCCGATAATCGTAGATGCATTCGTGGCACCAACAAACCACCTCCGGCGCCAGATCGCAAGCCCGCAACACTCGGCACTTGATTTCTTCATGCCAACGGCCAGATTCCTGGCGCACCGCATGGGTAGCTCAGCGGTAGAGCAACCGGTTTACACCCGGTCGGTCGGGGGTTCGATCCCCTCCCCGTGCACCCGGCAACCGGCGAACGGATTTTTTTTTGCGGTTTTTCGGTTTCTTGGCTTGGCTTGGGGGCGGAACCATGCGATGGATTCGGCATGCGTGTGTTGCCACTGGTGCTGTGCCTGGCCGTGTTCTCCGCCAAGCTCGGGGCAGAGCCCTTGTCGTCGGCTGATCGCGAGGCCCTGCTGGAGACTCTCGAGAAACTCCGCGGGACGGTCACCGAGCGGGTGGATGCCAGATTCCGCAAGGCCATCCTCGCCTATCGCAGTGCCATGACCAGTGAGGCAGAGGCGCTGGAATTCTATCTGAAATGCGTCGAAAAGGTGAGGTTTGAGAAACAATTCAAGAAGCCCTCGGAGTTTCGCGATTGGAAGAAAAGGGAAGAAGACAATCTGTCTCAAACCAGCATGCGACGTGCCTTGATTCATCAATTGCGCTGGCTCGTCCTCACTCTGCATGCGGCCTCAGAGGACGCGGATCGTGGCAAACTGGCGGTTGAGGCGCAGCAGATCATCGACGATCTGTTCGCTGATGCCGCCGCGCTCAGCAGCCAGCAGCAGATCCTGGGGCAGAATGTCACCAGCACGGTGTTTGCCCGGGCGTACGAGATTGGGGAGGTTGAGCTGGAAAAGTGGCCGTTCTCACCGCTGAACCTTGGCGAGGTTTACGAGCTGGTCCTGCTCCCGCAGTACCGGGCTTCCGGCGACCTCGCCATCTTGCGGGCCGGCTGGATGAAGCGCATCACCCAGGAAAGCGTGCTCCACGAACCCATGCCCGCCAAAATCAAGGGCAACGGCCGCCCTCTCGCAGCGGAATCCAGCAGCTCTCCCGATCGCAAACGCTTCCTCACTGAAACGGTGCCGGAACTCCAATGGCGAATGGAAATGGACCTGTTCCGGTGCGGCGACCAGCGCGGCGCGGCGGTCCGCATGCTCGCCCACATCGAAAAACACCTCACCCACGCCCGCGTCCGCGAGTGGAGCGATGAATTGAAAAACCTGCTCAGCCCGAAACCCATCGTCACTCCCAGCCCCTCCGAAACTACGGAAGCCACTCCCGAGGTGAGCCCGTGAAGCGGGCCTGCGCCGGGTGCCGTTAGGTCCGGCAACCCGCCACTCCGTTGCGTGCGGCAAGAATTGCGGAAAGATTTTCCGTGCCATGGAGCGCGAATCATGGTTTGACAGGCGTGCCCATGACTGCCGCCGAAATCCGCCAGAGTTTCCTGAATTTCTTCCGTGACAAGCAGCACACCATCGTGCCTTCCGTGTCGCTGCTCCCGCAGTCGCCCGGCCTGCTTTTCACCAATGCCGGCATGAACCCCTTCGTGCCGTATTTCCTCGGCGTTGAAACCGCCCCCTACGCGCCACCCCGCGCCGCCGATACCCAGAAATGCATCCGTGCCGGCGGCAAACACAACGACCTCGAGGACGTCGGTTATGACACCTATCACCACACGTTTTTCGAAATGCTCGGCAACTGGTCGTTCGGCAACTACTTCAAGAATGAAGCCATCACCTGGGCCTGGGAGCTGGTGGTCGAGCGCTGGGGCATGCCGGCCAGCCGCCTTTACGCCTCCGTCTATGCCCCCAAACCCGGTGACCCCGGCGAGTTCGACCAGGAATCCTGGGACCTCTGGGCCAACCTGTTCCGCGCCAAAGGCTGCGACCCCGCCATCCACATCGTCAATGGCAGCGTCAAGGACAACTTCTGGATGATGGGCGAAACCGGCCCCTGTGGCCCTTGCTCGGAACTCCACGTCGATCTCACCCCGGACGGCAGGTCCCAAGGCCAACTCGTCAACCACGACTCCGACCTCTGCATCGAAATCTGGAACCTCGTCTTCATCCAATACAACGCCGAGGCCGATGGCAGTTTCCGCGAGCTGCCCGCCAAACACGTCGATACCGGCATGGGCTTCGAGCGGGCTTGCTCGATCATCCAGGGCACCAAGGGCTTCACCGATTTTTCCAGCAAACCCAGCAACTACGCCACCGATGTGTTCCAACCGCTGTTCCGCAAGCTCGAGGCACTGTGTGGCAAATGCTACGTCAACATCTATCCGGCGCCTGGGGCGGAGCGCGCGTTGTTTGCGGACGAACTCAAGACGGCCATCGCCTTTCGCGTCATCGCCGACCACTTGCGCACGCTAGCGTTCTCCATCGCCGATGGCATCATGCCCGGCAACACCGGCCGCAACTACGTGTTGCGCCGGATCCTCCGTCGTGCTGTTAGGTACGGCCGCCAGCTTGGTTTCTCCGGTGACAAGCCGTTTTTCGGCGCGTTGGTCGCAACCCTCGTCGCGCAAATGGGCGGGGTGTTTCCCGAACTCATGGCCCGCCAGGACGCCATCCGCCAGACGCTCGAGCAAGAGGAAGCCAGCTTCAACCAGACCTTGGATCGAGGACTCAAGCGCTTTGAAGAAGCGGTGGGGACCGCTGCTGCGGGGAACGTCGGCAACTTGCCGGAATCTCAGGAGAAATCCGCTGCAGGCGCACTCCCCAAGAACACCAGCGCTGCGCGAAGTCTTCCAAGTCATGGGCAGGATGCCCATGACAGCCGACGGGACGCCAGCACTCACCACCAACTCTCCGGCGACCTCGCCTTCGAACTCTACGACACCTTCGGCTTCCCGGTTGATCTAACCGAACTGTTGTGCGCCGAACGCGGCCTCAAGGTGGACATGCTCCGCTTTGAGAAGCTCATGGAACAACAACGCGAACGCGCCCGCGCCGCCCAGAAATCCACCATCGTCCGCGCGCTCGACATTGCCACCGAGGCCAGCACCGAGTTTCTCGGCTTCGAGTTGGACGAGGTCGAAGCCACCGTCCTGGAAGTCCATCCACAAGAAGACGCTATCTTTGTCATCACCGACAAGACGGTGTTCTACGCCGAAATGGGCGGCCAGGCGGGCGACACCGGCACGCTCACCGTGGCGGCAACCGGGCACAGCGAGATGGAGCGACAAGCGGGAAACCCGCTTGATCGCTCAATTTCCAAGCGCCAGACACTCCCCATCACCGGCACCCAGCAAATCGGCAAAGCCCGTGCCCACATCATTTCCCGATCTGAGATCTCGGATCTCGGATCTCAAATCGTCACCGGTGCCAAGGTCGTCCTGCGGCTGGATGCGGCCCGTCGCCGTCCCATCGAGGCGCATCACAGCGCCACCCACCTGCTCCACTGGGCCTTGCACGAAGTGGTGTCCAAAGACGCCGCGCAGCAAGGATCCGCCGTCGATGAGAACCGCCTGCGCTTCGACTTCAACAGCGGTGCCGTCACCCCAGCACAAATCGCGGTGATGGAGGAAATGGTCAACGCCGCGATCAAGGCTGCTGACGCCGTGTCCTGGACCGAAGTCAAACATGCCTCCATCAAGGGCCGCGCCGACATCATGCAGTTCTTCGGCGACAAGTACGGCGACACCGTCCGCGTCGTCCAGATCGGCGGCGAACCTGACAAGTTGAGCGGCTATTCGATGGAACTCTGCGGCGGCACCCACGTCCGTAACACCGGGGCCATCGGCCTCTTCAAAATCAAATCCGAAGGAGCCATCGCCTCCGGCGTCCGGCGCATCGAGGCGGTGTGCGGCGACGTGGCCTGGGCCCATCTCAACGAGCTGGTGGAGAAATGGAACCACGACCTCAAGGCCGCCACCGCCAAACTGCATGTCGCTAACGAACGGCTCGCCGTCCTCGGCGAAGCCCCCGTCACCGTCAATGAGTTTCCCCACATCATGGGAGCCATGCTGGTCGAACGCGCCGACATTTCCCAGCTCAACGCCATCTTCGCCCACGGCCAGCGCACCCTCGAGGAAACCAGGGATGCCGCCATCGAGGCCGAAAAGCGCATCAGGAAAATCCAAGCGTCGCAAGCCGCGCGGCTGGCGGATGAGGCGCTCGCCGATCTCATCGCCAAGGGCGAGCCGATCATTGCCAGCTTCGAGGCCGAGGCCTCGTTGCTGCAAGAACTCCAGCACGGCCTCAAAAAGAAAAACTTCGCAGGTCCCGCGTTGCTCATCGTCGATGACGGCGACAAACTCCACCTCGCCACCCACTGCGGCGCCACCGCTCTAATCGCCGGGCTCAAGGCCGGCGACCTCCTCCGCGACCTGGCCGCAATCGCCGGCGGCAAAGGCGGCGGCAAGCCCGATCAAGCCCGCGGCGCCGCCCCGCAACGGGAGAAACTCGCGGCTCTAATCGCTGCGGCGGTGGAATCCTTCAATGCTTAGGTCTGACCCATAGTGCGCGTGCTCCGCAGTCGAGTCTGCCGTTTGGCGAGTCACGCGTCCAAGTCATCGACCCCGGCGCGGAGGGCGTTCTCGATGCGCAGGCGCTCTGCGGCAAACCCCGCTTCATCCGCTGCAGGCGACACGCTGAGCGGGTGATCAAAGATGACCTGAACGCGGCTGAAGGGCTTGGGAATGACAAAACGATCCCACGTTCGCAAGCGCCATGCCGCGGAAAACCGCACATGGATGGGAATGATCGGGGTGTGGGTGGCTTCCGCCAGTTTGACCAGGCCCGGATGAAACACATAGCGCGGTCCACGCGGCCCGTCCGGCGTGACGCAAACATCGAAACCCTCGCGAATGGCGCGTTTCATCCCGACCAGTGCCGCCACCGCCCGGCGCGACGAGGACCCGCGCACCGCCCCGAGCCCAAACACCGCCATCGCCCGGGCGACCATCGCCCCATCGTAACTGGCACTGGTCAGAACCACGGACCGGCGCAAGGTGCCGCAGGTTTTCCGCCATGCGAATGGTACGGTGAAAAACCGGTTGTGCCAGAGCGCATAGATCACCGGGGCCGGATGCGTGCCCGGCTTGCCGATTCCGCAGCGGTCCTCAATCTCAAAGCGCAGGGTCGCCGAGCACAGCCGCATGAACCATCCGGCCAGCGTGCCAAACACGATGGCCTGGCGGTTTTCGCGGATGTCATGGCGACCACGCCCTGCAGCGCGGACCGTGCCCTGCGCTGCGTCGTCTGTCTTACTGCCCTGTTGCTCGCTCATCCGATGGAAACACCTCTCCGTTGATGCGTGAATATCCGCTCCGGCCAGCCTGCCTGCCAACAGCATGGATCGGCCCGGCCCCCGGAGGTTCTCCGCCATGGTCTTGGCTCAATCGGCACCCGCGCCACCCCGCCCGAAGCACGTCGCTTTGACCAGCCCTCCGGTGTTTCGGGGCGAGGGAATCCACCAGCTCGGCATGGCAGTTGCCGCATGCCAGCTCGCATCAAACGGTGGTGGCACCAACACTTGGGACACGGGCGTGCTCACCGGAGCCGATGGCAACAAGCTCACTGTCAGCGGCACGCAGCGGTGGATCCGATGAACGGATCCACCAGCCCAGCCGGTGCCAGTGAGCCGGGCACCGGCTGTTAGATAGACGGTGGCAGCAGGCTCAGGCGGCGCTCACCATGCGGCTCGCGTGGCACATGGTTTGGCGACAGAGCGCTCCGGGCAAAGTGCCCGGGCACCTGTGGCGCGGGCATGAACCTATCAAGCGGAGACAGCCAGTCAGGCTATCGCCGCCTCGGGTCTGCCCGCCGCCATTCATCATACCCATTCGTGAGCCGGGCATGCTAACCGTATTGAGCGGCACGCCTGCACGCCGAAAGAACTACGGCGGCGTGGTGCCAGTTGCCGGTTCGGGTGCCGGTGGGGGCACGGGCACAGGAGCTGGTACGGGCTTCACCGGCACGGGCGTCACGGGCGGTGGCGTTACGGGCGGTGGCGTTACGGGCGGTGGCGTCACGGTGCCAGCGGCCTTTTTCGCGGCATCTTCGAGGGCCTTCTTCTTCTTTTCTTCCGCCGCCTTTTTCTCGGCCTCAGCGGTCGCCTTGGCCTTGTCGGCGGCAGCGGCCTTCTTCGCGCTGTCGGCCGCAGTTTCGGACTTCACGTTGTCCGCCGCCGCATCCGGCTTCTTGCTATCGCAGGCGGCGAAGACAAGGGGCAGCACAAGTGCGGGAATCCAGAATTTGCTTTTCATCGGTTTGGTTGTCGGTGTTGTGTTGTTGAGCGGACCGCTGGTCCACGCGGCGAAAATACACGCAATCCGGCAACTGTCAACGCAAAGGTTCAGCGCGAGGGAAATTCCGCGCGGAGGGTTTTCGGGCGACCATTTGTCTGTCCCGTAGTTGACGCAGGGTTGATTCGCCGTCGGCCGATTTCAGCCGCGGTTGCTGCGGTCTTCGGCGGCTTGGGCGTTGCCTTTGGCGGCGCGTTTGCGGGCGTTGGCGTCGAGGATGCGTTTGCGCAGGCGGATGTTTTTGGGGGTGGCTTCCACCAGTTCGTCCACATCGATGTATTCGATGGCGCGTTCGAGCGAGAAGCGGATGGGGGGGGTGAGTTTGGAGGTTTTGTCCTTGCCCGACGAGCGCATGTTGTCGAGGTGCTTTTCCTTGACGGGATTGACGGGGAGGTCGCCGACGCGGGGGTTTTCGCCGACGAGCATGCCGGCATAGATGGCATCGCCGGGGCCCACGAAGAGCTTGCCGCGGTCTTCGAGGGTTTGCAGCGAGTAGGGGGTGGCGATGCCGGAATCCATCGACACGAGCGTGCCGGTGTTGCGGTTGGTGATTTCACCCGCATACCCGGCGTATTCCTTGAAGAGGTGGCTCATGATGCCGTGGCCGGAGGTGAGGTTCACCAGCTCGGTCTCAAAGCCGATCAAGCCACGGGTGGGGATCACCGCCTGGATGAAGGTGCGGCCGCTCGGCTCGGTATCCATGTGTTCCATCTGCCCCTTGCGGTTGGCAAGAATCTTGAGAATGCCCTGGGTGAAATCGCCGGGGGCTTCGATGTAGAGGGTTTCATAGGGTTCTAACAAATTGGCCGACGGGTCGCGGCGGAAGATGACCATGGGGCGGGAGACGCAGACTTCAAAGCCCTCGCGGCGCATTTGCTCGACGAGGATGGCAATCTGCATCGCGCCGCGGGCGGAAACATTGAAGATGCCGGATTGGTCGGTGTCCTCAACCTGGATCGAGATGTTGGTTTTCAGCTCGCGCATCAGGCGCTCGCGGACGGCGCGGGAGGTGACGTGCCTGCCTTCGCGCCCGGCCAGCGGCCCGTCGTTGATAGAGAACTGCATCTGCACCGTCGGCGGATCGATCGCGACGAAGGGCAGCGGTGCCAGATCCTGGGAAGCGGTGAGGGTTTCGCCAATATCGATGTTCTCAATGCCGGCGGCGATGCCGACGATGCCGCCCGCGCCACAGCCCTCGGAGTCGGTGGTGGCGAGGCCGGAGTAGGTGAAGGTTTTCATCACCTTGGATTGCTGCTTGGTGCCGTCCTTGCGGAGCAACCAGATGGGGTCGCCTTTTTTGACATCGCCACCGAGGATTTTGCCGATGGCCACGCGGCCGACGTAGTCGTCCCACTCGATGTTAGAGACGAGCATGGCAAACGGCGCGGCGGGATCGGCCTTGGGTTCCGGGATGAACTCGATGATTTTTTGCAACAGCGGGATGCAGTCCGTCCGCGCGTCGTCCGGGTGGTTCATGAAGTAGCCGTCGCGAGCCGAGCCATAGACGAAGGGCGCGTTGAATTGGTCTTCGCTGGCATCCAGGTCGAGAAACAACTCGAGCACCTGGTCATGGACCTTGAGGGGTTCGGAGAGCGGGCGGTCGATCTTGTTGATGACGACGATGGGCTTGAGGCCTTCCTCCATGGCCTTGCGCAGCACGAAGCGGGTCTGGGCCTGGGGGCCGCCGGAGGCATCGACGACGAGCAGCACGCCATCGACCATTTTCATGACGCGTTCGACCTCGGCGCCGAAGTCGGCATGGCCTGGGGTATCGACGATGTTGATGGTGTAGCCTTCCCAGTGGACGGAGGTGTTCTTGGCCTTGATGGTGATGCCCTTTTCGCGTTCGAGGTCCATGGAGTCCATGGCCCGCTCGGTGACGACCTGGTTTTCGCGATAGGTGCCCCCGGCCTGGAGGAGTTGGTCCACGAGCGTGGTTTTGCCATGGTCAACATGGGCGATGATGGCGAGATTTCTGATTTTCAGGGACATTGCGGCGAGCTTGGGGATGGAACCTCCCGAGGTGCGGGGGGGGAAGGCTATGCACGGTTTTTCCGCAGGTGGCAAGGCGGGATTGCCCGGAAAATGAGAAATCTTGGAAAACTCCGCCTGCCGACGACAAGCCGGCGGCTTTGCCTCAGAGTGGAAACGTGCGGCGAAGGGCGTGGGTTTGAGTTACTGTCCGGGCGCGGGAGCCGGGGGGTCCGGCACCGCCGGGGCGGGCGCGACCGAGTTCCCCGGGGCAAGAGCTTCCGGCGCTGGAGCACTCGGGGCCTCGGTGGCGGGGACCTCGTCCGCGTCCCGGTTCGCCTTCAGCGTCTTGGTTTTCGACTGAATGGCCTCATACAACCAGCCACCCGTTGCCTTGTAATGCCGGATTGAAAGCCCGGCAAAAAACGCCACCAGCAAAAACAGCAGAATCAGCAAAAACTTCATGAACCCGCCGCCACCCTCGTCCGCGGACGAGACCACCATCGGCCGCTGCGGCTCGCTCCGGGGCCCGGCTCCCGATTTGTCAGCGGCGGCCTGGTCCGGCTTCTCCACCGTGACCGGCAAATCCTCCAACACTTTCTCGCGCCGCAGCACGTCGCGCTCCTCCTCGCTCAAGCGAAAGTCAAACGCCACATCGCCCAGCTTCACGGCGGCCCCGTCGCGCAGCGGAATCACCTCGCGCCGCTGGTCATCGAGCTTGATGCCATTGGTCGAACCCAGATCCCGCAGCTCATAGCCACCCTCGATGCGCACCATTTCCGCATGTTTCGACGAGACCGAGCCGCAATCGACCACGATGTCATTCTCACTGCCTCGCCCGATCTTGACCACTTGGCGATCAAGCTGAAACCGATAAGGCTGAGGAATCTGGTCTGGAACGGTGATGGTTACGCGCGGCATGCCACTGGCATTAACCGAAACGTTCACCGACTTCCAGCGCAAAAAACCGGAATTCCGGAAATCGGCGGATTTTTGCGAAATTTGGGTTTTGCAGGGGCCCATTCGCTGCCAAGCTTGCGGCGGAGTTTCCCTGCATGATTACTTACACCAAACCACCCCACCCGCGCGAATACCGGCTCATCTTCAAGAACGTGGACCGCGAGGGCTGGGATACCTCCATCGCTTGCTACCTGCGCGATGGCGGATACGCGGAGTTGCGGAAGGCCATCGGCATGCAGCCCAAGGAGATCACCGACGAGGTGAAAAAATCCGGTTTGCGCGGTCGCGGCGGGGCTGGCTTCCCCACCGGCATGAAGTGGACCTTCATCCCGCCTAACAACACCAAGCCGGTCTATCTCATCTGCAACTGCGATGAATCGGAACCCGGCACCTTCAAGGATCGCTACATTGTCCACCAGGATCCGCACCAACTCCTCGAAGGGATGGTCATCTCCGCCTTCGCCGTCGGCGCGCACCTCGCCTACATCTACATCCGCGAGGAATTCCCGCAGGCGGCCAGCATCCTCGAGCGTGCCATCGAGGAAGCCCGCGCGCACAATTTCCTCGGCACCAACGTTCTCGGCTCCGGCTTCGAGGTGGAAATTCACGTGCATCGCGGCGCCGGGGCCTACATCTGCGGCGAGGAAACCGGCCTCATCGAGTCGCTCGAAGGCAAGCGCCCCTATCCGCGCATCAAGCCGCCGTTTTTCCCGGCCGCCCTCGGCCTTTACCTGTGCCCCACCATCGTCAACAACGTGGAGTCGCTCTGCCACGTCAAACACATCATTCGCATGGGCGGCGATGCGTACGCCAAACTCGGCGTCCCGCGCAACACCGGCACCCGCATCCTGAGCGTCTCGGGAGATGTTAGAAAACCCGGCTACTTTGAAATCGAAGTCGGCAAGCTGACCATGCGCGAGTTGTTATACGACCTCTGCGGCGGGCCCAAGGATGGCCGCCAGCTCAAAGCCGTCATCCCCGGCGGTTCGTCCGCCAAGATCCTCCGCTGCGACGAAACCTTCACCCTCAGGCACCCCGATGGCAGCTCCCGTGAGCTGGCTTTCTGGGACCTCCCGCTCGACTTCGATACCATCGCCGCCTGCGGTTCGATGGCCGGCTCCGGCGGCGTCATCGTCATCGACGACTCGCGCAAAATGTCCTGGGTGCTCAACAACCTCAACGCCTTTTACGCCCATGAGTCCTGCGGCCAATGCACGCCCTGCCGCGAGGGCTCCACCTGGATGAAAAAAATCTCGGATCGCCTCGTCGCCGGCGACGCGTCGCCCGCCGATGTGGCCACCCTCGAGTCGCTCGCCTATCAGATCGATGGCAAGACCGTCTGTGCCTTTGGTGAGGCCTCCTCGTGGCCGGTGGAAGCGATCCTCGCCAAGTTCCGCGACGAAATCCTCGCCGACACCCGCGCCGGATCCGCCGCCAAATCCCACCATCCGGAAACCGTCGCCCAGCGCCGCTACCTCCAGCCCGGTTAGGGACACTGCTCGCAGCGCGTAGGCGGATCTGCCAAATCCCATGACAACAGGGGCGAATTGCTGACCCGTAATCCAATCCAATCCAATCCAATCTGATCTAACGAAATGAAAAGCCATTATTCAATGCTGGCCTTGGCCTTGGTGGCTGTCATGGCGTCTTGCCTGGCAGCAACCGAGCCGACCCCTGCCGATTTCTGGGTCGCTGACGCGGCGGATCGCGTCGCCCACGATTGCAGCGGGAAAGAGCCGCTGGTGCTGTGCATGCAGGGGCGCCAAGTGGTGATGCAGGTACAAGTGGATCGCGTCACGGGTTGCTCCTACCAAGCCTGCTTTTACCTCGTGCGGCGGGAGGTTCCTAACAACAAGAAGCTCCTGTTCGAGGCCGGACGCGAGACGAACCCCGAACTGCGCGTCAATGACCAAGCGCTTAAGTGCGAGTTCCCGGCGTCAGCCGCCTTCGACGGTCTGTTGACCCTGACCTATCCGGTGAGCCGGGGCGTGCTCGTCACCCGCACGGTCTATCCGTCCATGACCCGGGCCGTGGTGATCGACGAGTGGCAGGTGCGCAACACCAGTGACAAACCGGTGACCGTGAGGGTCGCGCCCGCCCGCAGGGTGAAACCGGTCGATGAGCAGATCGCCATCGTTTGGAGCTGTCAGGGCGTGGAATCCGTCGCGGTGAAACCCGGCGAGATGATTTCGTTTGCCACCTGCGTGCAGGCCGGATTGGCTGACGCGCCTGATCTCGCCATTGACGTGGCTGCCGAACGCGGTGCACGCCGGGCCGTGGTCGAGGCGGCTTGGCGTGGCCCCGGGCGCCTTGAAACCCCCGAGCCACAGCTCAATGTGGCGTTTGCCTTGCAGAAATTCCATGTGCTGGAATGCCCGATGGAGACGCGCAAGGGAGTCATCACCCATAACGGCAGCCTGATCTATTCGCCGGGCATCTGGGCCAATGACCCGGTGGAATACTCCAGCCCGTTGTTCCCGTTTTTCGGCGATCCCGAGTTGAACCGCGCCGGCATGAACATGTACCGCGTCTGGCAGGACCACTGTCAGCAACAGGGCATCGTGCCCTTTCCGGGTTCATTCGAAGGCCCGGCCCTCAAGCTCACCCAGAAGGAACGCGGCGACGACGCGATGGTGTTGTATGGACTATCCAAGTTTTTGTTATTCCAGGGTGACCGCGCCGCCGCCGAGCAACTCTGGCCACTGCTGGAGTTCAGCGCCGCCTCGGTCCTCAGCCACACCACCGCCGACGGCATTATCGCCTCGCAGACCGACGAGATGGAGGATCGCTACCCGACCGGCAAGGCCAACCTGAGCACCTCCGCGCTTGCCTATGGCGGCTACCGGCAGGCCGCGCGTCTGGCGCAGTCCATGGGCAAGCCGCTGGCGGCGGAATTCGACCGGCGTGCCGACGCCCTGCGCATGGGCCTCGAAGCCTACTTCGGTGCGGAGATCGAGGGCTTCAAGACCTATCGCTACTATAAGGAAAACACCACCCTGCGCGGCTGGATCCTGCTCCCCTTGGCCATGGGCATCACCGAGCGCAAGGAAGGCACGGTGGCCGCGCTGCTTTCCGACCAACTCTGGCCCAAGCGCATGCAAGGTGCCGATATCCTCGCGGAGTCAACCCGGCCAACCGAATGGGGGCGTGAGACCTACTATGCCCTGCGGGTCTTGTTCAAGGCCGGCCGCACCGAGGAAGCCCTGGATCTAACCAGGCGCGTGGTGCGGGCCCAGATCTTCGGACCCAAGGGGCCCTATCCCGACGAGGATGCCATCGACATGCTTTGCCCAGGGTCGCTCTATCCGCGTGTCTTCACCGAAGGCATGTTCGGCATCGTCCCCACCGGCTTGAATTCGTTTGAATGCACCCCCTGGTTGCCCAAGGCCTGGCCACGGATGGCGCTGCGCGATGTGCGTGCCTTCGGCCGCGCCTGGGATTTGGTGGTCGAACGCGTCGGCGACCAGCAGAAGATCACGATCACCAGCGGCGACCGGACGGTGATGACGGAGGTCGGCCCGGCCGGGAAAACCCATGCGGTTCGCTTTCCATAAACAATTGCCGTCAGGATTTTTCCGGCCTATCACTCCCGGCTGGGCTCATCACGGCGGCGGTGGCGGTGGCGGTGTGACGGTGGGCAATTCCTTGCTTCTCACGCCCGGGCCAACCCGCGCTCACCACCGCGTGTCCATTCCGACGGCGGGCTGCGACGGTGACAATTGACGTGACGCGTGCGGCCGGTTGGTCCGGCTATTCCTTCGCGCCACCGGTGGGAAATTCGGCGGATCGGCAAAAAGTCGGCTTTCCAGATGCGTCCGAGTGGCTACTTTCTCCCCGCATGTCCTTTTCCATCATCGTCGGTCTTGGCAATCCGGGGCGGCAATACGAAGCAACCCGCCACAATGTGGGCTTCATGGTGTTGGACCGGCTGGCCGCCGCCGCCGGGGTGACCTTTCAATCCGTGCCGCGGTGGCAGAGCCATCTGGCCAAGCTGCCCGGTAGTGGCACGCTCCTGCTCAAACCCCAAACCTTCATGAACCTGAGCGGGCGGGCGGTCCAGCAGGTGCTGGCCTATTACAAGTGCCCCCCGGCCCAGATCCTCGTTGTCCATGACGACGCCGCGCTGCCGCTGGGCACCCTCAGGTTTCGCGAAAAAGGCTCCGCCGGCGGCCACAACGGCATCAAATCCATCCTCCAACACCTCGGCACCGAGGACTTCCCCCGCCTCAAGCTCGGCATCGGCGGCAGCCACCCCGGAGAGCTGGTTGACCACGTCCTGGGGATATTCGCGCAAGAAGAACGTCCGATTTTTGAAAACATGCTTGCCATGGCGCTCGATGCCGTGCAACTTGCGCGTTCCGAAGGCATCGCCGCCGCGGCGAACCGCTTTCACACCCGCAGCAATCCACCCAATTCCCACCCCGATGAGTCGCAAATACCAGGGCCTGATCGTCCTTAACACCAAATCACTGGACGGAACTGTCGATGAACTCGTCAGCTCCATCGCCAGGGAAATCGAAGCCGAAGGAGGCAAAATCGACAAGGTCACCCAACTCGGCCGCCGTCAGTTCGCCTACAACGCCCGCCACCTCGAAGCCGGACACTACGTCAACTACGTCTTCACGGGGGTGGGGGAGGTGGTGTCGAAGCTCCAAGCCCGGCTGCGGCTCAACGGCAAAGTCCACCTCCAGCACTTCCAGCGCATCGCGTGAGTTAGCAAGACTGTTTCCGCGAACAGTTTGTGCTTGCAGCGAGCGGTTTCAACCTCCATTTTTCCTCTGTTATGGCCAATCTCAACAAAGTCATGCTCATCGGCAATCTCACCCGGGATCCCGAACTGCGCTACACCCCCAAAGGCACTGCCGTGGCGGACATCTCCCTGGCGATCAACCGCATCTGGAACAACGAACAAAACGTCCGCCAGGAGGAAACCATCTTCGTCGATGTCACGCTCTGGGGCCGGCAGGCCGAACTGGCCCAGCAATACCTCAGCAAAGGACGCAGCACCTACATCGAAGGTCGCCTCCAAATGGACACTTGGGACGATAAGGAAACCGGCAAAAAACGCAACAAACTCAAGGTCATCGGCGAAAAAATCGAATTTCTTGACAGCAAGGGCGGTGCCGGTGGCGGGGCTAACCAAGGGGGCAACCAAGGGGGCAACCAAGGGGGCAACCAACAAGGCACCCATTCCCCCCCGCAACAGCGGCCCAGCCCACCCCAGCAAGGGGCTTCCGCCGCCCCGCCCGACGACTTCGCGGAAGAAGACGACATTCCGTTCTGAAAGCCCGCTCCCCATTGCTCTCCACCAGCGGGGCCGCCAGCGTGCGGTCCCGCTTTTTGTTGAGCACCTCGCTCGCTGCACCGTCCGGCAAGGATGGCAGGATTCGTTGGCTTGGCTGCCAACACCCCGGTTGCCGCTCTGCCCCGAAGCCAAGGCCTGGCAGGGCGAGTAGTAGATCGCGCACCGGAATCCGCGCTCCTTGACCATCACCCTCGTTTCGTTAGAAAGCCGCGTGAGCGAACCACTCAATGAGTGTCCTCCAATTCGTCTGAAACGCCAAATAGCGCCAACTCATTTTCCGCCGGGATCAGGAACTGTGATACTGCGCCCGGTAGGTCTTTCCGGAGTGTTCGGTCCGGATCGTTTGGCCCATCTGGCTTGCCCGGCATCGACCCTCAGCGGTCCGATTCTCCCCCCATACCGGAACCTCTGCGCCCGCCACCCGGGCACCAAACTCCGGAGTCTGCAAGAGCAACAAAAGTTAGCCTGCGGGATGCCATGCCAGCCCGGATCTTCCCTCCCGGGTCCGTTCTGCTAGAGCCGGCGCTGGCTCGTCGCTCTCGGCCGCCGGGCATGCGTGGAATATATATACCATCATCGCGGATGTTCACAACAAGGCCTTGGGTGATGGGTGTTTCATGGTTTGCTGTCGTGAATCGACTTGAGCGGATAGACGTCCAGCCGGCTGAATTTCACGTCGCCACCTTCGGCGCGGATCTCCATGGGGGATTTTTCGCCAAGTTTCCGATAGTCACGGGCCTTGATGATATAGTCCCCGGCGCTGGTGACAACCTCCACCGACGGGACGTCCAGCAGGATATGCACGGTCATGCGGCCGTCCTTCGGAATCAACCTGGCCACCTTTCCGTCGGGGCTATAGCCATAAGTTTCCCCCTCCGGCCTGTCCGCTTCCGTGACCTTGAGTTCCTGGCTTTTGGCGTTCCAATTGATGTTGAGTTCCGGTCCGGTGAAGGTGACCTGCGAGGCGCTGCCGGGGTCGAACTCGGCGATGACCTCGACCGGCTGCGAGATGTCGCCCACCTTGAGCGGGGCCCCGGCCTTGACCACGAGGTCTTGCTGCTGGCTGCCTGCCTTGCGCAGTTTCGCGAGTTCGGGAATGAAGTCCGCAAACAGGCGCATGCCTTCGGGCGTGGTCCGCAAACTCAGATCCAGCGGGAAAGCCGCCATCCAACAGAACTCCCCTTCGGAACCGCCGCAGTGGGCCCAGCCAACCTGCACGATCCGCCCGCCCGGCGCGTTGGCAAACACCTGCGAGGCGCTGGTCTGCCCGAAGTGCGCACGCAGCCTGCGGTTGTCGTCAGGCACGAATGCCTTGCCGTTGAATTTCCCTATCAAGTATTCTGTTGGAGACCCCCATGTCACCCACCGCAGATCCTCCTTGTTGCCGTCCACCGGAAGTTGGAAGAAATTCGGGCACTCATACATGTCCCCGAGCACGCTCGTCTCCGTCCAATTCTTCAGGTCCTTGGACTCGAAGAAGTAGAAGCCGTTGCTGCCGCCAGGCGGTTGGTTGTAAACCACCATCACCCATTTCTTTTCGGGGGCGTACCAGACGATCATGGGGTCGCGCGTGCCGCCACCGCGACGGGCATCCTCCTTGGGTAGCGGCTTGTCCATCAGCTCCGGGATCCACTGCACGGTCATCCCCCCATCGGTGCTCACAAACACGCTTTGGGTGAAGGCATTCGGCCCGTAGGTGCCATTGTTGGCGGAATAAACGATTGCGGGTTTCCCCGGTTGGCCCAGGCCCGTGGTGTTTTCCACATCCACCGCCGCCCCGCCGGTCCAGTAGGAAAATTTCCCATCCACCGCCGGCATGAAAATCGGCAGCTCCTCCCAGTGGAGCAGGTCGCTGCTGACCGCGTGGCCCCACATGCTGTTAGGATTCCCGTTGTCGTTGTAAAACCGCTTCAGGGCAAAGTACAGATGCCATTGCCCCTCGTGGTAGATCATGCCGCAGGGATCGTTCAACGAGCCGCGGAGCGGCGAGAAATGGACCTGTGCCCGGCCCGGTTCATGATAGACCGGAGCCTGGCCCGGGATCGTGTCGCTCGTCTTCACCAGATTGATCGCGGCCGCACCCGGTCCTTGGATCTTCACCGACAGGGTCCGGCCCTGCATTTGCTTCAGGTCGATGAATCGCCAGTGGTCCGGATCGGAGGCGGTGATCAGCGAACCTGCAACCGACAGGTAGGGCTTGCCGTCCACCTCGATGGACATTTTGTTCTGGCCGGTGCGTCCCCGCTCGCAGGGAAAGACCAGATAGCGCTTGTCCGCCTTGAACGTGCGCGTGCCGTCATCGGCGGCTCGCGCCATGCCGGATGCGGCAATGCAAATTCCCAATGGAATGACTGTTAGCAGTGATTTCATGGTTTGTTTCATCATTCAATCTCCATGTGTGGTTTGGATCACCTCAATCTTCAACAACTTCACGCACCATCATCATGGCGCATCCGCGGTGCAATGGCACCGTCACGTGCAAGGCCTGGTCCCTGAACTGCGATTCCACCGCCTGCCATTGATCCTCGCCGGGATGCAGCACTTCGACGACGCTCTTGCCGGATGGATCCAGGTGAAGGAGTACCCCCCCACCTTGGTTTTCGGATAGATACTGGCAGCCAGCGCCCCCGGCTTCATCCGGTCCGGGACCCGCAGGATTGCCGCCGCCAGCTTGGCCTGTAGGAAATCGTCGCAGTTCTTCCACAAATCCTCTATCTTCGTGTCTTTCGGCGGTGGTGGGGGCCACGTCACCCTGGCGCCGAATTCAGCGACGTTGAAATAACTGAGGACATGAAACCCCATGCGCCGCATTTCCGTCGAGTAATTGGCCATTTCGTCGAGAGTCGTTTCCCGGCCGCCGAAACGCGGCCACTTCTCCGTGCCGGATTTCACCGGCGGCAGGAACATGCCGATGTAGGGGAAATCAAAGCTGGCCTTCCAGTTCACCCGGAATGCCATCTTTTTCATGCGCCCGGCATCGAAGTCGGTGCCAGCCGAGGAGTACGCACTGGTACCGGCCATGGCGTGGGCCTGCGGATTGGGTGAATCGAAGTATTGCGGGTAGTGTTGTGCCATCCACCGCAAGCCGCCGCGCCAGTCGCCCTCATGCGCCACCAAATCCATATCTAGCACAATCGGCCGGTTGCCGCCGAGGCGCAATCGTGAACGCGACATGACCACCTCGCCCGCAGCGTTCGTGGTCAGCAACAACTCGCGCATCACATCCCCGGGGCTGAGCACCAGCGATACGCCAATGTCATCATTGGCCTCGATCAGCGTCGCCAGCGGCATGCAAAAGAGGTTGCCGGACGGACACCAGCCAAGCTGTGGCGCATCATAGGTCACCGGCGGGGCACCATAGTCGAAGCGCATCGCCTGCAACGGAACCGGCGTCAGTGGATCCTCCGCCCAGGCTCCGTTCGCGACCTGTCCGGGCTGTGACCAAGCCGTCCAGAAAGTGAGCGCCGGAGATGCCGGATATGCCAGCCGGGTCTGGATCTCCGTGCTCCACGCCGGTCCTTCGGACAGGATGGTGACCTCCCAGCGTATGCTGTTAGATCCCGGCGTGAAGTGATCGATGACCTTGCACATGCGTCCGCCATCCGGTTGCTGGAGCGTGCGTTCGAACTCCACGCCCTCCTTCACCCTGCGGACCAGTGCCTGGCCACGCGGCGCACAGCCGGCCAAGGCCGTCAAACCGTGCAATTCGCGACGGATCTTGCGCTCACCTATTGAGGCGGTCACGATTTCCCCCTGATCGTTGATTTCCATCGTCAGTCCGGGTGTTGCGATGGTGTGCCGGTCGTTGCCGGCATCGTCCGGTGTGGCACCGGCCTGACCCCTGAAAGGCGTCGCCGTCAGCAACAAAGAACCCCATAATAACTGATAGAAGTGCGTTTTCATCATTCAGGCGTGTCTGTGTTTCTGATGCAGTATTTTCATCCAGATGGATTGCAGTTGCCAGGCCCTCAATGCGACCTCGGCGAGGCCCTTCTTGCCGAACACCTTCACGGCGTAGGTTGGCTTGTCCTCCGGCATGAACGGATAGACGAGGGGCATCCAGGGGACGCCGGCGGCGAAACATTCCACCGCCGTCCGGTCCACGAACACCCGCAGTTTGAGCTGGCTGTCGATGACTTTCAACGGCTGATAGCCGTCATTGCCTATCATCTGTTCCTGCGCCAGATCACAGGTCACTTGTTGGCCGTTGATATCCAGCCCGACGATGTTTTCGCCCGGCTGCGCCATCACGTCCTGATTGATAGTGAAGACCGCGTTGACCTCGACAAGAATGCCGCGGCTCCTTATCGTTGCGCCATTCAGGCCTGCCATTGCCTGGTTCGACTTCATGACTCTGATTATTGCGGTGATTGAATTGAAAAGAGCGGCTGGGAACTCAGCCTCCGTTCCCGCTGGCGGCTCCTGTTCAAGAGGATTCTGTAGTACCCGAGTCGTGATGCAAGCGAGGAATCCGCAACTCGGAATCAACCTGTCATGACAGCATGGTACCTGTAACTGACCGCAATTCCGCCGTGCGGCGTCCCATCGGCAGGGGAATCACGGCGCAGCGCGACTGCCGCGCTCTAGCGGGTGAAATGGGGGCCGCCACTCCATCAGCGGCGACCCCGCATTGATCCGGGGGAAACCCAATAACTCCGGAAATCTTTCGTGGATAGTGGATAGTGGATAGTGGATCGTGGATTGTGGATAGTGGAGGATCGTCTATCTTCTATCCACGATCCTCTATCTTCTATCCACGATCCTCTATCTCTTCCGTCTCATTGCGCTTTGACGCGCACGAAGAGAGTGCCGCCAACCGGAGGCGAGTAGCCGGTGAGCTGGACGTCCACCGTCTCAACACCGTCAACCACCGGAACCCGGGGCGTCTGGCTCGCGGCGGCCGGGCCGTCCCAAGTCTGCAGGTCCGTCGCAGTCCACACCGTGTAGGTGAGAGTGCTGCCCGCCGTCCGGGTGTAGCTGAACGTGCCGGTGGTCTTGTCGAGCGGCACGCTGATCGGGTTGACCGATGCGCCGCTGGTGGGATCGAGACCGAAGGCGAATTCCTCCCAGTTGGTCAATCCGTCGCCGTCCGGATCCGCCCCGGGCAGGGCGTCCGCGCCAGTCAGGGTCGGGTAATTGGTGGACATCCATGAGGCGAACGGATCCGCCGGCGGGGCAACTCCCAGCAATGCGCTGGCTGCGGCGATTTGCGCATAGGTCGCGCTGAGGCCCAGCCCAAGGGCCCACTTCCGGTCCATCAGGTAATCCATCCCGATCCGCTCGTCGGCGCTGAGCGCCGCATCAAAGACCAGGATCTCATGGATCGCGCCTTTGAATCCGTTCGTCCCGAGTTGCCAATTCGCTCCTGCGACGGTGAAACTGGCGCCGTTCCATCCTTGCCAGTTCCATTGTGTCGCAGCGTCGAGATAAGTCGTGTTGTAGGCGGCTTGGCCGATGACCCTCCAGAGATGGCTGCCCGTTGCCTGGTTTGGAACAAGGGTCCCAATGCCACCCTCGGTACCACCATCCCGATGGGTACGGAAGTTAGCCAGGAAGCTCCTGGAGCCGCCAAAGCCGCCATAGACCCACCAAGGATCGAAGTATGCACCATCCGTGAGGATGTTGTAGCTGTTGCAGTTATCGACTGTGACGACGGCATAAAGCATGGCCGATGTGACCGGTGTGCCGCCGGGGTTCAGGAGGCCGCTCAAGTTGCCGGCACCCAGGGTGTCGTTGCCATCGAAAACCACGCCCCGCTTGGTGGGGTTGAGCGAGTAGCTGTTCATGAACGTGGGCTGATAGTCCGCATTGCCTTGGCTGAATGTGCCGCCGTAGTCGGTCTCGGTGTTGGTCCATGCCGAGATGGGATCACCGTCGGTGCCGGTGAGCAGGGAGGCATCCAGGCGCAACTTCAAGCCTGTGATGTGGAGCGTCATGTCCGGCCCGTAGAGGGTGGCGGCGCCGACGGTGGCCACCGCCCGGTAATGATACGTGGAGCCGGACGTCAGGCCGCTGAGCGGCGCGCTGAAGGCGGCGAAACCGCTGCTGCTGCCGACGTTGCTAACAGGCGATGTGCTCGTGCCGTAGGAGGTGTCCGCGCCCCACTCGAACCAGGCGGTGGTGGCATGTCCGTCAGGATCGACCGTGCCATTCAGGGTGGCGGTGGTGGATGCCACGTCGGTGGCGGCTTCCGTGGTGATCTGCACCGGAGTGGTGAAGACCCTGTCCGGTCCCTGGACGGTGTCGGTGCCGTTGTTGGCCACGGCCCGGAAATGATAGGTTGCGTTGGGTTCCAGGCCGGTGATCGATGCGCTGAAGGTGGCGTAGCCGCTGCCGGCAGAGTGGTGCGCAGTCTCCGTGCCGTAGGAGGTGCCCGTGCCCCACTCAAACCAGGCGGTGGTGGCCACCCCGTTGGGATCGACCGTGCCATTCAAGGTGGCACCGTTATAGGTGATTGGGGTGGCGTCTTCGGTGGTGATCTGCGCCGGGGTGGTGAAGGACACCTCGGCACCCAAACCCTCCGATCCGTTGTTGCCGGCCACCCGGAAATGATAGGTGGTGTTCGCCGCCAGACCGCTGATCACGGCACTCACGGCCGTGACGCCGCTCGTGACAGACGCTGGAGTCGCCGTCACGGTGTTGCCGTAGCCGGCGGTGAGGCCCCACCTGAACGAGGCGGCCGCAGCCGGTCCGCTGCCGGGATCGATCGTCCCGTTCAAGGTGGCGGAAAATAGTCCGAAGCCCACCGCACTCACGCCAGTGGCGGCCTGCGTCACCGCGACCGGCGGATCGACCGGCGGGGAGATCCCGAGCAGCGTGCTGGCTGCGGCGATTTGCGCGGAGGTCGCGGTGAATCCCAGCCCAAGGCCCCACTTCTGGTCCATCAGGAAATCCATTCCGGCCTTTTCGTCGGCGCTGAGCGCCGCATCGAAGACCAACACCTCGTGGATCGCGCCGTTGAAAAGATGGCCCGAATCGGAGAGCTGCCAATTGGTGCCGATGGCAAAGCCGGCACCATTCCATCCGGACCAATAGATCGTGGCCGCAGTGTCCACGTTCAGCGTGTTGGCGCCGCTGGAATTGCCGCCGATTGACCACAGGTGGCTGCCGCTGGACTGTCCTGACGGTATAGCCGGGCCTTGAGCCCTGGAGCCGCGGAACAGCGACAGATAGGTGCTGTCGCCATAGCACTGCCAACCATCTTTACCAGGATCATCAGTAATGACAGTGAAGGCTGATGCTGATGCATAGTTGGCCGTGTACACGAGGTAAAGGACAGGAGTCGTGCTGCCGGTCAGCAGCGAACTGATGCCGGGATCGGTATTGTTGAGCATCGTGTCATTGGAACCGTCGAAAACCACGCCCTTCTTGCCGCTGGTCAGGGCGGAGGTTTTGAACAACGGCTGCTTGGCGGTGTCGCCTTGGCTGAATGTTCCGCCGCCGCTCTCGGTGTTGGCCCATGAGGCGATGGGATCGTTATCGGCGGCGGTGAGCGCGGAGGCATCCAGGCGCAACTTCAAGGTGGCCGCCCACGCGGACGGGGCGAATGCCAGCACGGCGGATAACAAAACCGCCGCGCGAGCAGGTGAAGGAACCCAGGGTCTTCCGGGTGCCGGGGTTGTCTGTCTGTTTGTTTTCATGGTTGTGGCTGATTTCATTGGTTGGTTGTTCTTGTTTCTATCAGATCTTGAGCGGGACGGGCTGCCGGAAGCGGGGTTGCAGTGGCGGGTTGGCTGTTAGAGATTGGACCCCATGGCACCGGGGCTCCCCTTGAGTGACCCTCAAGGGACACGGCAGGGTTTGCGACGAGGCCCATGAGCCGTAGTATCATGGCGAAAACCCGGCGCAGGAGAAGACAAATCAAGTGATGTTTTGCGACGTTGTTTCGCTTGATTATTCATTCTTTGTGGTGATAGTAGGCACAAATGCGACACGATGCGCCCTTTCGTCATTCGCTTCCCGTTCCTGACGGGCTGTTTCGCGCGCCGCTTTATGTGACGGGCGCCGGCTGGGAGCGGATCATGCCCGGCCAGTCTTATCCCAGGCCGGACGCCGCCATGTATGGGTTCCGGTGGGAGGATGGCCGAGTCCTGCCCGAGTTCTGTTTGTCCTTGCTGACGCAGGGTTCAGGCCACCTGGAAACCCAAGCCGGCGGGCAGGAAATTCCGGAGCGGCGGGCCTTCTTGTTCCGGCCCGGGGAATGGCACCGGCACCGGCCGGCGCGTGCGTCAGGATGGACGAATCATTGGATTCATTTCAACGGCGACCTGCCCCACGAATGGATGCGGGATGGTGCCTTCGAGTTGGATGGCAACCTGCCCATCATTGAGGATGCCGAACTCTTCCACGGGCAATTCATGCGGCTGCTGCTGACGGTTGAACGGGCACCCACCACCAACACCCGGGCGCTTGCGTGCCAGGCGGTCGGGCTCATTTCACATTTTCTGCTGCACACCGCGCCGCTCCGCGATGAGTGCTTGCACCACGAGGATGATCTGATCAACCGCGCGGTCGAGTTCATCTGGAACCACAGCCATGTGTCGGTGGGCGTGCCCGAGGTGGCGTCCCATGTGGGCTGCGTCAGGCGGACCCTGGAACGGCGCTTCGCCGCGGTGCTCGGTAGATCCGTGCTTGATGAGATCCAGCTTTGCCGGCTGACCCGCGCGAAGTGGCTGCTGGAGGAAACCGCGCTGCCGCTGAAACAAATCCTGAGCCGCGCGGGCTTGCGCGAACGCCGCCAGCTCTGGCTGCTTTTCAAAAAACATCTGGCGATGTCCCCCGATGCCTACCGGCGCTCCGTCCAGCCCGGGGCGTGATCCAAGATGGCGCGATTCCGGGACAGGGGTCAGAGGTCAGGAAACATGGGTGCCGCCGCTCCATCAGCGACGGCCCCGCGTTCATCCGGAGGAAACCCGTGACCTCCGGAAATTGCGGATCTCCTGACTCACTTGGTCCGCTGGCGCCCGAAATAGGGAGCGACGACACTCCTGTCGTCGGGCGGCAGAAGCGAACTGGCAGCTCTTGCCGAAAAACTGTTGCGCGGCCAAGAACAGTCACTATGCTGGGTCGGGTGGATGGCAAACGAGTTACGATGCGCGATGTTGCGGAACGGGTGGGCGTTTCGCACGTGACGATTTCGCTGGCACTACGCAATCATCCGTCCATTCCCGTGCGGCGGCGCGAGGAGGTCAGGAGAGTCGCGGAGCAAATGGGTTACCAGCCTGACCCGTTGTTGTCCTCGCTGGCGGTGTATCGGCACAGCCAGCGCTCGGCCCGCATCCAAAGCTCGTTGGCTTGGATCAACCACTGGGACCAACCGGAGCGGCTGCGCCAACAACACAAGGAGTTCGAGGCCTACTGGCAGGGTGCCACGCAGGCTGCGGAGCGGTTTGGCTACCACCTTGATGAAATCCGGTGGGCGGAGGACTGTTCGGCCCGGCGCTTCCAGCAAATCCTGGAGACCCGCGGGGTACGGGGACTGCTCATTCCACCACACCAATCCCCGCCCGAGTGGGGGGAGTTCGATTGGTCCAAGTTTTCGGTGATCCGGTTCGGACAATCGGTGCGCACTCCCGATTCCCACCTGGTCACGGCCGACCATTTGCGCGGCGTGTTGATGGCCCTCCAAACGATGGTCCGATACGGTTACCACCGGATTGGACTGGTGGTCTGCGACGATTTTGACAGGCGGCTGGGGGGCAATTATACGGGAGGGTTCTACGCGGCCCAGAAGCTGTTCAAATTGAAGGACACCATCCCGCCACTGATGACGGATGAAACGAGCTATCGCGAAGAGTCGGCCACCGCACGCGAGAGTTTGGCACATTGGATGGACCAACACCGGCCGGACGCCATTTTGACGAGCGTGCCACAGGTCCCGCGCATGATCCGCGAGTTGGGTTTCCGCATCCCCGAGCAGGTGGCAGTGGCGGGAACCAGTATTTACGACGTGCCGGTCGAGGCGGGCATCAATCAGCATTCCGCGGCGATCGGGCGGATTGCGGTCGAGCAGTTGGTGGCGCAAATCAATGTGAACGAGCGCGGTGAGCCGGCCGCGCCCTGCCGCATTTTGGTGGAAAGCCTGTGGCAGGACGGCAACTCTCTCCCGCAGCACCATGAAGGTTAGATCCCGGGAACTCCAGCAGAGGTGGCTTGCCTGCCGGCTGCACGGGTTGGCCGGGCTGGCGCTGCCGAGATCCACATGAGCGGTTACGACTACCTCGCACTGGCGTTTTACCTGGGTTTCATGCTCAGCATGGGGCCGGTGTTCATGCGCTTCAGCCGGACGGCCAGCGATTATTTCCGCGGCGGCGGCGGGATGTTGTGGTGGGTGGTGGGCAGTTCGGTGCTCATGACTTCGTTCTCAGCCTGGTCGTTTACCGGCGGGGCGGCCAAGGCCTACGAGACGGGGACCTTCTTCCTGTTGCTGTTCTTCTGCAACATTGTGAGCTTGGTTTTCACCTATTTCGTCACTGCGGAACGGTTCCGCCAGATGCGGATCATTACCAAGATCGAGGGGGTGCGCAAGCGCTTCGGCGACGCCAATGAGCAGGTGTTCACATGGCTGCCACTGCCGTTCAATGTCATCATGGGTGGCTTGGCGCTCTACACGATCTCGGTCTTCATGAACAGCGTGTTCGGCATCAATATCACCCTGCTGATTTTCGTGCTGGCGGCGACCGTCACGCTGATCACGTTGTGCGGCGGAGCCTGGGCGGCGGCGGCGAGCGATTTCGTCCAGTTGCTGCTGATCCTGGGCATTACGCTGGTGATGGCGGCGCTGAGCCTTGGGCACCCGCAGGTGGGCGGCCTGAGCGGTCTGCTCGAGAAATTGCCGCGCCAGCACCTGGATTGGACCTTGTTTGAGCGGCCCTGGATTCTGCTGCTGTTCGGGGTGACCCTGTTGTTCAACCAATTGGTTCAGAACAACAGCATGATGTTCGGGGCGGCCAAATACGTGTATGTGAAGAACGGTGCCGATGCCCGGCGTGCGACCCTGGTGGCCATCGCCGGGTTCCTGTTCCTGGCGCCGATTTGGATGATCCCGGCCGTGGCCGCGACCGTCCTCCACCCGAACCTGGCGGCCGAGTTTCCCAGCCTCAACAATCCGCACGAGGCCAGCTATGTGGCGATGGCGACCACCTTGCTGCCGCGCGGCCTGCTGGGCGTGCTGGTGAGCGCGATTTTTGCCGCCAGCGTCGCCACCATGACCAGCCAGCTCAGCATCGGCTCCGGCATCTTTGTGCGAAACTTCTACATCCGCGTGATTCGTCGCGACGCGTCGGAACCGCGCCAGATTCTGGTCGGCCGCTGGTTCACGGTGGTTTATGGGTTGCTATGGATTGGCGTGGCGCTGGGCTTCAAGAATCTCAAGAGCTTCTCGCTGTTCGACCTGATGCTCCTGGCCGCGGCTTCGGTGCAAATCCCGACCACCGTTCCGTTGTTTCTGGGCATGTTCGTCAAGCGGACTCCGCCCTGGGCCGGTTGGAGCACGATGGTGGTGGGCTTCACCTGTTCCGTGCTGTTGCGGTTGGTGGTGGTCACGGAGCCCTTTCTCAACCGCTGGTTTGCTCCGGCGACGCCGTTCACCCCGCGCGAGTTGGCCGATCTCAACATTGCCGTGACCACGGCCGTCCTCCTGGTCGTCTGCGTCTCGTGGTTCTTCGGCACGATGTGGTTCTACCGCCGGGACAACCGCGCCTACGTGGCGCAGGTCGAGCGATTTTTCAAGGAGATGAAAACGCCCATCGATCCTGCGGTGGAGCACGGCCCGGCCTATGCCCGGGACAGCATCCAGTATCGCGTGGTCGGCACTCAGGCCCTGGTCTATGGCGGTTTTATCTGCCTTCTGTTGCTGATCCCCAATTCGGTGACGGCACGGCTTTGCATCCTGTTCTGCGGGACACTGCTGGCCGGCATCGGAGTGGTGGCGCGACTCATCGGACGGCGGTTGGAGGCGCGGGAAGCACGGCAAGCGCAGCCGTGCCCCGGCTCGGAACCCGTCTGAAGATTCCCCAAGCAGGGGCCGTGTTCCGCACGGTCCCGCATTCCGCCACCACTCACCAGCCGAATACGAGCAGGTCAGCCGGACGTTCCGGTGCCTGCGCAAGCTGCTCAGGGCGCTGGTGCCGCTGCCGGCGACCCGCTCCAGCCGCACCGGGGAGCGTTTGTCCTGATTTTCAAGATCGGCGTTCACGCAGGATTGCTGCCGGAGAACCAGCGGGACCGCAGGAACTGAGCCGCAGGGTGACGTAAGAAGCCAACGATTGGCGCGGTATTGCCGAGCCGTAGTCCCCATCCCGGGCCTGGCGGCGAAAGAAGACGAAAATTCCTACGGCTGACGCTTTTTGGTTGATTCTGTAAACTTTCATGTCCACTTTTCGCCGTGCACCGTAAACGAGAAGCTCTAATCCTGCCACGTTCGCCCTTGGTTTTCGTCCTTGGGGCGGTTCAGTTTGACCCTGTTCTGGCCGTTGAAGGCTACCTCCCGGAAATCCATGAGTCTTTGAGAAAGAATGGATTCCCGAAAGTCCGGACGCGGATAATCCCCCACCGGATTGTCAAAACCGAGGATTCCAAACTACTTGCGGAAGTCAAGAAGCAGTGGGAGTTCCACGATGCGGCCAACCGGACCTCGATTTTAGTCGATCAGGACGCCGTGGTGGTGCAAACCACCGCTTACAGCACCTACGAACACCTTCATGAACTGTTCGAGTTGGCCCTTACAACTGTGGCGGACCGCCTCGAAGTCAACGAAGTCCTACGTTGCGGACTCCGCTACATCGACATCGTGGATTGCCCACCGGATGGGAGCATCGCCGATTGGGTTCAGCCGGAGCTGCTTGGCATGGCTGGATTCGGTGGTTTCAAGAGGCAGCTCGGTCATTCCACGACCGAGCTTTCCGGCCCCGATGGCAGCAGCGTGAGGATCCGCGCGAGCCTTGTTCCCCAAGGCATCATTCTGCCGCCGGACCTGACCCCCTGCGATCTGGCATTCCCGGTGACCCCCGTGAAACAGCAATCGTTCGTAATGCTCGACTTCGATCATTTTTCCGAGAGCCACTTTCCCTATGAGCGGCAGACCACTTTGGATCATCTGGCGCAGCTTCACGATGGCGTGGAACTGGCGTTTCGCAGCTCCGTCACCCCCCACGCGCTTGAACAATGGCAACAACCCTGACCACTCCCCAAATCCGTCGCGGGTCGCCGCTGGTGGTTGGCGGCATCGGCTTGCTCGCCTGGCTGTCGGATGACGGCAACCGCGCCACCGGCTCAAATGTCGCCTGGCTGGAGCGAGCCTTGCCCGAGTTTCCCCGGGCACCGGCGGAGGACCTTTACGCCTTGAGCATTCAGCGCCCCAAAAGCCTGTCAACCAAGGCGCCGGAAGCCAGGATCGCGCCAACGGATCGTGATTCCCTGTTGGAGGTCAAGCATGTCCTCTCGCTCACGGCAGGCCAACTGGCCCAAGCGATGGGCGTATCCCGGTCGGCGCTCTATCATTGGCTCGATGAGCGCAAGACTATGCGGGCGGGGGCGAGGACGCAGCTTGGCAAGCTCGCCGGTCTCGCCGGCGCTTGGCTGGCGGCGGCGGGCACGCCCCTGGCCCGGTGTCGCTGGGTTCATGCGGCCAACCGGGCACGGGTCGCCGCATTGCTCGGGGAGAGGCACGCGACCTGGTGCGAGGATGCGCGTGCATTCCTTGAGATTCTTGCGGCGGGGAAGCCGGGGATCAAACCGCTTCACCGCAGCATTCTCGAGATTATCCGTGATGAGAACTGGGGAGACTTGCCGGAACATGTCAGGGAGGCGGAGAAAAACTCGCGCCTGCCATCCGCCCGCACGAACATCGAAGAAACCTGAGCAAGCGTGCAAGACCTCGGAAAGCGGATTCGGGAGCGCGGATGGCGACAGGGGTGCGTCGTCCCGGCGGCTGTTCTTCTGGAATCTTTGCCAGACGGTTCGTCCGCCTCCGGCGAAGACCATGCGCTGGTGGTGACCCAAAGCTGTGATCTCGTCCATCATGATCCGCGCAACGAACCTTCCGCCGTCATCCTGCTGCTGAAGTCGATTGACGCAGGCAAGCCGGAGTTTATGCACGGCAGAAGTCCCCGGCTGTTTCATTTCGAATCCCTGGAGGGAAATTGGCTTGAGGCATGGGCCTGGAACCAAGTGGTGTTGCCCCGTGTCACTCTGGCGGATCGGGAAGCCGAAGCATCCGTCCGCCTGGTGCCGGGGACCATCCGGCATGTGCTCGACTGGCTGGCGAAACGATACACGCGCATCGCGTTTCCCGATGGCTTCAACGCCGCGCTCCAGCCCAAAGCCAAGGCCATCGGCAAGTGGCTGAAACGAAATCATGCTCTGTATTCCGAGCTGTTGCTGCGCGTGGCCCCGTTCAACGAGTTGGAGACAGGCCAACAATATAGGTTGGCCTGCTACCTCCTGATGAAATCAAGGGTTTACGACGACCGGGATCAACTGGCCGCTGCCATTGCCGCCGCCGCTGACCTGGAGAACATCTTTACGGAGTGCGGCCTCGTGGTGAAGGAATGTAGCCCGGTTTCCGAAGCTGTTTTGACGGTCGCCGAACTGAACCAACTGGTTCGCTGGGACTACGATTATCTTTCTCATCGGGACTCTTCGGATTCCTGAATAACCCTTGAAGCCATGTCCGACAAACGCATCCACGACAGCCTGAACCTCTGCTTCCACCGGCATCGGCTGGTCTTCTGGTATGACCCGTCCGGTGAATGGAAGAAAGCGTTCGAGAGCTTCGAGCACGAAAGTGTGGAGAAGATCATGGTGGGCGAGAACGAGTTCGGCCATGAAATCACCGAATTGACGCAGGAACCACCATGGACCGGGCCTATTTCCGAACGGTCCGCGAGAATGAGAGGCGAATGTTCAGCCGCTACGATTCACCCATTCTCTGTTCATTCGCCCGGACGCTTCGGAAAAGCGTCGCCGCCCGGAAGCGTCGCCTCCATTTTTCAGGCAGGCTCTCCGAATTGGGCGAGGCAAACATCAGCCTTAACAGGGAAAGTGTCTTGGGTGTTGCTCGAGGCGGTGTTCCGGGTATGAAGCGGGACACCATGATTTCGCAACCGAAAGGCAGTTCAGAATTGCGGGACCCGACCGCGTGCCGGCTGCCGGAGGTCGAGCCGGCCTTCGCCCTCTGCATCGAAAAGACCCGGCGCAACATCCGCCGACTGGCTGATGAACCCAAATCCGGCGCCTGGGCGGTTGACGGTAATTACTTCGCTTTCCCGGAGGGGTTTTATGACATCAGTAACTGGACCAGTTCTTTTTTCACCGGCATGGCTCTCCTGGCCTGGCGGCAAACCGGGGAGGGCTTTTTCCTGCAGCAGGTCCAGCGGCTGGCTCCGCACTATCGCCTGAAAGTCTATGAACATGAGCGCGACACCATGCACGACCTGGGCTTTCTCTATTCGCTCTACTCGGTCGCGCTGTTCAAACTGACGGGCGAGTCGGCCCATCGCCAAACGGCCTTGCGGGCGGCGACCGTGCTGGCAGGACGGTTTGAAACCCAAGGACAATACCTCCGGGCTTGGGGCCGGATGGAGGAGCAGGGGACCGACTACGCGGGGCTGACGATCATCGACTCGATGATGAACCTGCCGCTGCTGTTCTGGGCGTCCGACCAATGTGGGGACAGGCGTTACCGCGACGCCGCCACCCGGCATGCCGACACCACGTTGCGGCACTTGGTGCGTGCCGATGGTTCGGTGTTCCATGCCTATCGGTTCGACCCGCGAACCGGACAAGCGCTGGGGCCGAACAACTACTGCGGCTACTCCGTGGACTCGCATTGGGCACGCGGGGCGGCCTGGGCCATCTACGGCTTTGCCCTGAGCTACGGTTATGCGCGCGATCCGAGATACCTGGAGACTTCGCTCAACTTGGCGCGGAAGTTCGTGGCGAACCTGGACGCCGCCGCGATTCCCGCCTGGGACTTCAAACTGCCCCCGGCGAGGAATCCGCTGCGGGATTCCTCGGCTGCGGCCATCGCCGTGTGCGGGATTCAGGAATTGCTCCGGCATCAACCGGCAGAGGCCGGGCTGCGGGCGGCCGCGCGGCGCATGCTGGCCCGGCTCTGCAGCCAGGAATACCTGGACTTTGATGCCTCCTGCCCGGGTTTGCTGCGGCAAGCCCAGGTGGGCGACGGGGCTGGCCGGGGCCGGAATGCCTATGCGAGTTGGGGCGATTATTTTCTCATGGAAGCGCTGACCAACGAGCTGGTGCCGGGCCAGCCATTTTGGTGATCATTCGAATGATCCATTGCAGGTCGGCTTAACAGCGTAAGTCAGCTTTCTCTTCCACATCCCGAGAAATGAGTTCAAGTGGGAATTGCACTCTGCGCCACCCTGAGCGGCAAATTCCCATCAGAATAGTTCAAACTCCAATTCCTAACGAACATGAAATCATCAACCATTGAATCATCAAATCGTCGTTTATTGCTCGCCTTGGTCTGCGGCCTTGGCGCTTCCTCCATGGCCACCTTTGGGCAGGATCTCGGCACCAAATTGGTGAACTACTGGGACTTTCAGACCGATTACAATGACCATGCCTCCACGTTGTTTGGCGCTGGCAGTACCGCGCAAGACAACGGGACGCCCGGGACCGGGACCAGTCTGGTGGCCAGCGGCGGGCCTGGTGGGACAACCAATTTCGTCCACTGTAACAACGCGACCCAACCCAGCTACATCACGGTCCCGGCCACTGCCGACATCTTCCTGGCGGGGAAAAGCCTCTCGGTCTCGGTTTGGATCCGGATCACCAATCTCACCAAGACCTGGGAGACCGTTTTCGCTCACGGTAACGACGCGTCCAATTATCGGCTCGCCCGTGCCGGCGACAATAATTGGCTGGAATTTGTGGGTGGCAATGGCACCAACACCACGGCTGTTTCAGGCGGCGCTGCTTACCCCGTGAATGATGGGAACTGGCACCATATTGTTTGCATTAACGATGCTGTGAACGGCAACGAGCAATTTTGGCAGGATGGCGTTCAGATTGGTTCCCAGCCTGTGACTGGTGTGCTCCGCAACAACACTACCTGGAACGAGTTGCTGATCGGAGAAAACGCGGGTGGAAATCGTCCGTGGGGCGGGGATATAGCCGATATGGCGATGTGGACCCGGGTGCTGACGCCCACCGAAATTGGCAATATTTACACCAAAGGCAGCGTGAATGGGAAGAATTTGGCCACGGTGATCGCGGAGACGCCCGCTCTGGATACCGATGGCGACGGGTTGCCGGATTGGTGGGAGAATCTATACGCGCTCAATCCAAACGACTCCACCGGAGATAATGGCGCTGCCGGTGACCCCGACGGCGACCTGCGGACCAACCTTGAGGAATACCAAAACTACAACGGGCAACGGGCCACCAATCCGAAGCTTGCTGATACGGACGGCGACGGGGCGACGGACGGACAGGAGTTCACCGCTGGAACCAATCCGCTCGTGACGGACACCGACGGCGATGGGTTGTCGGATGGCGCGGAGATCAACACCTACCTCACGAATCCGCTCCTCAAGGACACGGATGGCGATGGCGCGACCGACTACACGGAAGTCAGCATCACCCTCACCAATCCGTTGGTTGCCAACACGGGATTCAGTTTCGGGCTGCTCATGAATCTGCCTTTGGATAAAGACTACAACAGCAGCGTGAACGTGGTTGCGCCCGGTCCAGCGACGGCGACTCCGGTCGGCGTGGCCCCCCTAACCACAGGTGGCGGCGGCAAATTCGGGGAGGCGCTGAGTTTAAGCAATGCCGGTTACCTCAGCGTCAATGGGGATGAAAACCTGTTCGATTTCCTCAACAACCAGAACATGACGGTCTCCCTGTGGTTCACGGTGAACGCTTGGAGCGGTAACTGGCAAACTTTGATCTCCAAGGGGGATAGCAACAATTTCCGCATCAGCCGCAACGGCGGCAACAGCTATCTATCCGGCAATGGTGGCTCGGGAGACACCTCGGCCACCACCCCGGTCATCAGCCCGCCGGACCCTACTTGGCACCACGCGGTGCTCGTTGCCAGACCGGGTGTAGGGGCTGAGTTCTGGGTGGATGGTGTGCTCAAGGGTACCAATGCGGCCTCCAGCTTGGGGAACTCAACATATCGTTTGTTCATCGGAGAAAATCCCCAGTCAACCGGTCGCAAGTGGAACGGAAAAATCGACGATGTGGCGGTCTGGCGGCGCGCTTTGTCCGCGGCAGAGATCGGGCAGATCTGGAACACCGGCACCGGGACTGTCATTGACTCGCTGATCTTTGTGGATACGGACGGTGACGGATTGCCGGACTGGTGGGAAACCCAGTATGGGCTCGCTCCGAACGACGCCACCGGAGACAATGGCGCTGACGGCGACCCTGAGGGCGACGGACTGACTAACATCAATGAATTCAACGCCCACGGTGCAAACCCGAAAGTCGCTGACACGGATGGTGATGGGGCGACCGACGGGCAGGAGTTCGCGGCCGGATCCAATCCGCTCGTTGCGGACACCGATGGCGATGGGCTGACGGATGGCCAGGAGATCAACACCTACGGGACGAATCCGACCCGCAAGGACTCCGACGGCGATGGCATCAATGACCCTGTGGAACTCGTCCTGGGCACCAACCCGGCAGTTGCCAACACCGGACTGGATTTCGGACTGGTGCTGAACATGCCCATGGATAATGACTTCAACAGCGGAGTGAATCAGGCATTCTACAACAATGCGCTCCCGGTCAGGGCCAATACCGTCACCGCGAGCCCGGTGGGCACAGTCACCAGAACCACCGGCAAATTCGGCAACGCGGCCACGTTGACCGGAGCGGGCTATCTCAGCGTCAATGGGATGGAAAACGTCTTTGACTTCCAAGGCGGTGCCCAGTCCATGACCGTCTCGCTGTGGTGCAAGGCCAGCGCTCTGGACACCAGCAACCAATGCCTGATCGCCAAGGGAGATTACACGGACACCTGGCGCATCACCCGCAACGGCACCAACAACTTCTTTCAAGCCAACGGCGGCGGCGGCGATCTTGCGGTTGTCGGTGGTGGTGCCGGCTACCCAACCATTGACACGAATGTCTGGCATCATGTGGTCCTGGTCTCCAAGTATCTAAACACCGCCGAACTCTGGGTTGACGGTGTGCTCCAGCAGAGCGGCACGGTCCCTAACCTGCGGAACTCCGACAAGCGCCTGTTCATCGGCGAAAACTCCGGTGCCCTCAACCGCAGGTGGAAAGGACAGATCGACGATGTGGGAATCTGGCGCCGCGCGTTGTCCCCGACGGAGATTGCGAGTATCTACAACTCCGGCATCGGAACTGCCATTGACACGCTGATCGGTGCGGACACGGACGGCGACGGCATGCCCGACTGGTGGGAAAAGCAATTCGGACTCGATCCGAACACCGATGATGCCGCCGCCGATGCAGATGGCGACGGACTAACCAATCTCCAGGAATTCCAGTCCCATGCAACCGATCCAAAGGTTGCCGATACGGACGGAGACGGGTTGGATGACGGGCGGGAGTTCACCGCAGGATCAAATCCGCTTCTGGTTGACACCGACGGAGATGGGTTGACGGATAGCCAGGAGGTCAACACCTATCTGACAAATCCTGCCCTGGCAGACACGGACGGCGATGGGATGCCGGACAACGTGGAACTCGCCTTGGGATACCCACCCCTGGTCGCCGACCTGGGATTCGGTTTCGGAATGCTGGCGTATTTCCCGATGGATGCCGACTTCAACGCCGTCAACAGCGGCGTGAACGGGTTCACCACGACGGTCCAAGGCTCGGGTGTCGTTTCCGCCCCGGGTAAATTCGGGAACTCGGCCCGGTTCAATGGGTCGGGCCATCTCCTGGTCAACGGTGCCGAAAACGCGTTTGACTTCCTTCCGGTCCTCAACGGACCGCAGTTCTGGACGGTTTCGATGTGGTTCACGCAGGACACAACGCCCGCGGGTGGTAATTGGGATTGGAAGACGCTAATCGCCAAGGGCGACGGTAACACTTGGCGCATCGCTCACGCCGGCGGCAACCCCTGGCTCTGGTACAATGTTGGCAACGGCCTCAGTGTGGACATGCCCGCTGTCGTTCCGGCCACTGACCCGGCGGTCTGGCACCACATTGCCCTGATCGCGGATAACAAACATACCGAGTTCTGGTACGACGGAGCCAAGGTGATGACCGGCTACGCACCCAACTTGGAAAACGTGGCTACGCCCTTGCTGATCGGCAACAACCCGGGTAATTCGAATCCCTATAATAACGCACCAATGGCCCGTCAGTGGCCGGGCAAAATTGACGATGTGGCGATCTGGGGTCGCGCCTTGTCGGCGGCCGAGATTGGCCAGTTGTGGAACGGCGGCGCCGGCCGGGCCGTTATCTCACCTTACGATGACTGGGCTTACTCCAAAGGGCTCACGGGTGGTCCCGGTTCCCCCACCGATCCTGCCTCGACCGCCGATCCAGATGGCGATGGAGTGGCCAACGTCTTGGAATTTTTCCTGGACGGAAATCCACTGGCCGGTGACGCACCGCACATCCAGCCGAGCGTAGTTGGTGGAAACTTCGTGCTGACATACTTGCGCCGGGATGATGCCGAATTCCTCAACATTGTTCCACAGTCCAGCACGGACTTGACGAATTGGGCGACATTGGTGGACGGAGTCAACGGAGTAATCATTTCGGTTGACGAGCAAGGCACCGCCCCGGACCTCGTCACGATTAGCATACCAATGGGAAGCGAACCCAGAATCTTCGGCCGCCTCCAGTATACTCCGTGAGGTTGGGCAGCGTCTCACGGGTCGTTTCCAAAGAGCATCAACAAATACCGGCACCCCGCACAATGAACCAAATATCGTCACTTGCACTTGCTGTTGGCCTGGCCCTGCAGCCGGTTCACGCTGCGGAAAATCCCTGCACCCCACCGAATTTCCCAATCCCGAAATTTCCCGACAAGATATACCAAGTGAAGGATTTCGGCGCCGAGGGCGACGGCGTCACCAACGACACTCCTGCCATCAATAAAGCCATCGCCGCGTGCAGCGGCGGCGGTGGCGGCACGGTACACTTCCCGGCGGGGAAATACTCCGCCGCGTCCATTCATATCATGAGCAACGTCCGACTGCTGTTGGACCAAGCGGCGGTGATCTTCGGCGGACCGATGGAAAACTTCGACCCCCCGGAGCCGAATCCGTTCGACCAGTATCAGGACTTCGGCCACAGCCACTTCCATAATTCGCTCATGTGGGGGGAAAACATTGAGAATTTCGCCATTGAAGGTGGCAAACTCAACGGCGGCTCAATCATCCGAGGTGACTCTCCAAAAGGCGGGGACAAACTCGTGACGGTCGTCATGGGGAAGAACCTTCTGTTCAGGAATGTTACGCACGACGAGAAAGGCGGTCACTTCATCTATCTGCTGAACGATTGCGAGAACGTCACCATGGACAATATTCGCATCAACCAATCGCGGGACGGCGTGGACCTGATGGGCTGCCGCAACGTGCAGATCAGCAATTGCCGCTTCACCGATTGCGCGGACGACACCATCGGAGTGAAAAGTGATTACGCGCTGGGCCGGAAGATATTGACTGAGAACATTTATGTCTGGGACTGCTATCTGGAATCCCGGTGCAACGCATTGCAGTTCGGCTCCGAAACGGCCGGTGATTTCCGCAACTGCAATTTCTGGAACATCGAGGTCGGTTTCGCAGGGAAGGCTGGCATTGGCATGAGCATGAATGATGGCGGCGTCATTGACGGCGTGAATTTCCGCAACATTGTCATTCGCGGCTCGGCGTCGCCGATTTTCATGTTCATCTCAGACCGTCTGCGCAGCGGCGATCCAAACAAAAAAATCGGCAAGATCAAGAATGTCCATCTCATGAACGTGACCGCCAAAGGCGTGCCAGCACGGGAAAAGACGGTGTTTACCAGCACGATTTCCGGCCTGCCGGAATCGAGCATCGAGAATGTTACGATAGAGAATGTGAAGATCACCTATCCGGGAGGGGGGCTGGCATCCGAAGCCGACATTGTGCCGCCGCTGCATCCGGAGGGTTTTTCGCCGCGCAACCTGGGGCGGCGACCGGCGGCGGGTTTCTACATCCGCCATGCCAAAAACCTGGTCTTCAAAAATGTGCAGTGCGAATTTGAACACCCGGATGAACGCCCATCCATCGTCGCGTCCGACGTGGACGGGTTCACGCTCGATGGTTTCGAGGCACCGAAGCCGGCGGGAGTTGCCACGCTGCGCCAGACCAACGTCAAGAACCTGACGACGCGCAACTGCCCCGGATTGCCGGAAAGCGAAAGGTGATGAACAGCGGGGTCTTCACCAGGGGAATCCTGCTGTCGGGCGCGTTGCTCACCGCCGTGCACGCGTCGCCGTCCGAACTGCTGCGGCCCTCCGCGGCGGATGATTTGGAGTGGCTCAAGCCTTACCATGTTGTCTGGACCAAGCCGAGCCTGAACGCCAGTGAGTCCATGCCCTGCGGCGGCGGCGATCTGGGTCTCAATGTCTGGGTGGAGAACGGTGAAATGCTCTGTTATCTGCAGCGCAGCGGCTGTTTCGACGAGAACAATGAATATCTAAAACTAGGTCGGCTGCGGGTGCGGCTGGATCCCAATCCATTCGCCGCGGGTGCGACATTCCGGCAGGAACTCAAACTGCGCGAAGGCTATGTCGAGATCGCCGGCGAACTGGCGGGGTTGCAAACAACGATCAAGGTCTGGGTCGAGGTGCATCGATCGGTGGTGCATGTCGAGATTGAGGCCAGCCAGCCGGTGGTCGTGAACGCCGCCTACGAGAACTGGCGCATGGCAGACAAGATTCTGCCGGAAAACCCAGGCAAAGGGGCGCGCTTCGGCTGCTTTAGCTGGGAAACGTATCCGGGCGAGATCATTCGCTATCGGGACGACGTGCGCCACGAAGGCAACGCGGTGTGTTTCCGTCACCGCAATCAGGACGACAAGTTGCTGTTCGATTACATCGTGCGCCAGCAGGGCTTGCAGAAGGACAGGGACCAACTGGTGAACACCCAAAAGGGCCGCACCTTTGGGGGTGTGATGTCCGGCAACGGATTTGTGGACGACGGCACGGCGGAGGGGAATTATCAGCACACCCCCTTCAAGGCCTGGCGTTTGAAGTCCGCCCGGACTGCGCGGGAGCACCACCTGCAGGTCGTTACGCATGTGGCTCAGACCGACACCCTCAAGCAGTGGCAAGACGCGCTCGCCGCCGAGAATGCGGCTCGGAAGCCCAGCCTCAAGGACGCTCGGCAAGCGACTGTTCAATGGTGGGCAAATTTCTGGCGGCGCAGCCATATCGTCATCGCCCCGGACCAACCCGATGAAAACGACAAGCGGTGGCAGATCGCCCGCAACTACCAACTGTTCCGGTATCAACTGGGCTGCAATGTGCGCGGCGAATACCCGACGAAATTCAACGGCGGCAATTTCACTTTCGACTCGTCGTTGGTGGGTGGCCAACCGTATGGTCCGGACTGGCGGGCTTGGGGCGGCGGCAGCTTTACGGCGCAGAACCAGCGGCTCTTGGTGGAACGTGGCGTGCAAGCAAACGGCGCGGCTTCCTACCATTGGGAGTCCCAACTCGAGTTTGCCTATATGATGCTGGAGCACCATCGCTTTTTCGGCGGTGACCTCCAGCCCGACCTGCCCTTTATCCGGCAGGCGGTGCGATTCTTTGATGAGCATTATCAGGCCTGCTGGCGGCTCCGCTCTGGGCAACCACTGGATGCCAATGGCCGCTTGGTAATCTTCCCGTCCACGTCCTGCGAATCCTATCGGGGTGCTCGCAACCCCAGCGATCTGATTGCCGGTCTGTCCGCGTGTTTGGAATCCTTGCTGGCCCTTGATGACCGCTTGGTGACTCCCACGGACAAGCGCTATTACCGGGCCTATCTGAAGCGGTTGCCTGCTTACCCCTACGGAGAGGAACAAGGGAATCGCATTCTTCAGCCGGCCGAAAGCTGGCAGCGCTATGCGAACAGTGAATGTCCGCAGTTCTATCCGCTCTTTCCCTTTGACCGCTTTGCGTTGGGGCGCGACGACATGGAGGTTTTCCGCAACACTTGGAAGCACGGCACCTTCGCGAAGAACATGGTGCAGAGCTGGCATCAGGATGGAATCTTCTTTGCCCGCATGGGATTAACTGCCGAAGCGGCGGATTACAACGTGCGCAAGCTCGAGAACAGCCCGCGTCGTTTCCCCACTTTCTGGGGGCCGGGCCACGACTGGGTGCCGGATCACAACTGGGGTGGCAGCGGAATGATTGGCCTGCAGGAGATGTTGATGCAAACGATCGGTGACCGCATCCTGCTGCTGCCGGCCTGGCCGAAGGACTGGGACGTTGACTTCAAACTCCACGCCCCGAACCAAACGACGATCGAGTGCAGCTTCCGGGTGGGCAAGATCAAGAAACTCATCGTCAGTCCACATGAACGCGAGAAAGATGTTGTGGTGTACCCCGTTGGAGATGTCTTGCGGCCAATTCCTAATCACTGATCAGCCCAGTTCAAACAGCAAGAAACATGAAACTTATCACCCTCCTCACCGGAGCCTTGACGCTTCACTTTGGAGCAGCCTTGGCCAGTGCTGCGGAAACCGACATCGTCCCGCCCGACCGCCAAGCGGCGGCCATCCTCGTAAACGCCCATCGCGAGTTCAGAATCGAGAGGCGTTACCTTAACTTGCCCATCAAGAACGGTGCGCCCAAGCGGCGAGTCACCACGCTGGTGGACGGGAAGGTCGAGGTGAGGAACGACATCGAACTAGCCGACGACGCACCCGACTGGTGGGCCTTCATGGATGTCAGCGCGTGGCGCGGCCAGACCGTCACGTTGCGGGTGGACGCGCTGCCCTCCGATTCCACGGCGCTCGGTTCGATTGAACAAAGCGATTCCATTAAAGGCGCGGAGAATCTGTATCACGAGCCGTTGCGCGGGCAGTTTCATTTCTCGTCGCGTCGCGGTTGGAATAACGACCCCAACGGGCTGGTCTATTTCGATGGCGAGTATCATCTCTTCTATCAGCACAGTCCCTATTGCTGGCTTGCTACGATAGGCAATATGCACTGGGGTCACGCCGTGAGTCGCGATCTGGTGCATTGGGAGGAACTGGGCGATGCGCTCGCGCCGGACGAGATGGGCCCGATGTTCAGCGGTAGCGCCGTGGTGGATTGGAACAACACCAGCGGATTCGGCAAAGACGGCAAGCCGCCGCTCGTGCTGATCTACACCGCGGCTGGCAGCTTCCCCGGCACCGGCAATCCCGCCGTGCAGTGCCTCGCCTACAGCACCGACGGGCGCCAGTTCATCAAGTTCAGCGGCAATCCCGTTCTAAAACAAATCACCGTTGGCAACCGTGACCCGAAGGTCATTTGGTATGAACCTACGAAGCAATGGGTGATGGCGCTCTACGTCGGTTTTCCAGAATCGCGCCGGAGGGATACGAAGCACACGATTCACTTTTTGACCTCACCGAACCTGCGCGACTGGACCCTGGCCAGCGTCACCAAGGCTGGCGACGAAGGGGGTAATTTCCTCTATGAGTGTCCGGATCTCTTCGAACTGCCGGTCGATGGCGAAGCTGCGAATAAGAAGTGGGTGCTCACCGCCGCCGACAGCGCTTACGCCATTGGCACCTACGACGGGACCAGGTTCACGCCGGAGCAGAGCAGGCTCGGGGGCCAGCGTGGAAAAGGATTTTACGCGGCTCAGACCTTTAGCGATATCCCGAAGCTCGACGGGCGCCGCATCCAGGTCGGCTGGTTTCGGACCGAAACGAAGGGGATGTCCTTCAACAACTCCATGACCATTCCTGTGGAATTGAAGCTCACCACCACCCCGGACGGCCCGCGCCTGACCTGGACACCGGTGAAGGAACTGGAGGCATTACGCGTCAGAACGCACAAACTTGCCCCGATGACCTTGAAGCCTGAAAGCCCCAATCCGCTGGCGGACGTGAAAGCCGAACTAAACAGGAACTCGCCGTGAATGATCATCGCGCGTCGGCACCGTTGCGCGATGGCAAACAGCGGCTCACCCTCTACTGCGACCGGACGGGACTGGAAGTCTTTGCGAGCGACGGCCTGACCTACATGCCGATGCCGTTCCAGTCGAAAGCCGACGATCTCACGGTCGGAGTTCAGGCCAGAGGCGGTAGCGCGAAAATCAATTCGCTCAGGGTTTACGAACTCAAGTCCGCCTGGGAAACACCTTAGAACGATTGCTATCAACACCCACACCCACAACCAGCCATATGAAAGCTCGCATCTTCTTCGGGTCCGTCATCGGCGTCGCCTTGACGCTTCACCTCGGTGCCGCCCTGGCCGGCGCAGCGGAAACCAACATTGTCCAAAGCGACCGCCAACCGCCGGCAATGCTCGCAAACGCCCAGCGCGAGTTTAAGATCGAGAACCGTTATCTTAACTTACCCATCAAGAACGGCGCACCCAAGCGGGTAGTCACCACTCTGGTGGACGGCAAGGCCGAGGTGAGGAGCGACATTGAACTGGCCGACGACGCACCCGACTGGTGGGCCTTCATGGATGTCAGCGCGTGGCACGGGAAGACCGTCACGCTGCAGGTGGACAAGCCGCCGGAAGGTTCCACCGCGTTGAGTTTGATTGAACCGAGCGATTCCATTCAAGGCGCGGATAATCTGTATCACGAGCCTTTGCGCGGGCAGTTTCATTTTTCACCGCAGCGCGGATGGAACAACGACCCCAACGGCTTGTCGTTCTACCGTGGCGAGTATCATCTCTTCTACCAACACAATCCCTACGGGTGGGGCTGGGGCAACATGCATTGGGGGCACGCCGTGAGCCGCGATCTGGTTCACTGGCAGGAACTGTCCGACGCGATCACGCCGGAGGATCTCAATCTGAGGACGATGTATAGCGGCAGCGCGGTGGTGGATTGGGAAAATTCAAGCGGCTTCGGCAAGCCGGGTCGGCCCGCGCATGTGCTCATCTATACGTCGGCGGGAAATCCCACCTTGCAGTGCCTCGCCTTCAGCACGGATGGACGGACCTACACGAAATACTCCGGCAATCCGGTGGTGAAGCAAATTACTCGCGGCAACCGCGACCCGAAGGTCTTTTGGTATGCGCCTGAACAGAAATGGGTGATGTGCCTCTACGTCAGCCTCAACAATGCCAATACAATCCACTTCCTCAGTTCGACCAATCTGAAAGACTGGACCGTGATGAGCCAAGTTGACGGCTTCTCCGAGTGTCCGGATCTCTTCGAACTGCCGGTGGATGGCGACGCGACCAACAAAAAATGGGTGCTTACCGCTGGGAGCAGCGAATACATGATCGGCACGTTCGACGGGACGAAGTTCACGCCGGAAACGGCCAAGCTCCTGGGCCATCGCGGGAAGGGTTTTTACGCGGCGCAGACCTTTAGCGACATTCCGAAGCAGGACGGTCGCCGCGTTCAAATCGGCTGGTTCCAGACGGAAACCAAGGGCATGCCCTTCAACCAGTCCATGACGATCCCGCTCGAACTCAAGCTGGCAGGCACATCCGAAGGCCCGCGCCTGACCTGGACACCGGTGAAGGAACTGGAGGCATTACGCGTCAGAACGCACAAACTTGCCCCAATGACCTTGAATTCCGACAGCCCCAATCCGCTGGCGGACGTGAATGCCGAACTGGTGGAACTGCGTGCCGAGTTCGAGCCGGGCGATGCGAGTGAAGTGGCTTTCACCGTGCGCGGGGCGACGATTGTCTATGACGCGAAGAAACAGGAACTCGCCGTGAATGATCATCGCGCGTCGGCACCGTTGCGCGATGGCAAACAGCGGCTCACCCTCTACTGCGACCGGACGGGACTGGAAGTCTTTGCGAGCGACGGCCTGACCTACATGCCGATGCCGTTC